>NZ_CP194010.1:1261666-1577083 GCF_042055075.2 Roseobacter phycocola | reverse complement strand
CCCGAGCGGGATCTGTTTCAACCTGACGTTTTCAGACTGGATGAAGCTCTTTTCGAAGATCGGGTTTTCTGTGCGGAAATACGATGAGATCTATGCGCCCGACTGGGCCGATGACACTCGTGGCGCCGTGCCCGCAGAATGGGCAAAAAGCTATCCCGTTGAGCAGATCTGGCAGCTGGCGAAGCCCTCCTGAACCGGTATGTGAACAGTCGAGGACCGGCAGGAGACCCACTTCAGAGCCGGGTTTTCGGTGGCGGACACCTGCGCAGTGCACTTTACCCATTGTGTTTTTACCTCAGGTAGCATTATCTGAGTGGACGGAGTGGCGGATTTCGGTTCGCCTTCCTGTGAGTTTCGCTGGCACCTGCGTGACGTTTGAGACATCAGGTCACCGTGTCAGACCGATTGAGCCGGAAACGGCTGACGAACCGCTGACGGGTTGTAAGGCGCATACGCCCCAAAACACGCAGTAAATAGTGGACGCGAGGCCGCCTTTGTGAGCCCGCGTCGGAGAAGAACCGCGATGACGCGCGCCGAAGCTTTGAGCAGATTTCCCCTGGCACCGCCAGGCATGGAAGTGCGTGCGTCCCTGATCGCCCTGACAAGACATATTCCGCATCTGGCCGATCCTCCGGGATGGGGCAGGCTGCGGCTGTGCAATCTGGAAACATGGCTAAGAAAATGCTTATCGATGCCACCCACGCGGAAGAGACCCGCGTTGTGGTGGTCGACGGAAACAAGGTTGAGGAGTTTGACTTTGAATCCGAAAACAAACGCCAGCTCGCTGGCAACATCTACCTCGCAAAAGTAACACGGGTCGAACCGTCGCTCCAGGCGGCGTTCGTGGACTATGGCGGTAACCGCCACGGGTTCCTTGCGTTCTCGGAAATTCATCCGGACTATTATCAGATCCCGGTAGCCGACCGACAGGCGCTGCTTGAGGAAGAACGTGCCTATGCCGAAGCGCAGAAGGCCAAGGAAGACGACGAGGAAAAACCCAAGCGCCGCCGCCGCAGCCGGTCGCGCGCCAAGGCCGAAGACACGCAATCTGAAGATGCAACCGCGACGAAAGAAGTGGACACGGATCAGATTGAGGGCATGCAGACGATTGATCTGGATGACGAAGAAGGGTCTTCGCCGATGGAACGCGTCGCAGAGACGCCCGTCGAAGAGCCGGAGGACACACCGGAAGAGGCTGCAGAGGCAGCCGCATCTGAAAACAGTGAAGCTGAAAGCAGCACAGAAGACACCGACGGCGACGCACCTGACGCAGACGCAGATGCGGCTGACGATGATGATGACGACCAGCCACGCAAGGCTGATGCGTCATCCAAGGATGACAGCATTGAATCCGTCGCAGACGAAGACGATCAGGAAGACATCCGTCCGGCCCGCAAGCCGCGTCCACGCCGCTACAAAATTCAGGAAGTCATCAAGGTCCGCCAGATCCTGCTGGTGCAGGTTGTCAAGGAAGAACGAGGCAACAAGGGAGCTGCGCTGACAACGTACCTCAGCCTCGCTGGCCGTTATTGTGTGCTGATGCCGAACACGGCGCGTGGCGGCGGTATCAGCCGCAAGATCACCAATGCCGCGGACCGCAAGAAGCTCAAGGAGATCGCCAACGAGATCGAAGTGCCGCAGGGTGCCGGACTTATTGTACGCACGGCCGGGGCGAAACGCACCAAGGCCGAGATAAAACGCGACTATGAGTATCTGCAGCGTCTGTGGGAGCAGATCCGTGAACTGACGCTGAAATCCATCGCACCGGCGAAGATCTACGAAGAAGGCGACCTGATCAAACGCTCGATCCGGGATCTCTATAACCGTGAGATCGATGAGGTTTTTGTGGAGGGTGAGCGCGGCTACCGCATCGCCAAGGACTTCATGAAGATGATCATGCCGAGCCACGCCAAAAACGTGAAGCTCTACAATGAAGGTCTGCCGCTCTTTGCGCGTTACCAGGTCGAGAGCTACCTGGCCTCCATGTTCAACCCGACCGTTCAGCTGCCCTCGGGCGGGTACATCGTGATCGGTGTGACCGAGGCGCTTGTGGCGATCGACGTGAACTCGGGACGCGCGACCAAAGAAGGCTCCATCGAGCAGACGGCGACCAAGACGAACCTCGAGGCCGCCGACGAGGTTGCCCGCCAGCTGCGGCTGCGCGACCTCGCCGGTCTGATCGTGATCGACTTCATCGACATGGACGAGCGTAAAAACAACTCCGCTGTCGAAAAGCGCATGAAGGAAAAACTCAAGACCGATCGTGCGCGCATTCAGGTCGGACGCATTTCCGGTTTCGGCCTCATGGAGATGTCGCGTCAGCGCCTGCGCCCCGGTATGATCGAGGCGACGACACAGCCCTGCCATGCCTGCCATGGCACCGGCCTGATCCGGTCGGACGACAACCTGGCGCTGTCGATCCTGCGGCAGATCGAGGAAGAGGGCACGCGCAAGCGTTCCCGCGAGGTGCTGATCAAAGCGCCCGTGGGCATCGCCAACTTCCTGATGAACCAGAAGCGGGAGCACATCGCACAGATCGAGGCCGGCTATGGCCTGTCGGTGCGGATTGAAGGGGATCCTGCGCTGGTCAGCCCGGACTTCAGCATGGAGAAGTTCAAAACAGCGACACGCATCGTCAAAGCCTCTGCCGAAGCCGTGGTTTCCGTTGATACATCGCTGATGGATCAGGTCGATGCTGACGAGCCGGTCGATGAGGAAGAAGCACCAGCCGCGGCGCAGGAGAACGAAGGTGAAGGCAAGCCGAAGCGCCGTCGTCGTCGCCGCAGACGGAGCCGGAACCGCAACAACAACGATCAGCAGTCCGGAGAAGAGGCAGGCGATCAGAACGCTGCAGAAACCTCCGGTTCTGAGGATGGTGCGGATGCCGAAAATGTGACCGGCGAGGCTGCTAATACGCAGACCGACGCAAACGTGGAGCAGGCGACTGACGAGGCCGCTGAGGCACCGGAAAAACCGGCTAAACCAAAGCGTACCCGTTCGCGGTCCAGAAAGCCGGCAGCGGCCAAAGACGCTGAAGCCTCGGAGGCTGCGGCTGAAGATGCGCCGCAACCGTCAGAAGAGCCTGCAACCGAAGCAGCGCCTGCGGAAGATGCAAAGGCGGAGCCGGAAGCGCCGGCTGAACCTGAGAAGCCCAAGCGCAAGCGGGCAAGCCGTGCGAAGAAGAAGGATGCAGATCCTGCGCCGGTTGCCGAAGAAGCGCCGGCAGAGACGCCCGCGGACCCGGAACCCGCACCTGCGGAAGCAGAGCAGGTGGCCGAGGCACCGGCACCTGAGCCTGTGGCTGCAGAGCCAGCACCGGAACCGGTAGCTGCAGAACCAGCACCCGCGCCGGCGCCCGAAGAGCCGCCCAAGCCCAAACGCAAAGGCTGGTGGTCGCTCGGCGGCTGACCTGAGATTACAGTGAAACGCTGAAAACAGGCTCTTCGGAGCCTGTTTTTTTATGCCTTCTTCCGGATGACATATGTCTGAACGGTGCCGCTGTCGGCGGCGGAAATCAGTTCATGACCAGCCTCATGACAGAAATGCGGCACGTCAATTACGGCTGCGGGATCGTCGGCCAGTATCTTCAGGGTATCGCCGGGACTAAGGCCCTGAAGCCGTTTGCGGGCTTTCAGAACGGGCAGGGGGCAGAGCAGCCCGGTGGCATCAAGTTCGGCGGTGTTTTCGTCATTCATGTCGCTCAGATAGGGGTGATATTTCATTCTGTCCACAATGTTGTGACCATTCGCCGGGGTGACGTGCGGCACCCGATCCGCTAGGGGTCGGGTATGTTTGGAATTGAAATCATAGACGCGGGTCTTCTGCCGGCCATGACAGTGGCCCTTTTTGCCGGGATCATCAGTTTCCTGAGCCCCTGTGTGCTGCCCATTGTGCCGCCCTACCTCGCTTATATGAGCGGCGTCAGCCTGAGCGAGATGTCCGGGGAGAACGCCGCGCGCAGGCGGGCTGTTATCTCGGCGCTGTTCTTTGTGATGGGGCTGAGCACCGTCTTTCTGATCCTTGGGTTCACGGCTTCCGCGTTCGGGGCGTTTTTCCTGCAGAACCAGCTGCTGTTTGCCCGCATTTCGGGGATCGTGATCATCATCTTCGGCCTGCATTTTCTGGGTGTCTTCCGTATTCCCTTCCTCGATCGTGAGGCCCGTCTGGATGCAGGCGAGCGTGGCGGCTCAAGCTTTGGCGCCTATATTCTTGGGTTGGCCTTTGCCTTTGGCTGGACGCCCTGCATCGGCCCGCAGCTGGGCGCGATCCTGTCGCTTGCCGCATCCGAGGCATCTGTCACACGCGGGACGGTCCTGTTGGGCATCTATGCTGCCGGGCTCGGTATTCCTTTCCTGCTCGCGGCGATGTTTATCACCCGGGCAATGGGTGTCATGAACCGCCTCAAGCGCCACATGCATACGATTGAACGTGTGATGGGGGGGCTGCTGCTTCTGGTGGGGCTTGCCATGCTGACTGGGGCGTTCACGACGTTTTCCTGGTGGCTGCTTGAGAAATTCCCGGCGCTTGCGCTTCTGGGATAACCGGCCGCCCGTTCCAAGACCTCGATCACTCAGGCAGATTTCCTGTCTGCCGCCACGCTGGATTGCATGCGATGCGGACCGCAATTGCGGCGTCCGGATGCTCTGAAGCAATTCGTCGGCGCGTTGTCCGGCGCTAACATGTATCTTCCGTCCGATCAGTCATTTATGGAAAGGCGCAGGGGCGGAATCAGAAGGAACGAGTGAGACATGTCAGATCAGTCTTCAATGCGCGAACAGATGCAGTCCGGCGCAGGTTTTATCGCAGCACTGGACCAGTCGGGCGGCTCCACGCCCAAGGCGCTGAGCCTTTATGGTGTTGAACCCTCAGATTATTCCGGTGATGAAGAGATGTTCCGTGCTATGCACGACATGCGCGCGCGGATCATTCTGTCTTCAGATTTTACCAGTGAGAAAGTCATCGGTGCGATCCTTTTTGAACGCACCATGAATGATACGATCAATGGCAAGCCTGTTGCGGAGCTGTTGTGGCATGACCGTGGTATTGTGCCGTTCCTGAAGATCGACAAAGGTCTGGAAGAACAGGCGGACAGCGTGCAGTTGATGAAGCCGATGCCTGGTCTGGATACCCTCCTTGAGGAAGCGCGCGGCAAGGGTATCTTCGGGACCAAGGAACGCTCGGTCATCCACGAGGCGGATGCGGCCGGTATCGCGGCCATCGTGGCGCAGCAGTTCGAGGTGGGTGCGACCGTAACGGCAGCCGGTCTGGTGCCGATCCTGGAGCCCGAGATAAACATTCACTCTGAGACCAAAGCCGAGGCTGAAGCCATGCTGGAGGCGGAAATCGCCCGGCATCTGGACGCGCTGCCTGACGGCGTTGACATCATGCTTAAGCTCACACTGCCGGAAAAGGCGGGTCTTTATGACGCTCTGGCACAGCACCCGCGGGTATTGCGCGTTGTGGCCCTGTCGGGGGGATATTCCACCGATGACGCGTCGGCCCGTCTGGCGCAGAATGATCACATGATCGCCAGCTTCAGCCGTGCCCTGACCGAAGGGCTTCAGATCAGTATGTCTGATGCGGAGTTCGACGCGGCACTGGGCGGCAACATCGACAAAATTTATCGCGCGTCCGTCTGAGAGCGTTCCAGCTGCGCCTGAAGCTGGCGCAGCACGTAGACGCGGATTGCAGAGGCCAGACCGGTCTCTGTGCCCCGTGCCACATCGATTTCAGCCACCAGAGCATTAAGAGGCGTGGACCGCGCGGCCGCAATATCGCGCAGCGCCTGCCAGAACTCGTCTTCCAGCGAGATTGAGGTGCGGTGTCCCTTGAGGGTGACAGAGCGTTTAACGGGCCTGCGGCTCACTTGTCGCGCCTGTGCCCGTCTGTGCGGCGGTCGGCCAGGTCTTTACGGGCCTGGTCCAGTTCTTTTTCGGCCTTGCTGCGTCCGAACCTGACCGCGTTTTCATCGGCCCGCGCCCGGCTTTCCTGCCGGGCACGTTCCTTGCGAAACCTGTTCAGGTTGACCGGTTTGCTCATTTGGGCCCGGTCATGTTTTCCGGGCGCACCACTTCGTTGAAGCGCTCTTCGGTCACGAACCCAAGGTTAACCGCTTCCTCGATGAGGGTAGTGCCGTTCTTATGCGCGGTCTTTGCGACCGTTGTGGCGTTGTCGTAGCCGATCTCCGGCGCCAGAGCAGTTACCAGCATCAGCGACTCGCGCATCAGTTTCTCAATGCGGTCCGCATCCGCGCGCAGTCCGTCGATCAGATTGTCGGTGAACGCCGATGCGGCATCTCCCAGCAACTGCATCGACTGCAGCACGTTGTACGCCATCATCGGTTTATAGACGTTGAGCTCAAAATGCCCCTGGCTTCCGGCAAAACCGACGGCGGCATCGTTGCCCATCACATGCGCACAGACCTGGGTCAGGGCCTCACACTGGGTCGGGTTGACTTTGCCCGGCATGATCGACGACCCGGGCTCATTTTCCGGCAGGATCAGTTCGCCCAGACCACAACGGGGGCCAGAACCCAGCAGACGGATGTCGTTGGCGATTTTGAAGAGTGATGCCGCGACGGTTTTCAGAGCGCCGGACATTTCCACCATCGCGTCGTGAGCGGCAAGCGCCTCGAACTTGTTGGGGGCGGTCACAAAGGGCAGACCGGTGACCTCAGCCATATTGGCCGCGACCATCACATCCCATCCAGGCGATGTATTGAGGCCTGTGCCGACCGCTGTACCGCCCTGGGCCAGTTCATAGATGCGTCCCAGAGCGTCCTTCACCCGTTGGATGCCCATGGCGACCTGATGCGCATATCCCGAAAACTCCTGGCTCAGCGTGAGCGGCGTTGCATCCTGGGTGTGCGTCCGGCCGATCTTGATGATGCCGTCAAATTCGGCAACCTTCGCCTCCAGTGCTCCATGCAGTTTTTCAAGACCGGGCAACAGTACATCGCGTGCGGTCATCGCCGTTGATATGTGCATGGCAGTCGGGAAAGTATCGTTTGACGACTGACCCATGTTGCAGTGATCGTTGGGGTGCACCGGGTCCTTGGACCCGATCACGCCCCCCAGAATTTCAATGGCCCGGTTGGCTATCACTTCGTTGGCATTCATGTTCGACTGCGTGCCGGACCCGGTCTGCCAGACCACAAGCGGGAAGTTGTCGTCGAAGCGGCCCTCAACGACCTCTCCCGCGGCCTGTACAATGGCGTTACCGCGTTCAGCGTCCAGTTTGCCCAGTTCGATATTGGCCTGTGCGCAGGCTTTTTTGATCACACCAAGCGCTCGGACGACGGCGATGGGCTGTTTTTCCCAGCCGATCGGGAAATTCATGATGGAACGCTGGGTCTGAGCGCCCCAGTATTTGTCTGCCGGAACCTCAAGCGGACCAAAGCTGTCGGTTTCTGTGCGGGTCTGGGACATGGGTGGCTCCGTGGGTGAATTGCGTCGCATCGGGTGTACCGCTGCATGACGCGCGGCGCAACGGGCAGAACGCTGCGAAGTGCCGCAGGGTGAGAGATTGCATGATGCGCCAGGTGACCTAAGTTATTAGGGACAGCTGCAGCTGTCCGGTGCGTAGTGGAGGTACGATTGATATGACCTGGTCCCTGGCTGTAACACGGCAGGCCCTTGCCCTTTGCCTATGTTTTTGTGCGCTTGCTCTCACGGCGGCAGCGGCGCAGGCGGATATTACGCGGTTCGCCGGAAGTTACGAGGGCAGTGCGGATGTGATCTCCGCCGATGGTACGGCCCGTCCGCGTGACATGAGCGTGACCATTGAACCAACGGACGAAGGGTACCGCGTTGACTGGACGTCGACGACTTACCGACCGAATGGCACGGCGAAATCGAAGTCATACTCCATTGAATTTGTGCCAAGCGACCGTGCGGATGTCTACGCCTCGGCCATGAAACGCAACGTGTTTGGCCATTCGGTGCAACTGGATCCGATGAAGGGCGAGCCCTATGTATGGAGCCGGATTGATGGCGACACGCTCAGTGTGTATTCGCTGTTCGTCGCGGAAGATGGCGGATATGAAATCCAGCAGTTTAACCGGACGCTGACCGACGGGGGCCTGAAGCTGGAATATCAGTCAGTGCGAAACGGCGAAATCCAGCGAACAGTCACGACATTTCTGAAAAAAATCTGACAGTTACTTCCGGAAGCTGTCGAGCGATACGACCTCGGCATCGCCGGATTTTTCTGTGTCGTCTTCGGCAGCGGCTTCTGCCGGTTCTTCGGTTTTTTTGCGTGTGGCAGGCATTTTCGCGGGCATCGGCGTTGCCTCTGCCACCGGTGCGTCCTCGTCATCTTCGTCCTGCTGGGTCTCAAACCGCAGGCCGAACTCAACAGATGGATCCACAAAGGTCCGGATCGCGTCATAGGGAATGTAAAGCGGCTCCGGCGCATCGCCGAAATTCAGCGTGACCGCAAAACCTTCGTCCCCCACATCGAGGTTGTCATACCAGTGCTGCATCACAACCGTCATTTCACCGGGGTAGCGATCTGACAGCCAGTCGGCCAGTTCAGCATCCGGGTGACTGGTGTCAAATGTTATAAAGAAATGATGCGCGCCGGGCAGGCCATTGTCGGACACATCCTGAAGCACCTTGCGGATCAGGCCACGCATGGCGTCATGCATCAGGTTACCGTAATCTATGCTTCGGCTCATGGGGTTCCCCCGCGCGGACAGTCGAGAAGAAGCATAGCTGATTCACCGGCGGATAAAAGAGGCTGCACCGGCAAATCGGGTAAAATCAGAAGAGACTGGTGAGAAGTCCGGCAAGGGCAATGGCTGGCAGGACTTTCAGGATCCCCCAGTTCAGACCCGTGATCAGGACCGCGGCGAGCCCGGTGAGCAGAAACGCCTGAAAATCTGCTGAGCCCGGGTCCGGGAGCGGGGCCGCAATGCCTGTGTCCGGCAGCGTTCGTGTGAACAGCACATGGATCGCGAACCACACAGCAAGGTTGAGAATAACGCCAACGACGGCGGCGGTAACGGCCTCCAGCGCGGCGGACAGGCGGGGGCGGGCGCTGATGGCATCAAGCCACGGGCCGGCCAGGAAAATCCACAAAAAACACGGCACAAAGGTCACCCAGAGCGTGACGGCGCCCGCAGCAAGTGCCAGCGGCACGCCGCCCTGCGCGTACCCCGCCAGCAAAGCCACGAATTCGGTGACCAGGATCAGCGGACCGGGCGTTGTTTCTGCCAGCCCCAGCGCATCGATCATCTGATCCGGTGTGATCCAGCCGAAATCGGTCACGACGGTCTGGGTGATCCAGGTGAGCACCGCATAAGCCCCGCCAAAGGTCACAACGGCGAGTTTGGAGAAAAAGAGAGCGATGTCTGTCAGGAAGGTCTGCCCGGTCGCAGCCAGCACCAGCACGGGTGCCAGCCAGAGCCCAGCCCAAATGACGAATGTCCGCAGGCTGTTGTGGTGTAGGGGCAGGGCGGGCGGCGCCGGGGCTTCCGTGGTGCGCGTCGTCAGGAAACCCCAGAGCCCCGCGCTGATCACCAGAAGCGGGAAGGGTATGCCAAACAGAAACAGGCCGCTGAACGCCGCAAGAGCGAGTATCCAGGCTGTTGGGGTTTTCAGTGATTTCCCTGCAACCCGGCAGAGTGCCTGCAGCACGATAACAATAACGGCCGCTTTAATGCCCGCGAAGGCGGCCTGAACAAGCGGCACCTGTCCATAAACGGCATAGCCAAGCGCCAGCGCGAGCACGACCAAAGCGCCCGGTAACACAAACAGCAGTCCCGCAATCAGCCCGCCACGCGTCCCGTGCAGCCGCCAGCCTGCATATGTGGCCAGTTGCATGGCTTCAGGGCCAGGCAGCAGCATGCACAGAGACAGCGCGCGCAGGAAATCCGGCTCGCTGAGCCATCTTTGCTCCGTTACCAGTTCGCGGTGCATCAGCGAAATCTGCGCGGCCGGCCCGCCGAAAGACAGCAGTCCGATCCGCCCGAAGACGCGGAACATCTCCTGAAAAGAGGGGGCGCTCATAGAGCCTCCAAACCGGCGCGCTGGTTTCGTGGCTGTCTGTCGAGCGCCGGCAGTTGTTGTCTGCAGGGCAGGGTTTGAGCGGGCGCCGCTGGCAAATCAATGGCACGCAGCAGAATTTCCGGGGCGGGTGTCAGATATCCGTCCATTGTGCAGTAACCTTCAGCGGGAACAGGATATGACCCTCGGGATTCAGCCTTGCGGGGCAATCATGTGCTCCCATGTGTTCCGGATGCCAGTTCATGCGGTCGCGGTCAATTGCCTGCGCTGGTCAGTTGGCTATGGGCTGCCAAAGGTCACCGGTCGCCCGTGCCTGTCGTGCAGAAGATCGGGATGTGATGAGGTGCAGGCTTCTGTTGCCAGGTGCCTGCGGACCCCGCCTGGTGCTGCAAGGCGCCAGGGCTTAAGATTTCGGAAGCTCCGACTGCTTACGCAGCCATTGCCGCCGGTGCACGATTGTCATTTGCAATTGTACGTTTTGAACCGATAACGGTGGTATCTCACCGAAACAAAGCTAACCCCTTTAGACGTTCGTCGATCCTGTTTCGGCCCCATAGTCCTCAAATGAAGGATATTTGGTGGAGCCGCCGGGTACCGCCCCCGGGTCCGATCCGCTTATTACGAGCGCGTTTATGTTCATAGTTCCGAAGAACAAAACCAATATAGGGGCTTGTCCGGGGGGGCTCAAGTGAAAGTCGAAAAAATAGAAAAACTGAAAATATGAATGAATATCAATTTTCTAAAAGCAGTCCTTCACCTTAAAATTCCGTTTCAGAAGACTGCGGACCCGTTTGCGCCGATCAGCGCCGCGGCAAGTGCGGCCTCTATTCCGCCAAACACCAGCACCTTGGCCACAGGTGGTTTATCCAGTACCAGCGAAACAGCGCGTCCCAGAGCGGCACCAACGAAGGCGACGCCAACCATGACGAACGACACCGGGTGCCCGATCAAAATGGCACCAGCGCCGGCAACCACAAAAAGCCCGCCCACGGACGCCCGCAACTCCGAAAGCCCCATCGTGGATTGCCCCGTTTCCAGATCGAGAGCCGCCGCAGTGTAGCGTGGTGCCAGAAAGCCAAACAGCCCGAACCCGATCGTCAGAAGGCAGCAGGTGATGTTGATTATGTCGCTCATACTATGGGACGTAGCTGATTTGCCGCTTTGCGCAAGGATGCATGTTCACTGCTGCAACCGCTTTGCAACCCCAGATAGAAATGACATAATTGCGTCAGCTGTCTTCCGTAAACACCCGGTATGTGTTAACCTTTTTGTGCCGGAGGGAGAGCCGGCGACTGTATATTGAGTAAAAAAATTTGTGCTGACCTGTGGGTGCTGATTTTCCAGGTGCCCGGGTTTTCGTCGCGGCGGTGCGTTCGTACCGGTGTGGCTTTATTTTGAATACGAAGCATTCCGGGAGTGCAGCGTACCAGGCGCTGCTGGCCCGATCGGAGGTTGCGATGTCAGACATCGGAATTTCAGGCACTGCAGATGAACTTGCACAACGCCTGTTGCAATGCGTGGGGGCCGGTACTGTACTGATTACAGAGATGTTGCCGGACAGACATGTGGTACACGGATATTGTGGTCCGCGCCTGCCGGAACGTCTGCGCCATGAGTTGCCGATCGGGTATCCGGTCTGTGAACATACGGTGGAAATGGGATTCCCGCTGATCGTGGATGATGCCTTTAATCATCCACTGCTGCGGGGCAATCCGGCGGTTTCCGAGCTGGGTATAGGGTCATACGCGGGAGCGCCGGTCTTTCGCCGAAACGGCAGGGCCGCAGGTACAGTCTGTGCGATGCTGCCCCATATCCACCGCTGGAATCCCGAGCAGATTGAATCCATTCTGACCGCGTCACGGCAGGCCGAAGAAATACTGTTCGGAGATGGTTCAACCCAGCGCTGGTCTTGACACCCCCACTACCACCTATAAGGTAATTTTCAGTTTTCAAACCAAAGACGTCTGCGTCTTTCGACCATACTACGGCCCTGGACAGCATGTCTTCTACCCTTACCACTACAGACAAGCGTGATCATTCGGGTCTGGCGGAAAACGATGACGTTTTTGCCGCAGATACTGCGCTCAGCGATTCCGAAAAAGCCCAGATCGTGCGGTCGTTCTTCGATCTTGCCGATGCTGTGATGGATGAGGTGCGTGATGACATCGAGCAGCACGAATCCCTGTCTCTCATACGGATCGGCGAGTTGATCGACAAGCACAGTCAGCCAGGCTCTGCCCGGCATATGAAAAACATCTGGCGGGCGCTTCAGTATCTTGTGGACGCTTCGCTTGATGAGCGGGCAACAGCAGAAAATACGCGTCGCGGGCAGGACGCTGAGGCCAGCACCAGCGACTGATCTCAGGCGGTGCTTTGTCTGGCCCGGGCTTCAAACACACTTGTAGCAAGTGCCTGCGTTTCCTTTTCAAGATCAGACAGGGCATCCTGGGTGCGCGCGCCGTCATGTGTCTCCAGCGCATCTGCAATGGCCGTGTGGATATCCACAATCCTGCTGCGGGAGCGCGCAGTGAAGGTGATCATATTCATCAGCGGCTGCATGGCTTCAACGGCGCCTGCAAGCTGATAGCTGAGCACGGGATTACACGCGCCATCCACCAGTGCGCGGTGAAAGGCGACGTCAGAGGCACAGAACGCCTCGTCTGTCAGCCCGGGCTGGGCCTGGCGGTGGATTTCGGCGCGCATTGTGGCTAGTTGGTCGGGCGTACGCCGCTCAGCCGACAGGGGTGCACAGGCGCGTTCCAGCGCATAGCGGGCTTCGCACGCCGTCTCGAATTTCACAGCATTCATGCTCAAAAGCAGCGTCGAGGTCGTGATCTGCTGGGGATACGCGGCCTCGAAACTCAGACGGTTCACAAAAGCCCCGCCGGTGGCGCCCCGCTGGGTGCGGATCAGGCTCTGGGCAGCAAGCCTTTTGAGCGCTTCGCGGACAGTCGGACGTGAGACATCGAAATGCTCGGACAGTTCTGCTTCCGACGGCAGACGCTCATCTACGATGAGAGTCCCGTCCACAATGGCGTCTCGTATGGCTCCGGCAATCTGTGCGGACAGATCTGCGGGGCTTTCTGGATCAATCTTCATTTGTCTTACATTTATTGTTTGCCCGTTTTCTAATTGTCTGGCATTTGAAAGGCAAGAACAAGGGACTCACCATGCAGGGCATGCTCCGCTCAACACTCTGGCTCGGGTTTTTCGCGTCAATCCTTGGCGCGTGGTGGGTCATGTACGCCATGAGCGTGGACATGGACGTCGATCTGCTTGGTCGCCCGGGCGAAATGGGCGCGCGCATGGCCGCGATGGACCCGCGTATGCCGATGTACATGCCGATGGCCAACTTCGGGCCGCTGTTTGTGATGTGGGCGATCATGATGGCCGCGATGATGCTGCCAACACTGGTGCCAACGCTGCGCGCCTACGAAGACCTGATCCACAGCGCGAACGGCACGCGCGCCGGCTGGCTGGCAGTGCTGCTGGGTTATTTCATTGTATGGGTGCTTTTTGCAGCGGTCATAACGGGCGCACAGCTTGGGCTGCTGTTTGGCGGCGTCGTCGATATGCTTGGCATTGCGAAATCGCCTTGGGTTGCCGGGGGGCTGTTGCTCGTTGTTGGTCTTTTTCAGTTCACGCGCACCAAAGAGATCTGCCACGGTGTTTGCCACAGTCCGATGATGTATTTCCTCGGACACTGGCGCACCGGGTTTGCCGGCGGGCTGCGGATGGGTCTTGGACTGGGGGCTTACTGCGTCGGCTGCTGCTGGGGGTTCATGGCACTTGGATTTGTCGGCGGTGTGATGAACCTTGCGTGGATGGGGCTCGCGACGCTCTTTATGGTTATAGAGAAACTGCCCCAGCTGGGTCATTATGTGACACGACCTATGGGCTTTGCACTGGTTCTGGCCGGTGTTGCACTGCCGGTCTGGCAGATTTTTACGGGAGGATAGGATATGGCGACCAACAGAAAGCCTGATGCGGACCGGCTGCGGATCAGCCAGCGCATCGATCAGCGGATGCCAAACCCCAAACGCAGGCAGTCAACGCCGACGGAATGGGCCATCAAGGGCGAGCTTTTCCTGAACTGTTCCTGCACGGTTTTCTGTCCCTGTGTTGTCAGCCTTGGCGCGCATCCTCCGACCGAAGGGCACTGCCACGCCTGGATGGCGATCGCCATTGACGAAGGCCACTACGAGGGTGAGAGCCTGGCCGGTCTGAACATCGGGCTGCTGGTCGACATCCCCGGACGCATGGGCGAGGGCAACTGGAAGGTTGCGGCCTATGTGGATGAGCGGGCAACCGGCAAGGCGTACAATGGCATTCTGCAGATTTTCTCCGGTGCTGCGGGTGGGACAACGGGCCTGTTCACCATGCTCGTATCTGAGATTATCGGCGCTGAACGCGCCCCGGTCGAGATTGTGCGCGAAGGCAACCGCCGGTCGATCATGATCGGCCGCAAAATCCAGGGTGAGATTGAGATGCTGGCGGGCAAAGATCCCGGCCATCCTGTCATGGTCAGCAACTCCAAATACTGGATGGGTCCGGATATCATCGCGGCAACCGGACTGAAAAGCCGTGTGCGCGATTATGGCAGGGTGTGGGACTTTGGCGGTAAGTCAGCAGAGATCTGCCCGATTGACTGGAAAGGTCCCAAGGCGTGATCGACGCGGGCTATGTCCGGACGATGGCCCGTTATAACAGCTGGCAGAACAGCCAGCTGATCCCGGTTCTGTCGGAGATGTCCGTGGATGTGCTGGAACAGGACCGCGGAGCGTTCTTCGGTTCCATCCTCGGGACGGCCAATCATCTGCTCTGGGGCGACACCATGTGGATGAGCCGGTTTGACCCGTCAGTCGAAAAGCCGAAGGCGGACATATCGGGCAGCACACAGATACACCCGACCATCGGGTCATGGGCCGCAGAGCGGTTCCGCATGGATGGCAAAATCCGCTACTGGGCCGACAGTCTGCGTGCTCTTGATATGACCAATGAGCTGTCCTTTTATTCAAGTGTTCTGGGCCGCGATGTCAAAGCGCCGCTGGCCCCGTCCGTCATGCATTTTTTCAACCACCAGACCCACCACAGGGGGCAGATCCACGCCATGCTGACGGCTGTCGGTGAAAAGGCGCCGGTATCTGACCTTTTTGTCATGCCAGAGGATGCCTGAAATGGCGTTGATTTCCCCGTCACGGCGCTTGCGCCGTACCCCGTTTTCGGATGGTGTAGAGGCTGCCGGTGTCAAAGCGTACACCGTGTATAACCGCATGCTCCTGCCAACCATGTTCGAGAGTGTTGAGGCGGATTACCACCACCTGAAAAATCATGTTCAGGTCTGGGACGTCTCGGTCGAGCGGCAGGTCGAACTGCGCGGCCCTGATGCCGCCCGTCTGATGCAGATGCTGACGCCGCGCGATCTGCGGGGCATGCTGCCGGGGCGCTGTTTCTATGTGCCGATTGTGGATGAAACGGGCGGCATGCTGAACGATCCTGTGGCCGTGAAACTGGCCGAGGACCGCTGGTGGATTTCCATCGCGGACAGCGATCTGCTGCTCTGGGTCAAGGGCATCGCAAACGGCTACCGCCTCGACGTGCTGGTAGATGAGCCGGACGTGTCACCGCTGGCCGTTCAGGGTCCGAAAGCGGACCAGCTGATGGCGCGCATTTTCGGTGATACGGTCAATGATGTGCGGTTCTTCCGTTTCGGGCTTTTCGAATTTGAGGGTCGCGAGCTTGTGGTGGCCCGGTCGGGGTATTCCAAGCAGGGTGGTTTCGAGATCTACGTTGAAGGCGGCGACATCGGCATGCCGCTCTGGAACGCGCTGTTTGCCGCGGGCGAGGACCTGAACGTACGCGCTGGCTGCCCCAACGGGATCGAACGGATTGAGGGCGGTCTGTTGTCTTATGGCAATGACATGACCGACGACAACACGCCGCATGAATGCGGTCTGGGCCGGTTCTGCGATACGCAGACGGCCATCGGCTGTATCGGGCGGGATGCCTTGCTGCGGGTCGCCAAGGAAGGGCCGGTGCAGCAGGTGCGCGCCATCGCTATCGACGGAGATCCGGTCCCGTCCTGTGACCGGGCCTGGCCGCTTTTTGCCGGGGGACGCCGGGTGGGGCAGATCACCTCTGCGGCGTGGAGCCCGGATTTCGTGACCAATGTGTCTATCGGCATGGTGCGCATGACGCACTGGGATACCGGTACAGAGCTTGAGGTGGAGACACCGGACGGGATGCGCCGCGCGACGGTGCAGCCGGGGTTCTGGATCTGACAGACGGCGGGCAACCAGCCGCCGAATAACTGAAACTGACGTAAAACAGGGCGAGACGCCCGAAAGGAGATGACGATGTTCAACGCACTTGTGGTCAACAAGGATGAGGAAAGCGGCAAAACCTCTGCTGCCGTGGAAGAGATCAGCGTTGATCAGTTGCCCGCGGGTGATGTGACGGTTGCCGTCGAATATTCCACTGTAAACTATAAGGACGGCCTGTGCATTGGCCCTGGTGGCGGTCTGGTCCGCAACTATCCGCATGTGCCGGGCATCGATTTCGCCGGGACCGTCGAAAGCTCTGAGGACGCGCGTTACAAGCCGGGCGACAAGGTTGTGCTGACCGGCTGGCGCGTCGGCGAGGTACACTGGGGCGGATACGCGCAGAAAGCGCGCGTGAAGGCCGACTGGCTGGTGCCGCTGCCGGGTGGCCTTGATACGCGCCAGGCGATGGCTGTGGGAACTGCGGGCTTTACCTCGATGCTGGCAGTCATGGCGCTCGAGGATCACGGGCTGAAACCGGGAGACGGCCCGGTTCTGGTGACCGGTGCCGCCGGCGGCGTGGGGTCTGTTGCCGTGGCGATCCTGGCAGCCCTTGGTCATGAGGTGGCCGGAGTGACCGGGCGCCCGGAAACGGCGGACTACCTGACGTCACTGGGGGCGACACAGATCGTGGCCCGCGAAGAGATCAACGAGACGGTCAAACGTCCGCTGGAAGCGGAAACATGGGCAGGCTGCGTGGACGCCGTGGGCGGGGACATGCTGGCACGTGTGCTTGGGCAGATGAAATATGGCGCGTCTGTTTCTGCTGTGGGTCTTGCAGGGGGCGCTGGTCTGCCGGCGACGGTCATTCCGTTCCTGCTGCGGGGGGTCAACCTGCTGGGCATCGACAGTGTGATGCAGCCTTATGAGAACCGCCTGCGCGCTTGGCAGCGTATCGCAAGTGACCTGCCGATGGACAAACTGGAAGCGATGGTGCAGCCCGCCACGCTGTCCGATCTGCCGCAGCTTGGTTCTGACATCCTGAAAGGTCAGATCAAAGGCCGTGTGGTTGTTGACGTAAACGCCTGATAACCTGCCGCGCTGTTCGGATGAGCGAACGGCGCGGCACCCTTTCAGCTTCGGGGTGGCTGATCCCGAATGTGCTGTGCGGCTGGTTGCCCCTGCAACGCGTCCCAGAGTGCGGCCATAACAGTACCCATCGGTTGGTCCCGCCGGCGGATCGCAAATATCTGCGTGTGCCGTGGTGGAAACCCCTCGACATTCAGGACCGTAAAGGCTCCTATATCAAGCTCGTCGCGGATCAGGTGCGCGGGCATGCCGCCCCAGCCAAGGCCTGCACTGATGATACTGCGTTTGGCTTCAAACCCAGTGACGGTCCAGCGCCGCCCGCCGGACATCAGGTCCCGGCTCTGAGTGAACGCCTCGCCACCGGTGCCCGAGACGACCACCTGCGTATACGTCTGCATCTCGCGCCGGCTGCGCAATCCGGGGCGGGAGGCCGCGGGAAAATCACGGTGTGCGACCGGCAGGATTGTCACATGACCGACCGGCAGTGTTTCGACCTCGTCCACCGGCACGCCCTCAAGACCGGCCAGGATCATGTCCGCCTCTGAGGCCATGAGACGGGCCAAAGGGCCTCCCATGAGCTCCTCGTAAAGACGGACATGCGTTGCAGGCCATGCGCGGCTCACGGTGCCGAGGATGGTCAGAAACGGGTCAAGGGCCATTGTTGCCGTTGCGGCGATCCGGATTTCCGCCTCCTGTTCACCCGCGAGGCCTGTGGCCGCTGACTTCAGCACCCGCACCTGTTCCAGAACCCGCAGAGCTTCCCGGTAGTAGACTTCGCCGTTTTCCGTGAGGCGCGGGCGGTAGTCCTCTCTGGTGAAGAGGTCAAAGCCCAGTTCGTCCTCCAGCTTGCGGATCTGGTGGCTGATGGCGGACTGGGCCTTGTTCAGCCGGTCTGCGGCCCCCCGAAAGGTACCGGCGGCGACAATTGCGTCGAGGGCAATGAGCTGATCAAGGGTCAACGGCTGCATCCAGATGATCTAAAAATCAGATCATAAGCATGAAAACTCAATATTATCAATCATTCGTCAGCAGGCGTATCCGGTGTGGGCATAAAAACCATCAGGAGACTGAAATGAAACTCTATTACATTCCCGGCGCCTGTTCTCTGGCAAGCCACATCATGCTGAACGAAACCAATGTGACCTTTGACATCGAAGCGGTCGATCCGAAAACCGGCGAGACGGCGACCGGACAGTCCTTTCGCGGTATCAGCCCGAACGGATACGTGCCGGCCCTAAAACTCGGCGAGGGTGAGGTTCTGACCGAGGGAGTCGCAATTCTGCAGTACATCGCGGACAACAATCCGGACCATGCATATGCGCCGGCACCGGGTACTGTGGCCCGGGCGCGCCTGCAGCAGTTCCTGAATTTTGCCGCAGCGGAACTGCACAAGTCCTGGAGCCCACTCTTCTCGGATACATCGACTGAGACCGAACAGCAGGCGGCCCGCGCGAAAGTCGCCACAAAATTTGACCACCTCGAGGATGTTCTGAGCGACGGTCGCGAATACCTTGTTGAAAACCGTTTTTCCGTGGCGGACGCCTACACGTTTGTCGTGACAGGCTGGGCGAACTTCAAGGACATCGACCTCACACGCTGGCCCAACCTCTCGGCATATGTCCGGCGGATCGCAGGTCGTGCGTCAGTCGACGCTGCCATGCGGGCAGAAGGATTGCTGGCATGAGGCAGGACAGTCAGCTTGAGGTTCAGGAACTGATGGTGCGCTATTTCGACGGGCTTTACCGGTCGGACAGCGCCGTATTGCGCAGCGTTTTCCACGCGGACCTCATGTACGTGAACGCAACCCGTGGTAACTACGAGAATATGGGGCTGGCCGCCTATATGAAACGCATTGACGCCCGCACACCACCTTCATCCCGCGGTGACCCGCGCAACGAGGTAATCGAACGGGTCAACCTGCATGGCGGGCGGATTGGCATTGTGGAAGCGCGGATGACCATGTTGGGGCGGGATTATCAGGACCTGTTGACGCTCGTCCACACGACTGATGGCTGGCGTGTCCTGACCAAGGTCTTCAGCTATATCGAACGCGGGGAGGCGGAAAGTGCCATACGTTAAAATCAAGGTGACCCGCGAGGGCGGGCCCGACGGCCTTGGCCCGACGGCTGCAGAAAAACGTGAACTGATCGAAGGGGTGACGGATCTGCTGGAGCAGGTGCTCCATAAGAACCCCGCCACAACGTTCGTCGTGATTGATGAGGTGCCACTCGACAACTGGGGCATGGACCGCAAGCAGGTCAGCGACATCCGCCGCTCATCCAGGACCCGGTGACATGAAAAGGGCGCCCCGGTCTGGGCGCCCTGATCGTTTTGTGAGACTGAGCCTACTCCGCAGGCTGTCCGTCCGATGCGCCGGCCGACACATCGGCCTTGTCGCGCCGGCTGTCGTTGATGAGCGCCTTGCTGAGCGAGATGACCATCAGGACCATCACGATGGTAAAGGGCAGGGCGCCGATGATCATTGCATCCTGCAGCGAGGCCAGCGGATCACCGCCGCGCCCCGACGCGCCTGCAATGATCAGGCCGCCGATCACGCCGGTCATGATCAGACCCCAGATGATGCGGTGTTTGATCCCGGTTTCCTGTGCGCCGCCAGACATGATGGTGTTCATCACCAGGATGCCTGAGTCCGCGGACGTCACGAGGAAGGTCATGATCAGCACCACACACATAATAGTAATGCCGGATAGGAAGCCGCCTGAGATCATCTGGCCAAGCGTCACAAAGAGCTTGTTTGTGTTCGAGGCACCGATAATCGCGCCATCTGCAACGCCCTGCAGTTCCAGATCAATCGCCGTGCCGCCAAGGATGGTCATCCAGGCGAAACATACCAGCGCAGGGGCAAAGACGCAGCCGAGGATGAATTCACGCACGGTACGGCCTTTGGAGATACGGGCGAGGAACAGCCCCACAAAGGGCGAGAAAGCGATCCACCAGGCCCAATAGAATGTTGTCCATCCCGACTGCCAGCCAAAGAGCCGGCCTTGCGTGCCTGCCTCATAGGCCGCCACCTGCACTTCGGGAGGCAGCGACGCTGCGGCCCCTTCGAGCCCTTCCTGGAACCCACCCAGCGATCCCCAGGCGTTGGTTGCGCCACCATAAAGCTCTGCTGCTGCCGGTGCTGCCGCCTCGGGCAGACCAGCGGCAAAGGCGCTTTCACTGAGCGGTGAATAGGCTTCAAAGCTCAGCGGAACGAAACGGATGATGTAGTCCACCAGCGCCGTGCCGTATGTGGTCATGGCAAAGAGAAAGCTGCCGAAGATCACAAAGGTCATCAGCAGGATGATTGACAGGACAAGGTTCAGGTTGGAGAGGTATTTAATCCCCCGTCCAACACCGGAGACCGCCGAGATGATGGACAGCGTCATGATGATAGCAAGGGCCACCAGCAGGCCAACTGTGGATGGTGCGGGTGGTGTATCACCGTCTGCGGCACCCATGAGCCATTCCATACCTGTCACGGCGTAGACTCCATCGACAAACTGGCTGACACCGTAACCGATGGTCACCGACACACCGAGAATTGTGGCCACGACGCCCAGCACATCGACCACGTGACCGATGAAACCATTGGCAAAACGTCCCAGAAGGGGCGTCAGTGCGGAGCGGATGGTCAGCGGCATATCGCGTGTATAAGCGTAATAAGCGAGGCTCAGCCCGGTGACCACATATATAGCCCAGGCGTGGAAACCGTAGTGCAGGAATGTATAGCGGTAGGCCGAGGTCAGCGCCTCTTCGGTGTTGCCTTCAACACCGCCGGACACGACCACCGGGTTCGACCCCCAGAGCCCAAGCGGCTCAGCCGTGGCAAATACCATCAGACCGACGCCAAGACCGGCACCGAACATCATGGAAAACCAGGAGAAGTTTGAGAACTCCGGTCTGGTGTCCGGCCCGCCCAGTTTGCGTTTGCCGGACGGCAGGATGGCCAGGGCGATGAGAAAGAACGCAAAAACGCCTACTGAGACGATGTAGAAGGCGTTGAACCCCTGCAGCAGAGCCCAGTTCCAGGAATCGAGCGTGGAGTTGGCAGAAAGCGGGAAGATGATGGCCCAGAGCACAAGGGCGACCATGGTGATTTTTGAAAGAAGGGCGATGGGAAGGCTGTAGCCTTCGTAAAAGCCCGCATCCTGAGTGTTGATCTCAAGATCCGTAAACGGCGGCTTGACTGACATTGTTCTGTTCCCTGTTTTTCGGGTCCTCTGACGGGACCCCGTGTGAAAAAGGTCATCTGTCGTGCAACAGAAAAGGTTGCATATTTCTGAACATCTGCGCGTGAGCCTATGCACGAAACTGCATGAAGTGTGTCAAACGGTCACAATTCTGATTGGTCCAGTCGCGACGCAGGTAGATCAGAAACGACACTTTTAACGTGCATTGGGTCGCTGAAGCGCCGGAAACGGCCCTCTTGACGCCGGCGCGTGCGCGGACAACGGTGCGCGCATGATACTGGATACTGAATATGTGCGGGCGCAGTTTCCCGCTTTTGAAGAAGCCTCGCTGACAGGTCAGGCTTTTTTCGAGAACGCCGGAGGGTCCTATACCTGCCGGCAGGTCATTGATCGTCTGATGCGGTTTTACACGCAGCGCAAAGTGCAGCCCTATGCGCCCTATGAGGCCAGCCGCCTCGGTGGCGAGGAGATGGATGAGGCCCGCGACGGGATGGCCGCTCTGTTGGGCGTGGCCTCTGATGAACTGAGCTTCGGGCCCTCGACCACACAGAACACCTACGTGCTGGCCCAGGCCTTTGCCGGAATAATGCAGCCGGGTGAGGCCATCGTGGTGACCAACCAGGATCATGAGGCGAACACCGGGCCCTGGCGGCGCCTGGAGGAACGTGGCATTGAGATCCGTGAGTGGAAGATCAACCCCGATACCGGGCATCTCGAGCCGGACGACCTGGAAAGCCTGCTCGACGAAAACGTGCGTCTGGTCTGTTTTCCGCATTGCTCAAATGTGGTGGGCGAAATCAACCCGGTGACTGAAATCACAGCACTCGCGCATGCGGCGGGAGCGTTCACCTGTGTCGATGGGGTGTCCTATGCCCCGCATGGCTTCCCGGATGTCGGGGCGCTGGGGCCCGATATTTATCTTTTTTCGGCGTATAAAACCTATGGCCCGCACCAGGGGCTGATGGTCATCCGCCGCGCGCTGGGGGAACTGCTGCCCAATCAGGGGCACCATTTCAACGGTGACAGCCTCTATAAACGCTTTACCCCTGCGGGACCTGATCATGCACAGGTGGCTGCCTGTGCGGGCATGGCCGACTACATTGATGCACTTTATGCGCATCACTTTGAGGCTGAGGCCGGACCGACCGCGCGGGGCAGTGCGGTGCACGATCTGATGCGGTCGCATGAGATTGCGCTCCTGCAACCTCTGCTCGACGCAGTGTCATCCCGCAATTCCGTGCGCCTGCTGGGGCCGGATCAGGCAGCATCCCGGGCACCCACTGTGGCATTGTCACTCAACCGCGACGGCGAAGAAACCGCTGCAGCGCTGGCCGCACATGGTATCATGGCTGGTGGCGGCGATTTCTACGCAGGACGCGCACTGGAGGCGATGGGTGTTGACATGCAACACGGCGTTCTGCGGCTGAGTTTCACGCATTACACCACGCAGGATGAGATCGAAAAGCTGATCCATGCACTGGACGAGGTATTGTAACCGGTTTTTCCTGATCCATGTTCGTATACCGTGCGTATCCGGTTTAAGACTTTGGAAAGGGTCACGGTTTGAGCAGTTCACCAGTTATTCTGTGGTTCCGGCGCGATCTGCGTCTGAGCGATCACCCCGCGCTTGCGGCGGCGGCAGCCACGGGCAGGCCGGTGATCCCGGTATACATCTACGACGATCAGACGGCAGCGCTGGGAGCTGCACCCAAATGGCGCCTCGGCCTCGGCATCGGACACTTTGCCGGCAGCCTGGAACAACTGGGCAGTCGCCTGGTTCTGCGCCGGGGTGATGCGCTCAGTGTCCTGCGTGATCTGATCCGCGAAACCGGTGCCGGGGCCGTCTGGTGGTCGCGGCTCTATGACCCGGACGCCACTGAGCGTGATGCTGCCGTCAAAAATGCACTGAGAGAAGAGGGCACCGATGCACGCTCGTTCGGCGGGCATCTGATGTTTGAGCCCTGGACGGTTGAAACGAAAACCGGCGGGTTCTACCGCGTCTATACCCCTTTCTGGAACATGGTGAAGTCGCGGGACGTCGATGCGCCACTGGCTGCGCCGGACAGACTGGCAGCACCGGATACCTGGCCAAAAGGTGACGCGCTGGAAGACTGGAACATGGACGCTGCGATGAACCGTGGGGCCGCGGTTGTCCGGCCCTGGGTGCGTCTGGGAGAGCAGGCAGCGCAGGACCGCCTTGCGGCATTCATTGACGAAACCGTCGCAGAGTATGATACCACGCGCGATCTGCCCGGCGTTGATGGCACATCCGGATTGTCCGAGAACCTTGCGCTGGGTGAAATCAGCCCGCACCAGTGCTGGCACGCCGGAAGACGCGCCTTTGAAGAAGGCAGCAAGGGCGCGGAGACCTTTCTCAAAGAGCTGGTCTGGCGCGAGTTTGCCTACCATCTCATGCACCATACACCGCATATTCTGACGTCTAACTGGAAAGAAGACTGGGATGCCTTCCCCTGGAATGCCGACGGGCAGGCCGACAAGGTCATCGCGTGGAAACAGGGCCGGACCGGTATCCGGTTTGTCGATGCCGCCATGCGGGAACTCTATGTGACGGGCCGGATGCATAACCGGGGGCGGATGATCGTCGCAAGTTACCTGACCAAGCACCTGCTGACCGACTGGAAGATCGGGCGCGACTGGTTTGAGGATTGTCTGATCGACTGGGATCCGGCGAGCAACGCCATGGGCTGGCAGTGGTCTGCGGGTTCAGGTCCGGACGCAACGCCATACTTCCGGGTGTTCAATCCTGTCACCCAGCTCGACAAATTCGACAAGGATCGCGTCTATGTCCGCCGCTGGCTCGCGGAAGGCTATAAAGAACCGTCAGAAACGGCGTTGTCCTTTTTCGACGCAGTTCCACGCGCCTGGAACCTCTCTCCGGACGACAGATATCCCGCTGCGGTTGTACCCGCTGACGAAGGCCGCAAAATTGCGCTTTCTGCTTATGAAAACAGGGGCTTCTGAAACCAGGCATCACAGGTTAACGTATCTGTTAAAGAGGCCTGCCCATGAACGAACGGAACACCCATCTATGATCCTTACCACCACTGACGGACAGTCCGGACTGCCACGGTATTTCGCGCGCGTATTCGCGATGGCGCAGCAGATGAACAACGGGCGCGTCGATTTCGTTCTGCCGGATGGCCGCAGGTTTCGCGCAGAGGGGCAGCATCCGGGCCCGGTGGCAGAGATGGATATTCACAACGATGATCTTTTTGCACGTCTGATCCGCGAAGGTGATCTTGGGTTCTGTGATGCCTATCTGGACGGGTGGTGGTCCACGCCGGATCTGCAGGCTTTTATGGATCTGGTGCATGCCGACAACGAAGACATCTACGACGGTTTTCCGGGTATGGCGCTGGTGCGCAATTTCGAGAAGTTCCGGTTCTGGCTGCAGCGCAACAACAAAACGCAGGCCCGGCGGAACATCAGCTATCACTACGATCTGGGCAATGAATTCTACGGTCTGTGGCTTGATGACACGATGACCTATTCCTCGGCGTTGTTTGAAACGGGTCAGGAAAGCACCGAAAAAGCGCAGACGGCAAAGTACAAATCTATGGTCGACCAGATGGGCGTGAAACCCGGGGACCATATTCTCGAAATCGGCTGTGGCTGGGGCGGTTTTGCTGAATACGCCGCGAAAGAACGGGGGCTGAAGGTCACAGGGCTGACGATCAGCGAAGAGCAGTTTAAGTATGCCCGGGAACGCATTGAAAAAGCAGGGCTTTCGGGCAGCGTTGATTTCAAGCTTCAGGACTACCGTGATGAGCAGGGTACCTACGATGGCATTGCCTCAATCGAGATGTTTGAAGCGGTGGGCGAAAAATACTGGCCCGTCTATTTCGAGACAGTGCGTGACAGGCTGAAGCCTGGCAAAACGGCAACACTGCAGATCATCACGGTCGCCGACCGCCGCTGGCAGGTCTACAAACGCGGCGTTGATTTCATTCAGAAATACATCTTTCCGGGTGGTATGCTGCCAAGCCCGGGTGCGCTCAAGGCGCAGATACACCGTGCGGGCCTCGGTATCGAGCGGTCGGTCGAGTTTGGCCACAGCTATTCAATCACGCTGCGCCGGTGGCATGAAACCTTCAATGATAAATGGGATCAGGTCAGCGAAATGGGTTTTGATGAAAGGTTCCGGCGCATGTGGAACTTTTACCTGACGTCCTGTGCATCCACTTTCGAAAGCTCAAATTGCGATGTGACGCAGATCACGGTGCGCCGCCCGGGCTGATAATCACCCTGGAATTGCCCAGAATTAACCCTTTTTGAGCCAGCTCTGTGGGATACGACTGCTCAGGCCTGCGCGCGATCTGCGGTGGGCCGGACGCAGCAGACCGTGTTCACAGGAGTGGTTATGCCAGACGCAGCGAAGCTTATTGCCGGGATCCTGATCGGAGTCCTCGGGCTCATTCTGTCTTTTCAGATCATGCCGCTTTTCCCGGACAGCACTGATTTCGGCAATTTCGTCTGGTATAATGCCGTGATTGGTGTGCTGACCGGATGGATTGTGATGGGCAAGCGCGCGGGCCGGGGCATTACCGCTGCAATCAACAATGGCTTTGGCGGCGCGCTGATGCTGGTGCTCTGGGGGCTGTTCTTTCACTCCTGCTTTCAGATGTTCGATCGTGCGATGGACAACTGGTACAACGGCGCCTTCATCGCTCTGGCTGCAATCTTTGAGTTTATGGCTGAAAATGCCCTCATCCTGATCAACCCGCTGGTAATTTTCACGCTGATCGCGGGCGGCGTCATTGCAGGGCTCGCAACAGAGTTTGCATGGCGCACCTGGCGCTGATATGCGCGCGGCATGAAACGGCCGCTTTTTTTCTTTGGAACACTTTGTCACCCCGCGCTTCTTGAGGTCGTTGTGGGTGATGTCTCGCATCTTTCACTGACATCTGCGGAACTGCCGGGGTACCGCGTTTTTGCGGCCTCAGAGGGTCCGTTTCCAGCCATCGTGCAGGATGCATCGGCCACGGCCTCCGGCCTGCTCGTCGAAGGGCTGACTGATGGCGACATTGCGCGGCTGGATTATTACGAAGAGGCGTTCGGCTACACGCTCGTGGACGAAACGCTGACAACCGGACAGAATGTCCGGGTGTATATGCCCCCAGCAGGGGAATTCACGTTTCTCGGCCCCTGGAATGTCGATGACTGGGCCCGGGCGCATGGGCGTATGAGTGTCCTCGCGGCCACCGAGGTCATATCGTACATGGGGCAGAAATCCCCCGGCGACATTGCTGCGATGTTCCCGATGATCCGCGCGCGCGCCTGGTCGGTCATGAACGCGGAAAACAGCCGCCATGGTGCCCGGACACTGGACGGGCAGGTCAGTGTGAAAGATATGCGACGCCCTTATGCCAACTACTTTGCACTCGAAGAATATGATCTGACCCACGAAAGGTTTGACGGCGGAACGACGCCTGAGGTGATGCGCGCCGTGTTCCGGGCACCGGATGCAGCACTTGTTCTGCCCTATGATCCGGTGCGCGACCGGGTTTTGCTGGTGGAGCAGATGCGTATGGGGCCGCTTGCACGCGGGGATCGCGTGCTCTGGCAGCTCGAACCGGTGGCCGGACGTCTGGACCCTGGCGAGGCCCCGCAGGAGGCCGCCCGGCGGGAAGCGCTGGAGGAGGCGGGCCTGACGATCGGTGAGATGTTCGCGGTTGCCGAGGCCTATTGTTCGCCGGGCAACTCGTCAGAATTTTACTATATATACGTGGGCTTTGCGGATCTGTCGGATGACGTTGCGGGCACAGGCGGGCTGGACGAGGAAGACGAAGACATCCGCTCGCATGTTCTCTCGTTCGATCAGCTGATGGACATGTGCGATGAACTGCAGCTTGCCAACGCACCCCTGATCATGTCTGCCTACTGGCTGGCCCGCCACCGGGACCGGCTGCGCGCAATGTCTTGAGGTCGCCGGTCTGCAGGGCTAGGTATCGGTCAGGCAGTGAAAAGGGACACATCCATGCAAGTCGTGAAGGATCTGGCGCAGGCCATCGGAAATACACCGCTGATCCGGCTGAAACAGGCCAGTGAGGCCACGGGATGTGAAATCCTCGGGAAGGCTGAGTTCATGAACCCCGGTCAGTCGGTCAAAGACCGCGCGGCACTGTTCATTATCCGGGATGCCATCGCTAAAGGCACCTTGCGCCCGGGCGGGACCATTGTTGAGGGAACTGCGGGCAATACCGGCATCGGTCTCGCGCTTGTCGGCGCCTCGATGGGCTTCAGGACCGTGATCGTGATCCCGGAGACTCAGAGCGAAGAGAAAAAGGATATGCTGCGGCTGGCAGGGGCCGAACTCATTCAGGTGCCCGCCGTGCCCTATGCCAATCCCAACAATTACGTGAAGTACTCCGGCAGGCTCGCCGAAAGGCTGGCGCAGTCCGACCCAAACGGCGCGATCTGGGCAAATCAGTTCGATAATGTTGCCAACCGCCAGGCGCATGTTGAAACGACCGGTCCGGAAATCTGGGCGCAGACCGACGGCAAAGTGGATGGTTTCATCTGTGCTGTCGGGTCGGGCGGCACGCTGGCCGGCGTGGGCGAAGCGCTGCAGCCAAAAGGCGTGAAGGTTGGCCTTTCTGATCCCGAAGGTTCGGGGCTTTACAAACTCTATACCGGTGAACAGGCCGGCGGAAACTCGATCACCGAAGGCATCGGGCAGGGCCGGATCACAGCCAACCTGGAGGGGTTCACGCCGGATGTGGTCTACAAGGTCCCTGATGCCGAAGCGCTGCCGGTTGTTTTTGATCTGCTGCAGAACGAAGGGCTTTGTCTTGGGGGCTCCTCCGGCATCAATATCGCCGGTGCCATGCGCTTGGCGCGCGAAATGGGTCCTGGCCATACCATTGTGACCATCCTGTGTGACTACGGCACCCGCTATCAGTCCAAACTTTTCAATCCTGACTTCCTGCGCAGCAAGGACCTGCCGGTGCCGGAATGGCTGGACCGCGAAGCTGCTGATATTCCCGTCGTTTTCGAGGACGCATGACGCGGGTTTTCCGCATATGTCTGGCACTTCTGTTTGTTGTCTGGTCCGGGATCAGCGCGGCTCAGCAACCGGACGGCGATGAAAATCCGCTGTATCCGTTCTGGGACGAATTTGCCGCCCGGGCTGAGGAACGGGTCACCGCAGCCCAGGACAGCAACGAGGAATTCGAAGAACTGCGTGCACGCATCGTCGAGTTCCGCAGTGAATTTGCAACCCGTCAGAGCGCCAATGCGGAGCGGATCCAGACGCTTCAGGCCCAGATCGGGGCACTGGGGCCGGTGCCCGAGAGCGGTGAGGAACCGGAAGACATTGCCGCGCGCCGTGCGGAGCTGAATGCCCAGCTTGAAACGCTCCTGGCGCCGGTGCGCGTGGCGGATGAGGCCTTCAGTCGCGCCAACGGGCTGGTAGGAGAAATCGATACGATCATCCGTGAAAGGCAGGCACGCCGGCTCCTGTCCCTCGGGCCATCCCCCCTGAACCCGCTGCACTGGCCCATTGCGGCTCAGGATATCGCGCGTGTCTGGAAGGATATGCGGGACGAGATGAGCGCTCTGGGCGATCCGGTCCGGCTCTCGCAGATGCGCGACCGCCTGCCGCTTGTGGTGTTTCTGCTCGCCGTGGCGCTCACCCTTATCGTCCGGGGCAGGCCCTGGGCGGGCAGGGTGCTGGGATGGCTGCGCCAGTGGGGCGGACGCGGGTCCGGCGTCTGGAGCTTTCTGGTCTCCCTGTTTCGGATCATTCTGCCGCTCACCGGGCTGTTGCTGCTGACCCATGCGATCCGTCTGACCGGGCTCGCGGGGAGCCGTACGGATCAGTTGCTGGAACTGATACCGCTCTGGGGCGCGCTGTTGCTTGGGTTCCGCTGGCTTGCCGAACGGCTCTTCTCGCGGCACGAAGAGGATGCGCTGATCCAGCTGTCAGACGACAGCCGCGCCCGCGCGCGGTTCTACATGCTGCTTTTGTCGCTGCTGTTTGTGACCCGTGGATTCTTCGGGCTGATTTTCAGCCTCGAGCAGGCGGCTCCGGCCTCGATCGCCATCGCCGCTTTCCCCATCGTCGTGCTGATGGCCATTGTGCTGTTCCTGATGGGGCTGATGCTGCGGAGCTATCACGTTGCCGTTGACCCGGATGTCGAGGAACAGGCGCGTGGCACCGGCGTTGCGCGTGTGCTGCGCGCGGCTGGCACGGGTATGATCCTTGTCGCCGTAACCTCTCCCGTGATGGCTGCTGCGGGCTATGCTGAGGCCGGAAACGCGCTGCTTTACCCGACTGTTCTCAGCCTGCTGATCCTCGGCCTGGTGATGGTGCTCCAGCGGTTTTTCGCAGATGTGTACGGTCTTCTGACGCGTCAGGGGCCAGAGGCGCGTGACGGTCTTGTTGCGATCTTTGCCGGGTTCCTGCTTGTGGTGGCGGCGCTGCCTCTGCTGGCACTGGTTTGGGGCGCCCGTGTCACCGACCTGACCGAGCTCTGGACGCTCTTTCTGCTCGGCTTTGACATCGGCGGCACACGGGTGTCGCCCGGGGATTTCCTGAAGTTTGCGGTGATTTTCGCCCTGGGCTACGGCCTGACGCGCGTCATTCAGAACACGCTGCGCCAGAATGTTCTGCCCAAGACGCGGCTGGATATCGGCGGTCAGAATGCGCTCGTCTCCGGCGTCGGGTACGTAGGTATTTTTCTGGCAGCGCTGCTGGCGATCACCGGGGCGGGGATCGATCTGTCGGCCTTTGCTATCGTCGCTGGTGCCCTGTCCGTGGGCATCGGGTTCGGCCTCCAGAATATCGTGAACAACTTTGTTTCGGGTATCATTTTGCTGGTGGAACGCCCGATTTCCGAAGGGGACTGGATCGAGGTTGGCGGTCAGATGGGGTATGTCCGCGATATCTCTGTGCGCGCAACACGCATCGAAACCTTTGACCGGACCGACGTCATTGTCCCGAACTCTGATCTCATTTCAGGGACGGTCACTAATTACACGCGTGGCAATACGGTGGGCCGCCTGATTGTGCGTGTCGGCGTGGCCTATGGCACAGATACCAGGCGAGTGGACAAAATCCTGCGCGAGATCGCCGAAGCCCAGCCCATGGTGCTGAACAATCCGCCGCCGAATATCGTGTTTTCCGGGTTCGGTGCGGATTCGCTGGATTTTGAGATCCGGGTGATCCTGCGGGATGTGAACTGGATCCTGAGCGTGCAGAACGACATCAACCATGAGATCGCCAAGCGGTTCAGCGAAGAAGATATTGAGATTCCGTTCGCGCAGCGCGACGTCTGGCTGCGCAATCCAGAGGCGCTGAAAGAGGACAAATCATGACCCGAATGCTGTTTCGCGATGATCCCTATCTGCGCGAAGCCAGTGCGGTGGTCATGGCACATACTGAACAGGGCGGCATTGTAGTGGATGCCAGCGTTTTCTACCCGACCGGTGGTGGGCAGCCCGGAGACAGTGGATCGCTGGAGTGGCCGGGTGGCTCATGCACCGTTGCTACCACTGTAAAGGGAGAGGGTGAGGACATCGTGCTCGTCCCGCAGGAAGGTGAGAGCCTGCCGCCAGTGTGGGCCACGGTGACTATGCGTCTCGACTGGGACAAGCGGTTTGGCCACATGCGCGTGCACACAGCGTTGCATCTCATGTCGGTGGCCATTCCTTTCGGGGTGACCGGTGGGTCGATCAGTGCGGACAAGGGGAGGCTTGATTTTGACATGGCTGAGCCGCCGCAGGACAAGGAAGCCATCGCGGATGCGATCAACGAAATGATCGCGGGCGATGCTGCCGTTTCAGAGGACTGGATCACAGAGGCGGAACTGGATGCGCAGCCCGATCTGGTCAAAACACTGACCGTCAGACCGCCGCGCGGGTCCGGCCGGATCCGGCTGATCCGGATCGGTGAGGCGGATGCGCCAGTTGACCTGCAGCCCTGTGGTGGCACCCATGTGGCACGACTGGGGGAAATCGGTCGCGTACGCCTTGGCAAAACTGAAAAGAAGGGCCGGATGAACCGGCGGGTTTATCTGCATCTGGACAACTGATCCGGGCAGACGGATTGTCTGAATTTGCCTCTTGCATATCAGGGTGCGGGCGCGCTAAACCGCGCCAACGGAGCGGTGGCCGAGTGGTCGAAGGCGCACGCCTGGAAAGTGTGTAGGCGGGAGACCGTCTCCAGGGTTCGAATCCCTGTCGCTCCGCCACTAGACCCCTGCGATGACAACCAGCCTTAAGCTGGCTACCGCTGACCGGCGCACCCGAATGCAGGGACATTCATTCGATCAACGGCTGTCTTATCTTCTGCCGTATTCATCGCAACCGTTGTTCGGCTGCGCTTTGAACGGATCACAAAACAATATGTGCATGTGCTGACACGAGCAGTGCCCTGTCAGTGATCAGATAATTTCCGTCTGAACCGAAGACATCCGGCACGCTGAGGCTGGCAATTCTAATCCGAAAACAAGGCAACCGGGTCCGCATGACCGCTCAATGGCGGAGTCCGGTTGCGTTTTCGGGGTTTCGCAGCCGCCTTTTGCCGCTGACGGTCCGACTCTCTCTGGCATGCGTTTTGCGCGTAGGATCGGTCAGATAAATAAGCAAATCCGACTTTTGCAGGTGCTATAGCAGTGTCAGTTTCGGCGACAATACCCACCCCGGCACTTGAAAAAGCGGGAAGTTTGCCCGGTAACCCGTTGATTAGGGGCTTCAATTTCTTTGCTAAGCCGGCATCCAAAAGTGTCAACAATAGTTTACTGTTTACACTGTCAATCAGTATTGACATACTTTCAGGATCAACCGTGTTGTTCAGCAGCGCTGTTGTGGGTGTGTGGGCGTGGCCGTACTTTTCTCCGCACGGTCGTTTTCGCGCTCCCCAATTCAACTATGGAGGAGATCGGATATGTCCGACGATCCAGAAAAGGTCTGGCCAACCGGCCTGAACCTGAAAGAAGCGGAAGAGGTTCACAGCTACCTCATCGATGGTACCCGTGTATTCGGTGGCATCGCGCTTCTTGCTCACATTCTTGTGGCGTTCTCGACGCCCTGGCTCGGCTAGGGAGAACACGTTATGAACAATGCAAAAATGTGGCTTGTGGTACCCCCGGCTGTAGGGGTGCCGGTGTTTCTTGGTGCAGTTGCAGTGGGCTCTTTTGCAGTCCATGTCGCCGTGCTCAGCAACACATCTTGGGTTTCGGACTTCCTGTCCGGTCAACCCCTCGGAACCGGCGATGAAATGGCTGCGGCCACGACAATTGCTCCGGAAGCTGATGTAGCAAAAGCGTCCTATGTGACGGACCGTGCAGACGGTTCGAAGGAAGTAACAGTCGTCCTGCCGGATGGTACTGTTGCGCGGGCGGTTCTGCAGACCAATGAGGTCCTCGCATCGGCTGCTCCACCAACAGTGACCGCCACCGACTAGGCGGTTCTTTGCCCCGGGCGTCCGCGCCCGTGGGCACTTCCTCCGGAGTCCTGTGGCCGTTCCGTCAGTGACACGGTCCAGGCGCCGGATGCGCAGGTAACAGATGATGAATTTTCGCAGTTTCACCCTGAGCAGGATCGCGTCCATTGCGCCGCGCTATCTGCCGTTTGCGGATGTTGCGACCGATGAGGTCCCGCTGTCACGGTTGCTGCGCCTGTCGCTTTTTCAGATCACTGTCGGTATGGCGCTTGTGCTTCTGGTCGGCACGCTCAACCGTGTGATGATCGTGGAACTGGCCGTACCTGCGTCGCTGGTGGCCGGTATGCTGGCGCTGCCATTGCTTTTCGCCCCTTTCCGTACCCTGATCGGTTTCCGGTCAGACACGCACCGGTCAGCTCTGGGGTGGCGCAGGGTTCCCTATATCTGGAAGGGCACGATGTATCAGTTTGGCGGCTTTGCCGTAATGCCCTTTGCCCTTCTGGTGCTCTCCGGCTACGGAGAAGCGGTCGATGCGCCCCGATGGGTTGGTCTGAGTTCTGCTGCGCTGGCCTTTCTGCTGGTAGGCGCCGGTCTGCACATGGTTCAGACTGTTGGCCTCGCACTTGCCACTGATCTGGTAAAGGAAAAAGACCACCCGAAAGTGGTTGGTCTGATGTATGTCATGCTGCTCTTTGGCATGGTGATCAGCGCGCTGATTTATGGCGCATTGCTGGCAGACTACACGCCCGGCCGGCTGATCCAGGTGATCCAGGGGTCTGCTGTGGTTACTGTTGCTCTCAATCTCGTTGCCTTGTGGAAACAGGAAAGCCGCAACCGGGCACGGGCTCAGGCGATGGCAACGGCGCCGAAACGGGAATTCGCTGATGCCTGGCGTGAGCTTGTGAGCCGGCCTGGAACGATGCGCCTGCTGACGGTTATCGGGCTTGGCACTTTTGGTTTCGGTATGGCGGATGTCCTGCTCGAACCCTATGGCGGGCAGGCGCTCGGGTTTTCAGTCGCTCAGACCACGCAGCTGACCGCGATTTTCGCGGGTGGCACGCTGGCCGGCTTTGGCATTGCATCCCGGCAGCTCGGCCGCGGTGGGTCTGCCGTCCGGCTCGCGTCTGTCGGGGCCGCAACCGGCATTCCGGGCTTTGCCGCGATTATTCTGTCATCGGCCGTGGGCGGGCCCGCGCTGTTTGTCGCCGGTGTCCTGGCGACGGGACTTGGCGCCGGCCTTTTCGGGCACGGGACACTGACGGCAACCATCCGCAGCGCGCCCCCTGATGAGGCCGGGCTGTCGATCGGCGCATGGGGCGCTGTTCAGGCTACCTGTGCCGGGATCGGTGTGGCGCTGGCCGGTGTGACCCGGGACATTCTTGTGGCACTGCCGCAATTTTCGGGACTTCCGGCGCATGCGCCCTACAATTTTGTATTCACGACAGAGATCGCATTTCTCGCTCTGGCCATCTTTGTGGCCATCCCGCTGACTGTAAGGCTGACCCGCGCAAAGGCCCTGCATCCCGTCAGCACCCCGCAAACCAACCCGGTGGAGGCACCATGACGACGGTAATCACGCGATATTTCGACAGCGCATCAAAGGCACGCGATGCCTGGCACGAGCTTGTGCACAGAGAGAGGTTTCCACTGCGCATCCTGCGTATGTTTGAGCAGTCCGAGGGGCTGGTCGACGCGCTGACGGGCATGCAGATCCCGGAAGACACTGCGCGTGCCTACGATAAAAAGATGTCCGGCGGTGGCGCGGTGATTATGGTGCTGGCAGGCTACAAGCCTCTTGGTGTGGCCAAGATTGCACGCACCATCATGGCGCAGATGGGGGCCACCGATATGGGCGACCTCGTTGAGGAAGCACTGGTTCCGGACACCCGCCCGCCGACCAAAAGCATTCTGCGCGATCACCGTCACTTTCTGCTGCGCCGGCGCGACCCTTATAGCACATCACACCACATGGCGGACTGGCCGATCGGCCTGATCAGCCGTCGTAAACCCTTTAAAGAGATGGTGTTTGAGCCGCATCAGCGGATGGCGAACTGGCCCATTGACCTGCTGTTGCCGGGCAACAAGCGCTATGGGCGGTTTCCGTTCGATTATCTGGTCCCGGGGCACAGGTTCCAGGCCAAATTCCCGTTCGGGCACCTTGTGCCGCACAACCGGCGTTTCGGGCGTTTCCCGTTCGGGTTCCTTGTGCCGCACAGCAAGCGGTATGGCCGTTTCCCGTTCGGGTTCCTCGTGCCGCATGGCAAGCGGTACGGCCGGTTCCCGTTCGACTTCCTTATCAGGAGCGGCCGGCGCATGGCGAGCTGGCCATTCCCACTGCTGATCAACGGCAAACAGGGCGGCAACGCGCTGATCCCGGGTCACAAATACCAGGCCAAGTTCCCGTTCGACCACCTTGTGCCGCATGAAAAGCGGTATGGTCGCTTCCCGTTCGGCTTTCTTGTGTCACACAAACGCCGTTACGGCCGGTTCCCGTTCGGGCTGCTGGTGCCGGGCCACAAATTCATGGCGAAATTCCCATTTGGTCACATCGTACCGGGGCACAAGCACTATGCGAAGTTCCCGATTGATCACCTGGTGCCGGGGCATAAATACATGGCCAACTTTATTTTCCCGCACACCAAAACATAGCCTCACAGGCTGATGGCATTCCGGGGGCGTCGCAGAATGTGCGGCGCCCTTTTTCGTGTCCCGGGCAGGGCGCGGCGGTGTCGGTGATACGTACCGGTCTGTTCTGCGTTCCAGCTGCCAGTTTGCCGGATGCGTCAGTTTGCGCCGTGAAATGCCGCTCCCGGCGTTGCCAATCCTGTGATGACGCGCCATGTTGGCCACAACAGTCGGGCGGCGGGGACACTGCGGTACCTGCCTGCTTCACCCAAAGCCATCATCCGAAAGACAACAGGATTGCAGCTATGAGATATGAGAGACCGGAAAGCCTCGATCAGGCTTCCGCGATGCTGGCCGCTGAGGCCGGCGTGACCCGCATTCTGGCCGGAGGCACCGATGTGCTTGTGCAGATGAAGTCAGAGGTTGTGGAGCCGGACCTGATCGTTGATCTCAAGCATCTCGCGGGCATGCGCGACATTCAGGCTGAGGCAGGTGGCTTCCGCATCGGTGCGGCAGTGTCAGGCGCGCAGCTGAACGAGCATGAGGGTGTTTGTGCTCTCTGGCCCGGCGTTGCCGAGGCTCTCGATCTGATCGGATCTACACAGGTGCAGGGGCGTGCAACCATGATCGGTAACCTCTGCAATGGGTCGCCTGCTGCTGACAGCGTGCCTGCGCTCTTTGCCGCTGATGCTACTGTCAGGGTGCATGGCGCGTCCGGCGCGCGTGATATCCCGGTGCATGATATCCCGAAAGGGCCCGGCCAGACCAACCTTGCGCCCGGCGACATCATCACATCGGTGTTTTTGCCGGCCCGACCGGAGCGGTCTGCCGACGCATACCTGCGGTTCATCCCGCGGACGGAGATGGACATCGCCGTGGCCTCGGCTGGTGTCAGTGTGACCGTTGATGCGGAAGGCGTGATCACTGCTGCGCGCGTGGCAGTTGGTGCTGTCGCGCCCACCGTGCGCCTGGCAGAGGCAGCAGGTGATGCGATCACAGGCTCAGCCCTGGATGACAACGCAATGACTGCAATGAAAACGGCCGTCGAGGCTGTATGCAGTCCGATTGATGACAAACGCGGCACCGTTGCGTTCCGCACAAGCACAGCAGGCGTTCTGGCGCAGCGCGCAGCACGGATCGCTTATGACAGGGCGCGGGGGTAAGTCATGAAAAAGATACATGTTTCCACCACGATCAACGGCGACGAGACGGAATTTGTCTGCGCACCTGATGAAACACTGCTGGATGTGCTGCGCGACAGACTGATGCTGACCGGTGCAAAGGAAGGCTGCGGCACCGGTGATTGCGGCGCCTGCAGTGTGACCGTGAACGGGCGGCTGGTCTGTTCCTGCCTGATGCTGGGGGCCGAGGCCGAGGGCGCCGAAATCGGTACGATCGAAGGTATGGCGGACGGTGATAATCTGCATGTGCTGCAGCGCGTGTTCATCGAGAAAGCGGCGCTCCAGTGTGGGATCTGCACGCCGGGTATCCTGGTGGCGGCAAAAGCACTGCTGGAGAAAAACCCTGATCCGACCGAGACTGAAATCCGCTACTGGCTGGCGGGTAACCTGTGTCGCTGCACGGGATATGACAAGATTATCAAAGCAGTACAGGTCGCAGCTGAAGAGATGAGGAGCGCATAAAATGGCATTTGATGCAGGACGTGAGCGCCAGTTCCGGGTCGTAGGTCAGCGTGTTGAGCGGCCCGACGGGATCGAAAAAGTCACCGGCAAAGCACTTTACGGGGCGGATATGACCGCACCGGGCATGCTGTTCGGGCGCATCCTGCGCAGCCCGCACGCCCATGCCCGGATCGTCTCCATCGATACAAGTGCCGCTGAGGCGCTGAAGGGTGTGAAAGCGGTGGTGACCGGCGCCGATCTGGTACACCCGGATGACGAGGGGTTGGCCGATATCGCCGACAATTGTCTGGCGGGTGACAAAGCGCTCTACGACGGACACGCAGTCGCGGCTGTTGCGGCAGTAGATAAGCCCACGGCGCGTGAAGCGATCCGCCTCATTCGCGTGGAATACGAAGTGCTGCCTCATGTCACCGACGTGGATGCTGCGATGAAACCGGACGCGCCGGTCGTTCACAGCGGACGGGCGGATGAAACCGTGGGTGCAGGAATTTCGGAAAACGTGACCAGCCATTTCGAGTTCGGGCACGGGGATCTTGAGGCCGGTTTCGCGCAAGCTGATGTGGTGATCGAGCGCAGTTTCACCACGGCAGCGACGCATCAGGGATACATTGAGCCGCACGCCTGCCTGGCCTCGATGGGGCCTGACGGACGGGGTGATCTGTGGTGCTGTACGCAGGGCCAGTACAACGTGCGCAGCATCTGTTCGGCCCTGATGGGCATGGATGCCAGCCAGCTGCGCGTCACGGCATCCGAAATCGGCGGCGGGTTCGGTGGTAAGACAACGGTTTTCATCGAACCGGTGGCGCTCGCACTGTCGCGCAAGGCGGGGCGTCCGGTGAAAATCGTCATGACCCGAGAGGAAGTCTTCCGCGCGACGGGGCCGACGGTTTCCTCGTCTTCTGACGTTAAAATCGGCATGACAAAGGATGGCCGGATCACGGCGGCACAGGCAAAGCTGCGCTATCAGGGCGGAGCGTACCCCTGCGGCACCGTCGAATACGGGGCGCAGTCAGCTTTCGCCGCTTACGATCTTGAGGCCGTTCAGACGCTTGGCTGGAACGTCATGACCAACCGCCCGAAAGAGGTGGCATACCGGGCGCCCGGCGCGCCGATGGCCATTTACGCGGTGGAGAGTGTCGTGGACGAGCTCTGCCAGGAGCTGGGTCTTGATCCGCTGGACACGCGCCTGCTGAATGCCGCACGCAAGGGGACGCTGTCGTCCTATGGCCCCACCTTCAACGAGATCGGCCTGGTGGCCACACTGGAAGCGGCCAAAGCGCATCCGCATTACACTGCTCCGCTGGGGGAAAACCAGGGCAGGGGGCTGTCCTGCGGGTTCTGGTTCAATTTCGGCGGCAACACCTGTGTATCTCTGAATATCAATCCGGACGGCACCGTCGGTGTGGTCGAGGGCAACCCCGACATCGGTGGCTCTCGCGCGTCTATCTCGATGATGGCGGCCGAGGAACTGGGCATCCCGTACGAAAAAGTGCGTACGGTGATCACTGACACCAATTCGCTGGGTTTCAATGACGTCACCGATGGCAGCCGCGTCACTTTTGCGGTTGGCCTCGCGACCATCGAAGCAGCACGTGCCGCGATACGCGAGATGTGTGCCCGGGTGGCGAAAATCTGGGACATCGATGAGGAAGCGGTCGTCTGGGAAGATGGATATGCGCGTCCCTCAGGCCCGAACGCGGGTGATTTCGAGCCGATGAGTATTGCCGAGATCGCAGCCGTGGCGGACAACACCGGCGGACCTATTGCGGGCCACCATGAGATCAACGCGGATGGTGCCGGAGTCAGCTTTGGCGTGCATCTGGTGGATACTGAGGTGGACCCTGAAACAGGCACCACCAAAGTACTGCGCTACACGATATTCCAGGACGCCGGCAAAGCGGTGCACCCTGACTACGTAGAAGGCCAGATGCAGGGCGGTGCAGTTCAGGGCATCGGGTGGGCGCTCAACGAAGAATACATCTACGGTGATGATGGGCGTCTGCAGAACCCCGGTTTCCTGGATTACCGCATTCCTGTGGCTTCCGATCTGCCACCTATCGAAACGGTCATCCTTGAGATCCCGAACCCGGGTCACCCTTACGGTGTCCGCGGTGTGGGGGAGACGCCGATTGTGCCGCCCCTGGCGGCTCTGGGAAATGCGGTATCGCGGGCAACAGGTGTGCGTCTGACGGACCTGCCGATGTCGCCGCCACGCCTGCTCAAGGCGCTGGGGGACAGGGGCTGAGCCATGGTGCGCGTGAAGCTCTGGGGCTCACTGCGCAGCCTGGCTGACGGCGAGGAATACGTTGAGGTGGATGCGCGGAATTTCCGCCAGATCCTCGACCGGCTTGAAGAGAAACACCCCGGCCTGAAACCACAGATCAGGCGGGGCGTTTCCTTTGCGCTGGATGGTGTGATTTACCGCGATGCATGGTTCACAAAGGTGGATGAGGACAGCGAAGTTGTCCTGATGCCTTACATGGTGGGCGGGTGACCACACCAGTGTGACAGCAACCGCAGGTTTTGCTGTCAAAACAACGGACCACGGGCTATTCCTTGTGTAACGACAGGGGGCCCTTATGAAATTCGCGCTGATTCCTATTCTGACTGCACTGTGGACGGCGACAGCGTTCGCCCAGGAAGCCCCAGGGCAACCGCCGCGGCCTGCTAAGGTCATCACGGTCGAGGAAAGCGCACGGGTGATCGAACGCCGGTATCCGGCGATTGTGAAGCCTTCTCAGGAAGCGGTTCTGTCTTTCAAGGTTTCCGGTGAGGTCATCGAGCTGCCCGTCAGGGGCGCGACGAACGTTGAGCGTGGCGATGTGATCGCAAAACTTGACCAGCGCGCCTTTGAAGAGACCGTCGCGCAGCTGGAAAGCCAGCGGGATCAGGCGGTTGCACAGCTTCAGATCCTGCGTAGTGGTGCCAGATCCGAAGAGATTGCAGCCCTGGAAGCCGACGTGTCCGCGGCGCAGGCGCAGGTCGATCAGGCGCAGGACCAGCTGGAGAGGACGCGTCAGCTTGCCGAAAGCGGCGTCGTATCCGAGGCCCGGCTGGAACAGGATGATGCGGCGGCCCAGGTCGCGCGCGCGGCCCTGCAGGCGTCGCTGGAACAGCTGGCCATCGGCCGCGCGGGCGGCCGGGAAGAGGACATTGCCGCGGCAGAAGCCGTTATCCGCGGTCTCGACAGTCAGTTGCGCAACGCGCGCGACAATCTGGATGATGCCACGCTGCGCGCGCCGTTTGATGGCATCGTCGCGCGTCGTGACATCGACAATTTCACAAACGTTTCCGCAGGACAGAGTGTTGTCCTGCTGCAGGCGCTGGACACAGTCGATCTGGCCTTTGATGTGCCGGGCCCTGATGTGCTGATCTGGAGCGCGCGGGAGAATGTGCAGTCCGAGGTTCTGCTGGAGGCGCGTCCGGGGCAGAAAATCCCGTCCGAACTGGTGGAATTCTCCACCCAGGCCGATCAGGGTACCCAGACATATCGCGCACGTGTGGGCATCACCGTGCCTGAGGGGGCGCAGGTTTTCCCCGGTATGGTCGGCACCGTGATCGTTTCCACCGACGAGGATGTCGCGGCGTCGATCCAGATTCCCTTCTCCGCGGTCGGGACAGACACGGATGCGAGCACTTTCGTCTGGATCGTCGACAGCGGGGATCAGTCTGTCAGTGCCCGCCCTGTGACCCTGGGTGATGTGATCGCAGACAGCGTGGATGTGATCGACGGTCTGGAGGCCGGCGAGACAATCGTCACCGCAGGTGTGTCTTACCTGCGGGAGGGGGCGGTGATCCGGCCGGTATCCCGGATCGGGGAATAAGCAGATGGATCTCGCCCGTTTCGCAATTGAAAAGCGTCTGATTTCGGCGCTTGCCACACTGCTCATCCTGTTGGGCGGATATTTCGCCTATACCGCTCTGCCGCGTTTCGAGGACCCGGAGTTTATCATCCGGCAGGCGCAGATCATCACGCCCTATCCCGGCACCAGCGCCGAAGAAGTGGCGGGTGAAGTCACCGAGGTGGTTGAGAACGCGCTGCAGCAGCTCTCTGGTGTGGATGAGGTCACCTCTGTTTCCTCGCCAGGGCGCAGTACCGTCAAGATCGAGTTTACAATCGCATCGACCAAGACGCGTGATCAGCTGGCGCAGAAGTTCACCCAGATGCGGGCCAAGATCAGCGACATTCAGGGGGACCTGCCACCCAATGCGCAGGGAAGCATCGTCTATGACGACTTTGGCGACGTATACGCGCTCTATTTTGCAATCGTGGGTGACGATTATACGCTCAGTGAACTCTATGAATACGGCAAGGACCTGCAGCGCGAACTGGTGACTGTTGATGGTGTGTCCAAGGTCGTGCTCAGCGGGGTTCAGGAAGAGGTCATCTACGTCGAATACGCGCCCGCGCGGCTCATTGAACTGGGCCTGGCGCCTTCACAGATCGCCAGCCTGCTCGAAGGGCAGAACCTCGTTGCACCCGGTGGTTCGGTTCAGGCGGGACCGGCCCGGCTGACGGTGCGCGCCCCTGCTGCGGTCGATTCCATCGAGGCGATTGAGAACCTTGTGATCGCAAACCCACAAAACGGGGCGACTTTCCGGCTGTCGGATATCGCAGAAGTGTCGCGTGGGTATGTGGAACCGGCGACGAGTCTGCTCTATCGGAACGGAAGGGCTGCTATCGGTCTGGGGATTTCCAACAACATCGGCGGCAACGTCGTGAACATGGGGGATCTGGTCAAGGAGCGTATGGCGGAACTGATCTCTGAACGTCCCATCGGCATTGATGTGGAAACCATCTCGGATCAGTCGAGCTCTGTGCGCGTATCGGTGAATGACTTTGTGATGAATGTGGTGCTCGCGCTGGCCATTGTGGTCGGCACACTGCTCATTTTCATGGGGCTTCGTTCGGGTATTCTGATGGGGGGTATCCTGCTCATCACCGTGGCGGGCACTTTGCTGGGGATGTATCTCTACGGGCTGGACATGCAGCGTATTTCGCTGGGTGCGCTGATCATTGCGCTTGGCATGCTGGTGGATAATGCGATTGTTGTGGTCGAAGGCACACTGGTGCGTGTGCAGGCCGGGGAAAGCCCTGAAGATGCGTCCATCGGTGTTGTAAATCAGACGAAATGGCCGCTGCTGGGCGGTACAATCGTTGGTTTCCTTGCATTCTCTCCTATTGGGTTTTCGCCGGACAACACCGGTGAATACGCCGGCAGCCTGTTCTGGACGGTCAGCATCGCGCTGCTCTTTTCCTGGCTGATCGCGATCTGGCTGACACCCTATTACTGCACGCTGCTGCTGAAACCGGGCAAGGCAGAGGAGAAGGGGGAGAACATCATCCTGCGCGGCTACCGCGTCTTTCTGCAAAAGGCGATCCGCATCCGCTGGGTGACCATCGCGATTATTGTCGGGCTTTTCGCGTCTGCCATTGCGATGTTTTCGCAGGTGCCACCGGGCTTCTTTCCGGCCTCCACCCGCGAACAGTTCGTGGTGGATTATTTCCTGCCAGAAGGTGCCGACATCTCTGTGACGGAGGCCAATGTTCAGGAGATTGCGGCTCATATCCGCGAGCTCCCGGGCGTGACAGGTACGAACACAGCGATCGGTCAGGGTCACACTCGCTTTATGCTCACCTATGAGGCCGCAGATGCCAGCTCGGCATATGCGCAGATCCTCGTGGACGTTGAGGAATTCGCTCAGATCGCCGGTCTGGTCAGCGAGGTTCAGCCATGGATCGACGAAAACTACCCGGCTGCAAACGCCAAAGTCTGGAAATTCCAGCTTGGCCCCGGCGGCGGTGCCAAAATCGAAGCACGGTTCTATGGCAATGATCCGGGCGTGCTGCGTGATCTGGCTGCCCAGGCCAAACAGGTCATGGCGGATTATGGCGCTATTGCCATCAAGGACGACTGGGGAGAGCTGCGCCCTGTCATCCGTCCGGTGATCAATACCGAGAACGCGCGACGTCTCGGCCTGACGCAGGGCGAGATTGTTTCCGCGATCTACGGGCATATGAACGGCACGCGCATCGGGACCTATCGCGAGGCGGAAGAACTGCGTCCGATCATCATGCGTCCGTTTGAAGCGGAGCGGGATGATGCCGCGCGCCTGCAGGATGTGCAGATTTTCAGCCAGGTTGCCGGTACCTATGTGCCTGTGGCGCAGGTGGTGGACGAATTCCGGCTGGTCTATGAGGCTGGCAACCTGCAGCGGTTTGACCGCCAGCTGGGGATCACCGCACAGTCTGACAACCCGGAGGGTGTCCTGTCTGGTGATCTGTTCGCGCAGGTTCGTGGCCCGATCGAGGCCATTGAGCTGCCACCCGGGTATACCATGACCTGGGAGGGTGAGTACGGCAGCAGTGCCGAAGCGAACGAAGGCCTCGCATCAACGATGCCGCTGGGGTTCGGTGCGATGATCATTGTTGTGCTGCTGCTGTTTAACGCGATCCGGCAGCCGCTTATCATCTGGCTGACTGTGCCGCTCGCGCTGATCGGTGTGATCTGGGGGCTGGCGCTGTCAGGCACTGCCATGGAGTTCATGGCGATCCTCGGTGTTTTGTCGCTTGCTGGTATGCTGATCAAGAACGCGATTGTTCTGATCGACGAGACAGACAGTCAGATCGGGCAGGGCAAGGAGCGCATGCAGGCGGTTGTCGATGCGGCCGTCAGCCGGGTCAGACCGGTGTCACTGGGTGTTCTGACGACTGTTCTGGGGGTAATCCCGTTGCTGTGGGATCCGTTTTTCAAGTCGCTGGCGGTTGTGATTATCTGCGGACTCAGTTTCGCAACGATCCTGACACTGATCGTGGTACCGACGCTCTATACAGTCTTTTTCCGTATCAGTTCGTCATCCGAGGCAGACGCAGGGTAATCAGATCTGCTGCCAGAGGCGCAAAGCTTCTGCGGCGGGAATGAAGGGTGCTTTGATAACGAAGCCTTCCGCGGAGCTGCCGTAGACAACGATGCCTGTGTCATTGTCGCATTTCAGAAGCATCCCCCGCGGGGTCGGATCAGGGCTCTGCTGGCGGAAGGCCTCCGTGATCTTTTCCAGCGCCGGGTCGGTGGTTTCTGCTTGAGGCTGCCGGTCATTCTCCCATGTGATCTGGTAGGCTGCCAGCGGCCGAAGGGTAGCAAACAGTAGCTGATCCGCCGGGACGATATCTTTCGGTGCCTTTGCAATCTCTGCCGCTGATACCCCCTCGTCTGACGCTTCAAATGCGTCCGGGCGACCAGTGCAGGCGATTTCGATGTCACCGTCAGCGGACAGGAGCGCGATCAGCTCATGCATCTGCTGAGCCGCGGGAGCGTCCCCGATCCATACCATCATGCGGTCAGCGACCGTAATCTGCAGGCCCGGTTTGCCTCCGCCGGACACCGTGTAATTGCGCGGCAGCACGGTTGTATCCACCAGCCACGACAGCTGGTGTGCGCGCGAAAGCAGATCACGTGGCATAACCTCGGTTGCCTGCCGGCGTCCGGCTGCGGCGACAATCATGCCGCGCAGTTCGTCTGAAGCCGTTTCAGGCATGGGTGTGGGGAAAAGCGCGTTCATCAGACCGCCTTGTCAAGGGCGTGGGATGCCTTCCGCAGCCCGGTCAGAACACCGGGGATGTTCCAGGTGCCTGCGACAGGCATCTCGGTGCAAGTAGCGTCGGTCAGATTGTCCCCATGGCGCACAACGGCCACCACGTGCTGTGCATCAAACAGCAACATCTCTGTCGCACTGACTCCGGCACTATCCGCCAGCGCGAACCCATCCGCCATCGCGTCCGTCAGAGCATTCAGCGCGGTCTGCCCGGCCTGTGACGCTTCTGAACTCACAAGCGGCTGGCGGGTACGCAGGTCTGCAAAAAGGACGGTCTGCGCGTCCGGAATGCTGTCGTGCAATGACTGCAGCACATTACGGGGAGCTTTCTTCGGGACGCCAGCGCTCATCTTATTCTGCCGCACCTGACCAATGTTGCCGTTCCGCACGGCGCCGGTTTGCGCTCTGTGCATTCAGACGGACGCGGCGCGGACGGATCACACCATCCTGCGCGGGGGCTTCAGGCTCTGCCGGCTCAATGGGATCGCCCATGGCTTCATCCCGTTCAATGGCCGCAAAGACGGCATCCGTTTCCGTCAGGCCGTCTTCCAGTGCGGGCATGTCAGGTGCTGACCGCATCAGGATCTCAATGAGATGTTCGCAGAAGGCGGCGACACCACTGGTCGCCCATACATCCACGTCTTCCTCCGCATGCAACGCCTCAAGCAGGCTTACAGGAAAGACCTGTGCAAACAGCCCATCAGTTTCCCGGCGGATCCTTGCGAGTACCCGTTCCCGGTCCTTTTGGGCGCGGAGCTTGTCAAACTGCGTGACCAGCAGAAGGTTTTCATACCGGGTGCGGCTGCGTACTGCGTCCCAGATCGCCGCCTCCGACTGTCTCCAGGCTTGCGTGGCATGCGTGCACCAGACGACATGATCGGCTTCCCCGACCACTGTTTCCCACATATTGCGGGGCATGTTCGGATCGGAAATACCTGGCATATCGATCAGGTCACAAAGCGCCAGAGTGTCCGCTTCCATTGTCACGTGGATGTAGCGCGTATCGTCAAAAGAGACGTCGTCCAGCGCATTGAGCGGCACTTCGGTACGCTTCCCGTCCATGTCGATGACAGCTGCACCCGGTGTGCCGTAGGTCATCAGAACCGGCGGCAGTCGCGTTGCGGTCACCCGCATCGGCAGAGGTGCCCGTCCCAGCAGGATGTTGCACAGGGTGCTTTTACCCGCACTGAATTCACCCATCAGTGCGACCCGGGGTTTGCGCCCGGCAGGGGCGGGCATCAGGGCGTTGTTCGGGTTGTCTGTCATTGCGCGGCGTGCCTTACGTTCTGTGGATCAGTTGCCAGCACCTCAAAAGTGTCAAGCAGAGCATCCAGTTCTTTCGTCTTCCGGGCTTCGTCCGCCCCGAGGCAAAGTGTTTCAAGACCGTCCTTGTCTCCGCGGCTGTCTCCGATTTCGTAGAGGATGTCGCGGTTCTGCTCCAAAAGGTCCCTGAGTACTGGCTGCAGACGCGCGGTCACGTCAATGGCATGTCCGGTTTTCAGGCTTTCCATAAAATCTGTTGTTTCCGCTGAGATCAGGTCTCCGAAACGACGGGCGAAGGCCTTGTATCCGCGTGTGCGGCGCCACCAGCTGGTCAGCCAGCCCTCCTTGAATTCCATGGCAATGCTGCCGGCAATGCCAACAGGCGCCGGCAGGTCGGGTGTATCAGGTACCGAAAGGCGCACTCCCTCGACGGCTTTGCCAAAGGCACGGAAGTAAAACTCGGCGATCTCGGTTACAGCGTCGGTGTAGTGCTTGTGTGCCGCCCCTCTGGCCCGTGTCTCGAATACGGATGCGGCCGAGCGCAGTCTGCTGCGCAGACCGTCCGGGCTGAAGCGCCACGGCTGCTCCGGTCCATAGTTTTCGAGATGCCGGATCAGGGCGACGGATGCATTGTGCAGAAAACCGGCATGCGCACGGTCTGCGCGCTCCCGGAAACCGTCAGTCAGCGTGGTGAGCGTCGCCGCCAGCGCGTCCGTATGACGGTCGCACAGAGCGTCGAATTCACGCCGGATTTCCTGCATGGTCATGTTTTCGGTCTGCGTGTCGCCCGCAATGCGGATCTTGTTGGCAGCCTGCTGGCCGCTGGCTACTGCCGCTGCATCAGAAGAAACTCGGCGCAGCAGCGCGTTGCCCGTGGTGCCCACGATCTGCGCGGCGATTGCGGCCTGAAGTGCCGGCAGACCGGAAGCCTGCCATGCGCTTTCCGCAAGTGCCTCGCCGGGCGGTACTGTGCCTCGCTGTGCGAGGATGTGTTCTTTGTCGTCGCCTGTAATGTCACCTGTCAGCGCAAGATGCGCCCAGAGCGCACTTCCGAACAGGATGGCCGCATCCTCGGGGCCACTGTTGCGTGACAGAACCTTGCGGATGCTTTCCTCGATCTGGGGGATCTCGGTTTCCGGTGAAGTCAGCTCATCGCAGCGGTTCACAAAAATCAGCACGTCGCGCGATGGCATTGCCGAAATCAGACGAATGAGCCCCATATCGACCGAACTGAGCGCCTGATGAGCGGACAGAACCACCACACAGAACCTGCTGGACCGGACCGCGTTGATCGTGACCTGTTCACGCATCATGAACGTGTCGTTCACGCCGGGCGTATCGCGCAGGCAAAAGGGCAGCGCGGCAACCGGTGTTTCGAGCCACAGATCAGCGGCACTTGTTATGTCAGCAAAACGCCCCTGTGTATCCTGAGGATCGGGCGTGTCCACGTCATCACCAAGGCAGATGTACCGTTCCAGCAATTCGGAATCGAAACTGTCGTAATCATGTTTCTGACCCAGCAGCAGCTCGAAACGGCGGCCCAGACGCTTTTTCGATTTCTCGCGCAGTGCGGTCACCTGGGCACGGATTTTTTCCTGCTCATCTTCGGCGCCGGCACGTTCCGCAAGCTCACCCAGACGCCCGCCTTTCTGGATCAGGCGGTCCCATTCAGCCTCCTTCATCAGCTGGAACCTGGCGTTGCCCGGAACACGTTCGGGTCCGGGGCGCAGGTGCACGGAGGTCACAACGGATGTCCAGGGGTTCACGTCTGCGGGCAACAGGTCCGGCCATCCGGCCATGGCATTCACCAGCGTCGTCTTTCCGGACTTCACCTGACCCAGAAACGTGACCGCAGGTTCAAAGCTCTCCAGGTCCTTCTCAAGCTTCGCGATAGGTTTTTTTGCCGACGTGCCGGCCAGGGCTGAGAGCTCCTGTACCGCCTCGCTCAGGCATTCGCGACGGGTGGCAAATTCGGCCATCGCGTCCGGCGCTTCAGGCAGAAACCCATCATATGCATTGCCGGAGCCGGTCGGCTGATCATCATTCTGCTGCGTGTCGGTCATACTGCGGTGCCCGTAAAAATTCTGATATCTGATGCGGATGTTGAATCAAATTTTTCCCGTATCTGAACCAAATTGTAGGGACAGCTCCGGGCGTTCATGTGTTTGAAATGTGGCGCAGATCCGGCATTGTTTCCGGAAGTCAGGTTTTATGCGGATTTCTGGACAGATAGTTCCCGGTTGAGTTGAACCAGCAATGCGACAGCGTTCCGGGCAGCAGAATCGCTGTTCTGGCGCGCGAATTTCTCCACATGTTCAATGGCATCGCTGACTTCGGCCCGAAAGGTCGTGGCCTCGTCCGGCAGGGCAACAACCAGACCTGACATGGCTTTCTGACACAGTGACAGTATTTCGGACACAGTCTGGTCAGGTCTGGCTGTTGTCAACTTGTCGATCCATTTGTCCAGACCGGAGGTGGCGCGTGCCATTTCCCTGCAGGTTTTCGTTTCTGTGGCCAGTGCGCACTGATCCAGTATGGCCTGTGCCCGAAGAAGATCGGACTGACGGGCCTGCTGGATGATCTTCGTCACTCTGGTGAGGATGGCGTGGCCGCCCGATTTCCTGAGTATTTCTTTATCGTCCGTATCCGCAGCAGCGGCTTCGGCACGATGCGCGACGAGGGGGTAAATGCCCGTAAAGCCGGACCCCGCCATATTCTGTGCCCGCGAAAGTGTCCCTGACAGTGTGCCCGCCGCGTGCAGTCTGTCCGCCATGGTGACAACAAACAGACTTCGGCCGCTGAGCTGATCCGGCACACAGTTCCAGAGAGCGGACTGATCCTCCACATCAGCTGCGCACCAGAGCAATATGTCCGTATGGTCCGCTACCATATCCAGCAGGTCGCGGGCCATTCCCGTATCATCAGGCAGAGTGACCTCAGTCAGACTGCGGTCTTTCAGGCAGGCGTCGGTGAGTTCCAGGCGCAGTCGCATAGCCTGTTCGGGCAGCGTAAATTCAGTTCCTTCAGTGTCGAGAGTAACGATCTGCCCGGTGCTGTATTCACAGAGTGTTTTTGCCTGCGCCGACCAGACAGCTTCTGTCATCGTCAGCCCGTCCGTCGCCGGCAGAACATGGTGGCCCGCCAGCATGTTGGCGAGGCATGTCTTACCGGTATGCCTGCGCCCGACCAAAGTTATGCGGACCGGCCGGTCCAGACAGTCGATCAGGCTGGCAGCAGCGGCGCGCAGGTTTCGGGGCAGGGCGGTGTTTTCAGTTACGGCGCGCAGGGCGGCTGGGATGTGATCTGTCATGCCTTGGATCGTCAGAGGAATGACTGTCCGCTGGCACGGCTGACAGCACGTTTTTCTCCACCGTGAAGGTCAAGGAAGATACGCCGCGTCGCCTGCGGCGCCGCTTTCGTCTGCTGTTCGGCGTCAAGATCGGAAATACGGATAGAGCACAGCGCAATGTTGTCCTGTTCCGGGTCCTGCAGGGCAAGTACGGCCTGCATCAGCCGTTCGGAAATCTCGGCGGCCGGACGGAAACGGTTCTGATAGATCACCCGCGCAATCTGATCGTCTGTGAGGTATTGAAGACCGTCGCTGGCGGCAACGATGATGTCGTCATGGCGCAGTTCAACGGGCACCTCGCGGCAGTCTATCTGCTGCACTTCCCGGCCCATCAGCACGGATGTCAGACAGTTCCGGTCGGGGTGCAGATCTGCAAGATCCTGCGACAGCGACCCTTCGTTCACACGGTCCTGCAGCTGCTGGCCCAGCGAATGTTCTTCGTTCAGACGGAAAAGATGCTGGCCGCGGAACAGGTACAGGGGGCTGTCACCCACCGAAATCCAGTACAGGTGATTGCCAGCAACAACCGGCGCCACAAGGGTGGCACCCATGCCTGCCGTTTCCGGGAACTGACGGACGTAGGTTGCCAGACAGTCATTGGCCCCTTCGGTGGCCCGCCGCAACAGATCACCGATGCCTTCACCGGTTGCCGCTGGATTGCCGGCCTGCATTTTCAGCTCGCTGAACACCTCAGTGACCACGACCTTGCTGGCGATATCGCCAGCGGCATGGCCACCCATCCCGTCGGCGAGAACGGCAAAGCCGATGCCCCCGCCTGCGGTGAAGTCAACTGCCAGGGTATCTTCCTGACAGGCGCGGCGGCCCCGGTGGATTGCCGGGGCCGCATCGCAGCGAAAACGCTTTGTGTCAGGCATATTTTGCGTCTTTTTCGTCTTCGTCGTTCCATGTGAAATCATCACCGCACAGAGTAACCAGGCGCAGGGTGGTTTCACCGATCCGGACAAGATCGCCGTCAGAGATGGTTTCAGTGCTCAGAAGGGGTCTGTCATTGATACGCACCAGATTGGCTTTGCCGCTGTGCCCGATGAAGAAGCTGTTCTGCTCACTGTCATAGGCGACGGAGACATGGTTCTCGCGCGAAATGGCGTTGTCACCGAAGTTCAGGGCAACGGTCTGGTCTTCGGCACGGCCGATGCGCGACACGCCATCCTGCAGCGTAAAGGACGCGCCACGACCGGGGCCTGCAACCACGACCATCCAGGCGACCGGGAAGCGGGCCTGACCGGCACGTGCAGCTTTCTCGATAGGGTCGAGTGCTGCGTCGGTGTCCGTGGCAAAACCCAGCAGCCGTGTTTTCACGCGACCCGATCCCTGAGCTGCGCGGCCCGGCATCGGGGCAGGCATTTCGAGCAGATCAGCGCTGTCGGCCATGCTGGTATCAGTCTGTTCGTGAGCCGGATCCTGCATCGGGGCAGGCGCTGGCGGAACTGCGCGTACGGCCTGGCGTTCTCCGGCCATTGCGCGGCGCATTTCAGCAAGTGATGCCGGTGCAGGAACCGGGCTGTCATCCTCTTCGTCCTCATAGGCGTCCCAGCTCTGATCCTCATCGGAGAAGTCTTCGTGGGACTCCTCTTCGGCACCGGCAACATGCTGTTCGGAGAACAGACGGTCGAGCGGATCACCTGCCGCATCCTCATCAGAGGCATCTTCAATGGCGCGGCGGGCAGCCTCAAGCGTCATTTCATCAGATTGATCATCGTAGGCTGCGGCGTCCTCATCTTCCCAGTCTGACCCGTCAAAGCCATCGGGGTCAAATTCGTCCGGGTCATAGTCGATACCGCTGAAACCCGCAGCATCGGCGTTATCAGTGACCGGATCAGCCGTCGTTTCGCGGTATTGTCCGAGATCCAGGGCCGAGGATGTGTCTTCGTAATCAGCGGCAAAATCCAGCTGGTTTTCTTCAGCAGGCATGGATGCGCTGACCGGTCCGTTGCTGCGTTTTTCATTTATGATGTCGCGGATAAATTTCATCGGTTTCTCCGTTCGTTAGACTTTACTGCTCAGGTGGATTTTCTGCTGACGCAGCGGGACACCAGTTTGCCCAGAAGTGACTTTCTGCTCTGCTGAACAGGGGCTTCGGCAACCTCTGTGGGGGCCGCTGCTGCGGTTGGTGCGACAGGTGCGGGTGCTGCCTGCTCCTCTTCCTGCTCACGAAGCCAGGCTTCGACGTCGTCAATCGGGTTGCCAAAGATGTCGACAACGCGGCGCGGTTCGGGTGTTTCTTCAGTTGCGGTTTCGTCTGCAACATCATCTGCATCCGCGCGGATCTGAGGTTCAATTTCGGTGTTGATCTGGCTGACCAGTGCAGAGATCCGGCTTTCCAGCATAGGGTCTGCCACCTGGCGGGTCCGTTGCCGCGGGGCCGGTGCAGAGCCGCCATCCAGTGCATCCTGCCACGCGTGGGCGGTACGGAAACGGTCCACCTGGGAAACCTGCATTGCCCGGTCGACGGAGGCGAGCAGCCGTTCGTCGTAGCCTGTGACTGACCCCACCAACGGCACCAGTGGATCGGCATGACCGGTTGCGGCAGCGCGCAGGCGTTTCTGGCAGTCCGGTGCTATTTCACCGGTAATGATGTGATAAAGTGTGGCACCCAGCGCATAGAGATCGCTGGAAAAATCATGCTCAGCGCCAGGCGTGTAAAATTCGTGCGGCGAATAGCCGTCCTTTACCGCAATCATCCGGGACACACCGGACTGACCAACGCCCGCAGGTTCGCTTGCGGCGCCAAAATCGATCAGGGTAACGTGACCCCGATCATCAACCAGAATATTGTCCGGCGAGATGTCGCGGTGCAGCACACCGTGACTGTGCGTGTAAACCAGCGCCTGCAGCATCTGGTTAAGCACGCTGCGGACGAAGGCGGGAGTAATCAGTTCAGGACGGTTTTCGGCCAGGTCGATCAGGTCATCACCGGCCACCAGATCCAGTGCCATATAGGCGCTGTTGTTTTCCTCGAATACCTGATGCACGCCCACGATGTTGGGGTGCTCCAGCTTCGCCATCCGCCGGGCTTCGAGCACAAACTGACGCCGGACCGCGTTCAGCGCGCGGTCAAAACGGGCGTCAACGGGCTCCACGATACCCGCTACACGGCGGCACATGTCGGACGGAAAGCATTCCTTGATCACAAAAGCACGGTCGAGGCTGTTGCGCGCAACGTAGGTGATGCCGAAACCGCCCCGGCCCAGGTGCTGCGTTATCTCATACTGACCGTTCAGAAGCGTGGCGCCTGTGGGGAGTTCATCTTCCTGAACGAGATCTTCGAGTGCGGTCATCCGTGTCATTTGTCTTACCTGGTTGCCAGCGTCCGGCGGGTGATCGGGGCTTTGAAATTCATTTGACTACAATTGTATTTGTCGTCCCAGAATGTGATCAGAAAATGGCGCACAGGCGGCGGCTGCGTGGCATCCGGCCGGATTAACCACGATAAATCAGGTTTTTATGGTAAATTCAGGCCAGCGTGGTTAACGCGGCCGGCACCTGCAGGCCGCGGTTTCCCGGTGCGCGCCGGGGGCCGGATCAGCAACTGAAGAGGACCGGCAGTTCCGCATCATGAAGCAGCGACCAGGTCACTGAACCAACAACAAAGTCGTGAAAGCGCGAGTGTCCGAATGCGCCGGTCGCAATCATGTCGGCGTCTGTCCGGCGGGCGGTCGTGACAAGGAGCGGAGCGACATCGGAACCATCCGCCTCGCAGTGTGTGACCGTCGCGCGCAACCCGTGACGTGCATACATTCCGGCTATTGCCAGCGCATCGAATTCCGTCATTTCGTCCAGCAGCGGTGCGCCGACCTGCACCACGTTCACGTCAGCGTCCGGCGCGGCCATGCTGACCACGTCATGTGCGGCGCGCGCGGCTTCACGCGAATTGGTCCAGCCGAGCAGAATCCGTTGCCCAACGGGAGGCCCGTCGTAACCGAGCGGGACAACCAGAACCGGCCTGCCGGATTCCCGGATCACACGTTCCTGAACGTTGCGCTGGTCGTACCGGTCAGATGCCTTGTCCGCCTGTGCCATAATCACCAGATCCGCCGCGCGGGCGCTTTCGACGATCCGTTCGGCTGCAGAGACCGCTTCGGCCCGGAGCAGGCGCCATTCGCAGGGGAAATCTTCGGTGTTGCAGTGCCGCTCAAAGATCTCTTCTATTTCTGCGGCTTCGCGGGCCTGGCTTTCATTGAATGCGCCAAAGGCCTGATCGGGTATGTGCATGGCAATCCCGGGGTAGACGACCAGCGCCTCAATCGTGTGGACCCCGACCAGCAGAGCATTGTGCCTCGCGGCCAGCGGTACGGCAATCCGCATCAGTGTGTCTGCGTGCCGGCTGCCTGTAAGGCAGACCTGTATCGTTTTAATCGCCATGGTTTATTTCTCCCTGCTCCCGTGCGCCGGTATGGCCCCATCGAAAGGGCGCTGTGAGGCCTTCGGTAACACTGTCAGAATGCGCGAACCGGGCTGGCCGCACCTTGATTCTGATCAAGTATACCTGGCCGGGACGCTTCAGAGGGCGGGCCTGTTCAGCGTCTTCGGAACACGGGCGCCCGTTTTTCCGCAAATGCCTGGCGTCCTTCTGCGTAATCGGCACTCATGGAACAGGCCGTCGCCAGGGCATTCATCCGGTCGGCGGCAGCGTCAGCAGCGTCACTGCCAGCGGCCTGTATAGCGGCTTTTGCCGCCTCAATGGTCAGGGGCGCGTTGCCGGCAACAGTGGCGGCGAGCCCGTTCACTTCAGTTTCCAGATCAGCCGCCGGGACGACACGGTTGACCAGACCATGCGTCAACGCTTCTGCGGCATCCAACATCCGCGCAGAAAACAGAATCTCAGAGGCTATGGCGGGCCCGACCACGGACCGCAGGCGCCGGACCCCCTGGTAGCCGTATCCCAGGCCCAGTTTTGCGGCCGGTATGCCCATGCGGGTGCCCTCAGCGCAGATCCGGATATCGCAGCTGAGCGCAATCGCCATACCGCCGCCGACACAAAAACCATGAATTTGAGCAATCGTTGGTTTTGGAAACGCATAGAGTGCTGCATCTGCACCTTCGTAGCGTTCATTGTAGTTGCGGATGCCTGCATCTGAGGCGCGCATTTCGTCAAACTCAGTAATATCGGCACCCGACACAAAAGCGCGGTCGCCGGCGCCGCTCAGGACAACCGCCCTGATGTCATTGTCTGTCTGGAACAGCGCCAGCGCGTCGCGCAATCCGTCCCACATATCAAGCGACATCGCGTTCAGACGGTCCGGTTTGTTGAACACGATCCGTCCAATGGCACCGTCATGGAAGGCCAGCAATTTGCCATCGGCAAAAGACGTCGGCGGGGAGGGCATGGTGCAGTCCTTTCAGTACCAGAAGCGGTACGCGGCATAGTCTATATTCCGGTGCCAGTGGCAAGCCCTGTGGCGGACCGACGGTCCGTGGTGGCCTTGACACCGGGATGGCCATTTGGTGACGTCGCGCGGCAAAGGGTTGATGATATTTGCAGTCCTGGCAATGTGATGGCGCGCATCAGCATAAGAGCCGCCGGAAAGACGCGGGAGGGCCGTCATACCATGAGCACGCTTTTTCATGAGGATACGCTGTTGGAAGGGACAGGCGCGGACGCGGTGGCGCGTGCCCTGTTTGAAGTGGCCAGCGGTCTGCCGCTGATCTGCCCGCATGGGCATACCGATCCCGCCTGGTTTGCACAGGACAGTGCGTTTCCCGATCCTGCTGCTCTGATCGTGACGCCTGATCATTATGTGACGCGGATGTTTGCGAGCCAGGGTCTGGGCCCGGAACTGTTTGGCGTGCGCGGAACAGATGGAGCAGGTCAGGATGAGGACCCACGGACCATCTGGCGCAGGTTTGCGGAGCACTGGTATCTGTTTCGCGGCACGCCGACACGGCTCTGGCTGGATATAACCTTTCAGCGGCTGTTCGGCATCAGTGAACCGCTCACGCCGCAAACGGCTGATGACATCTATGACCGCATTGCAGCGGCACTCGCCACGCCGGAATTCCGCCCCCGGGCCCTTTATGAGCGGTTTGATATTGAAGTGCTGGCGACAACGGATAATGCGCTCGACCCGCTGGATCATCACCGTGCCATTGCCGACAGCGGCTGGTCCGGCCGGGTGATCCCAACCTATCGTCCGGACCAGATCACGGATCCGGATCATGAGGGTTTCGCTGCGGCTCTCGATGACCTCGGCGATATGACTGGTGAGGATACGGGCACCTGGCGCGGCTATCTGGCGGCGCATCACAGCCGGCGGGCCTGTTTTCGGGCGCAGGGAGCGACGGCCACGGACCATGGCGTCCCGGATGCGGTAACGGCGGACTTGGATCCTGACACGGCGGCCGCACTTTTTGACCGGGTCCGCTGCGGGCGTGCTGACGATCGTGATCATGCGCTGTTCCGGGCGCAGATGCTGACCGAAATGGCCCGCATGAGCGCCGAAGACGGCATGGTCATGCAGATCCATCCCGGATCCTTCCGCAACCACAATCAGCAGGTATTCAGAAGGTTCGGGCGGGATAAAGGGTACGATATCCCCACGCAGACGGAATTCACGCGCAGCCTGCACCCGCTACTGAATGCGCTTGGGAATGAACCGCGTCTGCGTATCGTTTTGTTCACACTGGACGAAACCACCTATGCAAGGGAACTGGCGCCCCTTGCCGGCGCCTGGCCGTCGCTGGTGCTGGGTCCTGCATGGTGGTTCCACGACAGCGCCGAAGGCATGCGGCGGTTCCGTGAAATGACGACGGAAACGGCAGGCATCTACAATACAGCCGGTTTCAACGACGACACGCGTGCGTTCCCGTCAATACCGGCGCGGCACGAGGTGGCCCGGCGGGTCGACTGCGCCTGGCTGGCCCGGATGGTGGCCGATCACCGGCTGCGCGAGGATGAGGCCTTTGAGATGGTTGAAGACCTGACCTGTGGTCTTGCAAGGCGGACCTATCGCCTCTGACTTGTCGTTCGGTCCATGCGGATTAGGTGGCCCGAAGACGTCCGGGAGAGGCCACTGATATGTCTGAGCGACCTGAAATTGCAGTGATCGGGGCAGGGCTGGCGGGTGTGCATCTGGCACGCCTGCTGTCTGATGTCGCCACGGTCACCGTGTTTGAAAAATCGCGCGGCATCGGTGGGCGCATGTCCACACGCCGGGCGGAGACGTACCGGTTTGATCACGGTGCGCAGTATTTTACGGCGCGGGGCAATGCCTTTCTGTCATTTCTGGAGCCCTTTGTTGCGCAAGGGTATGTGGCAGAGTGGAACCCGCGCCTGGCCGGTGCTGCCGCTTCGGACCCGCGTTGGAATGCGCCGCGTTTCGTCGGGGTGCCTGCGATGAACAGTCTTGCAAAGGCTGCGGCATCGGGTCTCGACGTGCGGTTGGGTGACGCTGTGGAAAACATCCTGCCTGCGGGGCAGGGGTGGCGGCTCGCATGTGCCTCAGGTGCTGAGGCGGGACCCTTTGACATTGTGCTGTCGACGGCCCCGGCCTTTCAGACAGCTGCCCTGCTGCCCGGCGGGATAACGGAACGGAACGCGCTGGACGAGGCGAAGATGCTGGGATGCTACAGCCTGATGCTGGGCTTCGACACAGCACCTGACCCGGGATGGGACGCATTTGTGGGCGATGGAGATCCGCTGGCGTGGATCGCCGCCAATCACAGTAAGCCCGGGCGGGATGCGCGGCCTGCCTTTCTCTGCCAGACCGGCAACACCTGGGCGGAAGCCCGACTGGAGCGGGATCAGGAGGATGTTCGGCGCCACCTTCTTGCGGCATTCACAGATCTGACTGGGATCGATACCGGCATGGCAGAGTATGTTAGCCTGCACCGCTGGCGCTATGCGGCGGTGCAGACGCCCGCTGGCCGGCCATATCTGTTTGATCCGGGGCTGGGTATCGGTGCCGCCGGCGACTGGTGCGGGCAGGGGCGCGTCGAGGCGGCCTTTGACAGTGCCGGAGCCCTGGCATCAGCTGTCAGAATGCATCTTTCAGGCGGATGATGCTGTGGATCAGGTGACCGTCACGGTCATGCTGCCCAGACCGGCAATCGCAACTTCCATCTCATCGCCACGCTGAACAGGCCCGACACCGGCGGGTGTGCCCGACAGGATGACATCACCCGGTGCCAGCTCAAAATACTCCGACAGAAAAGCAATCATTTCAGGCACTTTCCAGATCAGCTGATTGAGATCACCTTCCTGGCGCAACTCGCCGTTGACGTGCAGGGTTACGGCGCCCTCGGTCAGAACACCGGTTTCTGCCACGGGATGCACCGGGCCTATAGGGGCCGAGGCCTCAAAGGCTTTGCCGATTTCCCATGGCCTGCCGGCTTTTTTCATTTCGCCCTGCAGATCACGGCGCGTCATATCGAGGGCCAGGGCGTAACCAAAGACATGTTCCTGTGCCTGACCCGCGCTGATGTCCCGGCCACCCGATTTGAGCATGACGGCAAGTTCCACCTCGTGATGCACATCTGATGTCCTGGGCGGATAGGGGAACGCACCCGTTGTGTTCAGATTATCGGGGTTTTTCTGGAAAAAGAACGGGGCCTCCCGGTCCGGGTCGTGACCCATTTCAATGGCATGCGCCGCATAGTTCCGCCCGACACAATAAACGCGCCGAACCGGGAAAACCGCGTCCGATCCGGCGATTGGCAGTGCGGGAATGGCGGGTGGCGTGAAAGCGTAACGGGTCATGTGCTCTCCGGGGCTTGCAATTTCTGTTCTGAAGCGGGTTTATCGGCTGAGCGGCGGTTTGGGAAGCGCTGGCCTTCGGCCCCGTCGCCGCTATCTGTCAGACAGGCACTGAACCGGGTGCGGCGGGGTCGCCCGACGGCACACAAAACAAGGATGATGAACCGTGCAGCCAATCTCTGAGTCGCTTATTGCTGATCCGGCCGGCGCGATAGCTCCTGGCGCGTCATCATCAGAATGGATGTCATATCAGCGTTGTGCAGAGATTGCCGTGACAGCATCCCTGAAGGCGTCCTGCCGCGAAAAAGAATACGACATCTGCCCTCGTGAGATCGGCGCGAAGGCGGTGACTGTTCATACCCGATATGAGGGACGGACACGGGAATCGGCGGACAAACCGGGATTGCAGATCTGTTGGTCGGCGCCGGGCTTTGATCCCGCTGGCGTGTTCACGTCGTGCGGAAAGCGCCTTGAAAAAGCGCAGGGGACGGCGGTGCAGGAACCCGGGCGCAACGCAGATATACCCACGCCTGTGATTGATACACTGCTTGCGCTTTGGCTGGAGTTTGAAATGCCCCGGGATGCCGCCGGATGAGCAACATGCTTCGTGTCAGCGGTTTGTCGAAATCCTATGAGAGCGGCGGCGTCCGGGTGCCGGTGCTGGAGGATGTCAGCTTTTCAATGGCCGCAGGCGGGTCGCTCGCACTGACCGGTGAATCCGGTAGCGGAAAAAGCACGGTGCTGCATCTTATCGCGGGTCTGGATAAACCGGACGGGGGCAGTATTCAGGTCGGTGGCCATGAAGTGGCAGGTCTGGACGATGCGGCCAGCGCGGCACTGCGGCGGGGAACCATCGGACTGGTGTTTCAGCAGTTCAATCTGATCCCGAGCCTGACGGTTGAAGGCAACATTGCCTTTCACGCGCGCTTATCCGGTAAAAATGATCCCGGACGGAACAGTGAGCTGGCAGACCGGCTAGGGCTGCAGGAGCATCTGAACAAATACCCCGAGGCGCTGTCCGGTGGGCAACAGCAGCGTGTGGCGATTGCGCGGACGCTGGCCTGCCAGCCCGCGCTGATCCTTGCGGATGAACCGACGGGTAACCTGGACGAGGCGACCGCTGACCGGGTTCTGGATCTGTTGCTCGAGACGGCGAAGGATGCGGGTTCTGCGGTGTTGATGGTTACGCATTCGGGCAGACATGCGGGCCGAATGGAGCGTCAGCTGACCCTGTCCCGTGGTCGTATGGTGCAGACCAATGCAGCAGAAGCGGGTTCTGTATGATCCGGACGGGGATGTTCGCGCTTGTCTCATACTGGAGGCGTAATCCCTGGCAGCTTCTGACGCTGATTGCGGGACTGGCCCTCGCAACTGCCCTGTGGTCGGGTGTGCAGGCCATCAATGCCGAAGCCAGAGCGAGCTACAGTGCTGCATCTGATTTTCTGGACGGGGGTGGACTGGCGAGGCTGTCCCGTGTGGATGGTCAGGGCATCAGTACCCGTGATTATGTCGCCCTGCGCCGGCAGGGCTGGCAGGTGAGCCCGGTGATGCAGGGAGGTTTGCAGACGGAAGCCGGGGAATTTGTGCTCACCGGCGTGGATCTCCTGACCTGGCCCGGCGCTGTATCAGGATCAGCCACCGGCCTCGCCGCAGTGCCCGAGGGATTTCTGGGCGAAGATCCCGCGCTGCTGGCGCACCCGGATGATGTCCCGGCTCTGAGCGGTGTCGACGCGACGGTACGCCCGGATGCAGGGCGGGTGCCCGGCAGTCTTCTCGCAGATATTGCACTGGCGGACCGGCTACTGAAAGGTACCGGGCGTATCGAATACCTTGTGGTGGCGCCGGACCAGCCGGCCAGCATCCCGGACCTGCCGCCGGTATACCACGTCACTACGGAAGACGCGGCTACTGACCTGAGCAGACTGACGCGCAGCTTTCACCTCAATCTCACAGCTTTTGGCCTGCTCTCCTTTGCGGTCGGCATTTTCATTGTTTACGGCGCCGTCGGACTTGCCTTTGAGCAACGCAGGGCAATGTTCAGAACCCTGCGGGCGCTCGGGCTTCCGTTGTCCCGTCTGATGTTTCTGGTGACGGCAGAGCTTGGACTTTTTGCGCTGATTGCGGGGGCGGCAGGCGTCGCGATGGGGTACATCATTGCGGCGGCGCTCCTGCCGGATGTCGCCGCAACACTGCGCGGTCTTTATGGGGCCGAGGTGGGCGGACAGCTGACCTTGAGGCCTGCATGGTGGCTGTCCGGGCTGGGCATGGCCTTTGCAGGCACAGGTATCGCAGCGGTGGCGGCACTCATCCGGCTGGTGCAGATGCCTTTGCTGTCCTTCAACCATCCCCGGGCCATGAGCCTGCAGGCAGCGGGTACACGCCGTCTGATGCTTCTGGTGGCGCTATGCTTTGTCGCGGGTGGTGTGATCATCGGACAGGTTGCCCAGGGGCTGGTGGCCGGGTTTGGCCTTCTGGCGGGGATCCTGCTGGGGGCAGCCCTCTGTCTGCCTGTGTTGCTTTCTGCTGTGCTGCATGTTGCCGAACGGGCAAGCCGGGGCGTTGTGGCACAGTGGTTCTGGGCTGACAGCCGTCAGCAACTGCCGGGCCTGTCCATGGCCCTGATGGCGCTACTGCTCGCCATGGCGGCCAACATCGGTGTGTCTACCATGGTGTCCAGCTTCCGGCTGACTTTCACCGGATACCTGGATCAGCGGCTGTCCTCAGAACTCTATATCCGCCTGAACGCTGAAGCGCAGGTCACTGAAATAATGCCGTTTCTCATGGAAAATGCTGATGCAGTTCTGCCTGTGGTTTCTGTTGATACGCGGGAAGGCGGGCTGCCTGCAGAAATCTTCGGGCTGCGTGATCATCAGACATACCGGGACAACTGGCCGCTGCTGGAGGCGCGTGCCGGTGTCTGGGATGAACTGGCCGCTGGCCTCGGTGCACTGATCAACGAACAGCTTGCGCGACGACAGGGGTTGTCGCCCGGCGACAGACTGAGCAGTGGTGACACGGTTTTGGGTGTCTACAGCGATTATGGTAATCCTGCAGGGCAGATTATCATCGCCGAGGCCACCTTTCAGGAACGATACCCGGGTGTTCGGGCACAACAGTTCGGGCTGCGGACGAATGATCCGGATGGGCTTGCCGCCATGTTGCAGGAGAGGTTCGAGTTGCCTGCCGATGCGCTGATCAACCAGAAAAATCTCAAAGCCTTTTCGATCTCCGTTTTTGACCGGACCTTTTCTGTCACGGGAGCACTGAATGTGCTGACACTATCTGTTGCGGGCCTGGCCATTCTGATCAGCCTGCTGACGCTGGCAGCGATGAGGTTGCCACAGCTTGCGCCGGTCTGGGCACTGGGGATGACACGTCGGCGGCTGGCGGGGCTGGAACTGGTGCGCGCTGTCAGCCTGGCGGCGCTGACAGGTGTGCTGGCGGTGCCTCTGGGACTTTTGCTGGCCTGGGTGTTGCTGGCTGTGGTGAATGTCGAGGCATTCGGCTGGCGGTTACCTATGTTCCTGTTCCCGGGCGACATGCTGCGCCTCGGCGCACTGACGCTCTGTGCGGCCTTTCTGGCTGCACTGTGGCCCGCCCTGAAACTGGCCCGAATTCCACCGCAGATGTTGCTGAAGGTCTTTACCAATGAACGCTGAGAGACGCCACTTCTGGCTGGCAATAGTTGCCACATTCGTTTCAGTTGTTTCTGCGTGCTCGCAGGTTATGGCGCAGGGCTTCGCCGGGCTTGGTGCCACCGCCGAAGGGTTTTCACACCCGTCGAGGGTTGTGCCAGTCACTTTCCCTCAGGATCACGGGCCGCACCCGGATTTTCGGATTGAATGGTGGTATCTGACCGCGAACCTGCAGGCCGAAAACGGTACATCTTATGGTCTGCAATGGACGTTGTTCCGTTCGGCGACAGAACCGCTGGAAAGGGAAGGATGGTCGAGCCCCCAGATCTGGATGGGGCATGCCGCTGTGACAACGCCGGATCAGCATTTCGTTGCCGAAAGGCTGGCGCGGGGCGGTATCGGGCAGGCCGGCGCCGTGGCGGATCCGTTCACGGCCTGGATCGACGAATGGGAAATGACCGCGACGGGGGACGGGATCGCAGAACTGGACCTGCGGGCGCAGGGAGACGGATTTGGCTACGACATGCAGTTGTCGGCAACAGGCCCGCTGGTGCTGCAGGGGGAAGAGGGATATTCGGTCAAATCGTCGTCCGGACGGGCCAGTTATTATTACTCACAGCCGTTTTATGAAATCTCTGGCACGCTTCAGCTGCCCGAAGGTGATGTTGCCGTCACCGGGACGGCCTGGCTCGACCGGGAGTGGGCGTCACAGCCACTGGGGGAAACACAGATCAGCTGGGACTGGTTTTCGATGGTCTTTGACAGCGGTGAACGGCTGATGGGGTTCACACTGCATGACAGTGAAGCCGGCGATTTTACGGCTGCGACATGGATTGAACCAGATGGCACACCGACACCGTTCCCGGATGGAGCCTTTGTGTCGGAGCCCCTGGAGACAGCCTCGGTGGCCGGACGCGACGTTCCGGTTGTCTGGCGCGTGAGATTGCCGGACAAGGGAGTTGATGTGACCGTGCGGGCGCTGAATTCTCAGGCCTGGATGGACACATCGGTGTCTTACTGGGAAGGACCGGTCGTCATCAGCGGCAGTCACCCGGGCAAAGGATACCTGGAAATGACGGGCTATTGACCGGACAGCGTGACGGCGGATCCTGCATCCTCGGAGCGGTGTGCGGTCACAGAAGGAAATAAGGGCTTGGCGCGCAGACTTTTCACCCGCAGAGGCATGCTCATCAGTTCCCTGGCGCTGGCCGGTGGGGTCGCCTTTGGTGTCTGGCAGGTCAGGCAGCCGCACGACAATCCGCTGACAGCCGGGCTGGCTGAGGGTGAAGCCAGTTTTAACCCCTTTGTGCTGATCACCGGGGACGGCATCACGCTGATCACGCCGCATGCAGATGTGGGTCAGGGTGCACAATCCATGCAGGCCATGCTGATCGCAGAAGAGATGGATCTCGGGTTCGGTCAGTTCACGACGTCTTTCGGGCACCCCGATGCCGCCTACTACAACCGCGCCTTAGCCGCCGATGCAGTGCCATTTATGTCAACGGACACCGGTCTGATTGCTGAGGCTGCGCGTAGCGCAGCGGGAACGGTGTCAAAACTGCTGGGGCTTCAGGTAACAGGCGGATCATCCTCTGCACCGGACAGCTATGACAAGCTGCGCGAAGCCGGCGCGGTGGCGCGGGAGACGCTCAAGGCAGCGGCCGCTCAGGAAACGGGCATTGCGGCGCGGGACCTGCAGACGGCCGACGGTGCTGTGGTCCTGCCGGACGGACGCACGATCCCTTACACAGCGCTGGCCGCAACGGCATCCGGTCTTGAGCCGGTTCGGGCGCCTGCATTGCGCGCGCCATCAGAATGGCGGTTGCTGGGCAAAGAAGTCCCGCGCCTTGATATCCCCGCCAAATCCACTGGCCGGCAGGCATATGGCATCGACGTGCGGCCCGAAGGTGTGCTTTTTGCTTCTGCGCGCCTCAACCCGCGCAAGGGCGGAGGTATCACAGGGTACGATGCTTCGGCTGCGGAAAACATGCGTGGGGTCAGGCATATTCTGCCGCTCAGGGATGGTGTTGCCGTTGTGGCAGAAAACACCTGGTACGCGTTCGAGGCCCTGGCGCAGATTGAGTGCGACTGGGGCGGAGCGCCGTATCCGGCGGAGCAGGAGGACCACTGGAGATTGCTGGAGTTCGCGCTTGAAAGCGATGAACCCGAACGGGTCTGGCGGGACGACCGGGACCCGGACAGGGTAAGTGCCACCGGGTTCATCGGAGAGCTTGAATACCGGGCGCCCTATGTCGCGCATCAGCCGCTGGAACCGCTGAACGCGACCGTGCTTGTGACTGGCGATCATGCAGAAGTATGGGCGGCCCATCAGATGCCGGGCCTTGTGCGTGAACGGGTTGCCGCGGCTGCCGGACTGGCGGCAGAGCAGGTCACATTCCACAACCAGATGGCCGGGGGCAGTTTCGGGCACCGGCTTGAATTTGATGTCATTGATCAGGCCACCGAAATTGCACTGCAGCTCAAAGGGACGCCGGTGCGGCTGACCCTGCGCCGCGAAGAGGATTTCGCGCAGGATTACCCGCGCCAGATTGGCCTTGCGCGTGGCGCCGGCGGCTGGAACGATGGCCAGGTGACGCATCTGGCACTTCGCATCGCCTCGCCATCTGTAACCCGGTCTCAGGGCGGGCGAGCCGGTCTTCCGGCGCTGGGGCCGGACATGCAGATCGTCGCCGGGGCGTGGGATATGCCTTATGCGATACCCGGACTGACGGTCGAGGGATACGCGGTTGACGGTCTGGCACCGGTCAGTTCATGGCGCGCGGTCGGAGCGTCCACGGGCGGTTTTTTTGGTGAATGCCTGCTCGACGAGGTGATCGTCGCCGCAGGGGCTGACCCGATGGCGGAACGCCTGAGGCTGGTGAATGACCCGGTGGCGCGGGCGGTGCTGGAGGCTGTGGCGGAGATGTCCGGATGGGGTGCAGCGCGCGCGCCGGGGCAGGGCAGGGGCGTGGCTCTGGTCACATCCTTTGGTGTTCCGGTGGCCCAGGTGATTGACGTCACCGAAACGCCGGACGGTCTGCGCGTCGACCATGTCTGGGTTGCTGCCGATTCCGGGCCTGTTATCGACCCCGTGAACTTCGAGGCTCAGGTTCAGGGCGGTGTTATCTGGGGGCTCGGACATGCCATCAATTCAGAGATTACTTATTCTGACGGCATGCCGGAGCAGACAAATTACCATGACGCTGAAGGCATGCGCCTGTACCAGACGCCGGAAATCACTGTGCGGGCCCTGCAGAACGCGGATCAGATACGCGGCATCGGAGAGCCGCCTGTGCCGCCCGCGGCGCCCGCGCTGGCCAACGCCATTTTCAGCGTAACAGGTCAGCGCCTGCGCGAAATGCCCTTTAACAGGCATATGCGGTTCGTCTGACGCCGCTTGAAGCGCCATGCCGGGCCGGGTATCTCTCTGACACGCGCAGGCAGCGCAGCACCGGGGGAGGCAGCACATGGATTTCGCACTCACAGAAGAGCAATCCGCCATCTTTGAGATGACGGCCGGATTTGCGCAGGAGCACATCGCGCCCTTCGCGCGGGATTGGGAGGCACAGGGAACGATTCCCCGCGCCCTGTGGTCAGAGGTGGCGTCCCTTGGGCTGGCCGGCATCTATGTTTCCGAAGAATACGGCGGCTCAGGCCTGAGCCGGCTGGACGCGACTCTCGTTTTTGAGGCTTTGGCGATGGCGTGCCCGTCGGTCGGTTCCTTTCTGTCCATTCACAACATGTGTGGCGGCATGATCGACACGTTCGGGTCGGACGAGGTGCGGGCGCACTGGCTGCCGCAGCTGTGCCGCATGGAAAAGGTGTTTTCCTATTGCCTGACTGAACCCGGCTCCGGGTCTGATGCTGCCGCCCTGAGAACGCGCGCTGAGCGCACGAACGAGGGCTACCGGCTCAATGGCACAAAGGCCTTCATTTCCGGCGGTGGCTATTCCGACGTTTACCTCAGCATGGTGCGTACCGGTGATGACGGCCCACATGGCATCTCGGCTATGCTGGTGGAGACCGGAAGCCCGGGTCTTTCGTTCGGCGCTTTTGAGGACAAAATGGGCTGGCGGTCGCAGCCGACCGCCCAGGTTCAGTTCGATGATTGTATGGTGCCTGCAGAAAATCTGGTGGGCGAAGAGGGCAGAGGGTTCTCTTATGCCATGAAGGGCCTTGATGGCGGCCGTCTGAATATTGCGGCTTCCGCACTGGGCGGGGCGCAATCCGCCCTGAATGCTGCGATGGCGTACATGGGTGAACGCAAAGCTTTCGGCAGGTCCATTGATCAGTTTCAGGCGCTGCAGTTTCGCCTGGCGGACATGGAGGTTCGCCTGCAGGCAGCGCGCGTCTTTTTGCGCCAGGCGGCATGGAAGCTGGACAACGGGACGCCGGACGCCACGCAGTGTTGTGCGATGGCCAAGCTGTTTGTGACGGACGTATCGTTTGACGTTGCCAATGAGGCACTGCAGCTGCACGGCGGATACGGCTACCTCGCGGACTATGGCATCGAAAAGATCGTGCGTGACCTCAGGGTGCATCAGATCCTTGAAGGTACAAATGAAATCATGCGTGTGATCATCTCGAGGCAGATGCTGGCCGCGCGCGACAACGCCTGACGGTCCGGCTGGTTTAAGCACGTCTGTTAAGTCTCGATTTACCCCTCTTGGTCATAAATGGCGCAAAGGGCGGTCGCGTCTGATCCCCTTCCTTTATCCGGCAGCAGGGTGACCGCGTGACGCTGAACACATTTGATTCTGAAAACGCCTACAGGGGTGCCCCCAAAAAAGTTCTGATCGTAGATGATTCCCGAACAATCAGAGCGTGGTTGCGCGCCACATTGTCCGCGGACCCGCGACTTGAAATTGTGGGAGAGGCAGAGGATGCGGTTGCAGCACGTGATTTTCTTCGGGCCAACAAAGCCGATGTCCTGACGCTGGACATCGAGATGCCAGGTATGAGCGGTCTGGAATTTCTGACACGACTGATGAAAGCGCGGCCGATGCCCGTCGTCATGATGTCCAGTCTGACGTCAGCAGGCAGTGACGCAGCCATTCAGGCGCTGTCGCGCGGTGCTGTTGACTGTATGGTCAAACCCAACGGATCTTACGGCCGTGAGGTTACAGACGACATCTGCGAACGTGTCTTTCATGCTGCCTGCACTACAGCTTCAAGGCTTCGGGTTCCGTCTCCTCCGACCGGCGCGCGCCCTGTGCGTCCGCAGACACCGAACTCCGTTCCCTTAAGAGGATGCAGACGCAAAACCATCTTTCTTATCGGAGCATCAACGGGTGGTGTCAGCGCGATCGAAAGCGTATTGCCGATGCTGGATCCGGGCGGACCACCGGTTGTCATCGTCCAGCACATGCCCGGCAATTTTCTTGTGAGTTTTTCACAGCGCCTCGGCAGGCATCTTCCCCAGAACGTCTGCCTTGCCGAAGAAGGCATGCGCCTTGAACGGGGTGACATTGTGCTGGCGCCGGGCAACGGACAACACACAGAGATCCGGCGCAAAAACGACGCTTGGGTTTGTCACTTCGTACCGAACGACCCACCTGCTTTGCATTGCCCGGCGGTTGATACGCTTTTCAAGTCCGCTGCCAGTGAAGCTAAACACGTCACCGCGGCAATTCTGACAGGCCTGGGAAAAGACGGCGCAGAAGGCCTGCGTCAGTTGTCAGACGGCGGTGCGCGAACATTTGGTCAGGACGAAGATACCTGCGTTGTTTATGGAATGCCACGGGCCGCGAAGGCGCTTGGAGCCGTGGGCCGCGAACTGCCGCTGGACAGAATTGGGAATGCCATGCGGGAGGCGGTTGAACGTAAATCAACAAATGCCAGCGCCGTTGCAGGGGCGATCAGGTAATGCAGAACGGTACACGTATTCACATCACCCAGGGAGAAAAGGTCGCAAGCGCAGACCCTGACGCCGTCATTTCGACCATTTTGGGGTCCTGCGTGTCCTGCTGTTTGTGGGATCCGTACGCTGGAGTTGGCGGTATGAACCACATGCTACTCACGGTAAGTAGTGTGGAAAACAGCGTATGCAACCTGGCCGGCATCAATGCTATGGAGCTGTTGATCAACGATATCCTGAAGCTGGGAGGGCAGAGACACCGGCTCAAGGCTAAAGCCTTTGGCGGCGCCCGCATGGTCAGTGGCCTCAGTGACATCGGCAGGACTAACAGCGAATTCACTCTTGAATTCCTTCGAGCTGAAGGCATCGAATGCGAAGGTCATTCACTCGGTGGAGAAACTGCACGGCATGTCATGTTCTGGCCTGCCACCGGGCGGGTCATGCAAAAAATCAGAAAAGATTCCCCGATTGAGCTCAGGGCAGAGCAGCCGGTCGCAGAGCCGAAAGGAAATGATCTTGAGTTGTTCTGAGGACGGCCACTTTCGTTCACAAGGCTTCCACGCCATTAACTCACAGAAAATGTCCACTAATATCCGGTTCGAGCGCTGTTTCGAAACAAAATAATGTGCGAAAACCTGACCCTACAATATTTGCGAAGACTGGGAAATCAGACTGATTGCCCGGTCCGCTTCTTGGATATGATGACGCGCAACGGCAACGGTAACTGTAGAGTTAAAAGAACACAAAACAGCACTCGAGGTATTCAGCTTAGCGTCCGAAGAAAATTCGGGCAATCACGCGAGGGTCTGGACCCATTGGTTTTCCTCCAGCGGTGTGGACCACGATTGCAAAATCGAGCAGTGAAAATGTCTGATCTTTTCTGGCATCCGGATGCGCAGATGGCGCATTTTGAGCCTTTCTTTCCTAGGTCCCACGGCAAGCTATGCGTTGATGATCGACGTGTGTTAAATGGTATTATCTTCATTAATCGCAATGAGTTGAGGTGGCGCGACGCCCTTTTGACCTATGGCCCACATAAGACGTTCTACAATCGTTGGAAACGGTGGAGCGATAAGGGAGTCTCCGCTCAAATGATGGCCGGGCTGGCTGCCAAGCATGGCGAACAGAAGACCGTGATGATCGACGCCACATACCTGAAGGCCCACCGTACCGCGTCCAGTTTGGGCGGGAAAAAAGTGAGCGTGGACGCCTGATCCGCTGCCCGGCAGGGTATTTGCGAAGGAAATGTCCCGAAAGAGGCCACACTGAGTGCGACATGAACACAAAGTTGCAAGCCATCTGCGACAGCGTGGGACGTCCAATCAACCTGTTCGTCACCGTCGGGCAACCTTTCGGAACATTGCTGCGCAAATACCCCGTCGGTCAGTTGGTCAGCGATTTCATCGGTGTACGCGCAATGCTGAGCAGCCGACCGGATGTCGATTGGCTGATCGGTGACCGGGGTTTATGATGCCGACTGGTCTAAGTACACGTTGAAAGACAAAGGGATACGCCTAAGCATCCCTGGCCGAAAGCAGCGGAAAAACTGGCAAAGTTCGACAAGCGTCGGTTCAAACTCCGGAATCGGATCTAGACCATATTCGGAGGTTGAAGGATTGGCGGCGTGTCGCAACCCACTATGACAGATGTCCGAGGGTTTTATTGTAAGCCATCGCCTTTACAGTGCTCATTACTTACGTGCTATGAACTCTGAATCTGCTGAAGTGTCAGAGGCTTAACCGTTTCTTAACTTGCGGAAAGGGTTTTGCGCTCAAACGTTGATATATAATTTGAAATTGCAGAACCTTTGGTGATTCACGCTAAGCGTAGTTAAAAAAATTTAAATTTCTCAAGTGGAAAAAAAATTGAACAGAAACACGATCAAAAAAGATCTAAGTCTCCCACGGCCCGTTTTCCACTTACAGGCTCGCTGTCACTTTCGTTGACAAGAATGCCCTTTGTGATCTCAAGCTTCAGCTTTGATCTAACTTGATCAATATTCGAGAATTCAAACCCGCTTTCAGGAAGTTGGTTTTCGAAAACTGCAGTCAACAGCGCAAGGTCCTCAAGGCACTGGCGGACATAGTCAAGCCCCTGTAGCCGAGTTATTTCTACCTGAACGTTGTTTGGATTGTCCAGGACAGCAGAACCAATAGCTTCCTCTAAATCATTTACCTGGGCCGCAAGCAGATCGAGATGGTCAGACACTCTGGATAGAAAGGTGTCCAATGGCAAACCTAATGCTAGATTCGTCGACATTTAAAGTCGACCCACTACTGCTTCAATGCAGTTTCGCAAGCCCGCTTGTTCAAATGGCTTTTTCAGGTAGTTGTTCATGCCCAGCTTCTTGCCGTGATCCACAATTTGTTGTTCTGCTCGTCCTGTAATCAGAATGAACCCCACGCCCTTGGTCTTTGGAGAGGCTCGCAGCTGGTGCAATAGTTGAAGACCATCCATTTGCGGCATATTGTAGTCAGATATGACTAGGTGCACCGGGTGAGTTGCAAGCGCTTGTAAGGCTTCAATTCCGTTTTCGGCTGTCGATACATTTCGTACACCAAATGCATCCAGTGCCTGGGTAATAAGTCCTCGGCTTGTCGACATGTCATCCACAACCATTATTCTGATTTTATCACGAAGCGACATCTGCTATCCTTTTCTGATCTCGTCATGAGGCGTTTTTAATGGCCAGGGCGATAAGTTGTGGGTCCGTCCGTATAAAAACCCAGTTTTTCATGATTGTTAATTCTCTCGGAGTGGCCAAGAAACATAATGCCATCTTCTTTTAATGAAGAATGGAACCGTGGCCACAAACTGTTTTGCGTCTCAAGGTCGAAATAGATTACAACATTTCGGCAGAATATGACGTCGAACTTCATTTTCATCGGCCATTTTGCCAATAAATTTAGCTCTTTAAACGCGACAATTTTGGTTAATTCAGGGATCACAGAAAAGGTGTCATCGGTTTTTGTAGCGCTCGATTGAAAATACTTGTGTAAGAACTCTTTGGGAACTCCTTCCAGCAGCCGTTGAGGATACAATCCTTGGGACGCAAACTCCACTACTTTCGGGTCAATGTCAGTTCCTAGAATTTTCACATCAAAAGACTTTAGGTTAGCGATGTTTTCCATAAGGCACATCGCAATTGAATAACCTTCCTGCCCGTTGGAACAGCCTGCTGACCAAATACGTATTTTTTCGCCATTTTCAATTTTTGACTTCAGTTGAGGTATAACTCTGTCCTTCAAGATGTCGAAATGGTGCTGTTCGCGGAAAAAGTGCGAAACATTTGTTGTCAACGCAGAAATCATGTGACGAAGCTCTGACTTCCCGGATTCTGACGCAACGTGCTTTGTATACGTTTCGAAACCCGGCAACCCAAGTGCATTAACACGGTGCCTTAGTCTCGACTGAATCATTGACGATTTTTCCTTCACAAGTTGCAAACCGCTTTCGCGGTAGGCAATTTGAGCTATTATATCGAAGTCAGTCGGACTCAGCTGCATGTTTGTATGTTGGTTCATTATGCCGCCGAATTCTGAACTGATTCAACAACAGACCCAAGAGCAAGAACTCTTATCATTCTTTCGTCAATAAGTGTTAACGAACTGACTACATTTGGAATGCTGCCAGTTTGTACTTCTGGAGGCGGTTGCAGGTCGTTCTCTGTTATAGCAATTATATCAGAAACGGCGTCCACCAGTAGTCCCGTCATTGTACCTTCGTGGCTAACTACGATGATGACGTTACGATCTGAGTGTTTGTTGGGCTTTAAACCCAGTCTCTGGGAAAGGTCCATAACCGGCAAAACGGTGCCGCGCAGATTGATGACACCCTTCATGTAACTTGGCGCGTGCGGTAAAGGCGTGGTCTGAGTCCAACCACGTATTTCCCGAACGGACATGATGTCTAGGGAATACTCCTGATCGGCCAACTGAAATGTCAGCAACTCGATTGATGTGGATGTTTCTTTTTCGGTCATGCCGGTATCCCCGTGGATTGAGTGGTACCTTTGGTGCCTGTAGACCCCATGGCGTTTGAGATGATATCTGATGTATCAAGGATGAGTGCGATTTGCCCGTCGCCGAGTATGGTCGCGGCAGCAATGCCCGGAGCTCGGTAAAAACTGTCATCAAGGCCCTTGATCACAACCTGTCGCTGGTCCTGAATGCTATCAATTATGAGCGCTGCGTGGCTTTCATCTTCGTGCGCGATCAGCAGGACGACGCATCCTTCGAAATCCTCGACGGATTCTCGGTAACCTAATTCCTTCCCAAGGTCGAAGATTGGGACAAAACCGCTTCGTACACGCACAACGAATGAACCTGGTCTTACCATTTCAACATCTTTATTGGTCAGTGTGAGTGTCTCGATTACAACATTTAAAGGAAGCACCAGCGTTTCATCAGCAACCTGTACGACCATGCCGTCCAGAACGGCGAGGGTGAGAGGTAAGGAAATTGAAAATGTAGTGCCGACGCCCGGTGTTGAAGATATGGTAATCCTGCCGCCAAGTGCCTGAATGGCTGTGCGTACCACGTCCATCCCGACACCGCGGCCTGACAGGTCTGATACAACCGATGCGGTGGAAAAGCCTGGCAGAAACAGAAGGTTATCAATTTCGCTGTCGCTAAGGGTAGCTTCTTCGGGAATCAATCCCTTGTCTATTGCGATTTGAAGCACCTTCTCGCGGTTGATGCCTCCGCCATCATCCGAAACATCAATTACCACGCGGCCGGAACGATGCGCGGCGATGAGGTTCACCCGTCCTTGTTCAGGTTTTCCGGCGGCCAGCCGTTCCTCAGAGGTTTCAAGGCCGTGGTCAACAGCGTTTCTGATCATATGTGTCAGCGGGTCGGCCAGGCGTTCAATGACTGTTTTGTCGACTTCGGTATTTTCGCCTTCTGTATGAAGCCTGACGTCCTTCCCGACTGAAGCCGAGGCTTCGCGTACGATCCGGGACATGCGCTGAAACAGGGATTTCACCGGTTGGGCCCTGATCATCATGACGCTGTCCTGAATGTCCCGGGTCAGCCTTTGGAACTCTTCAAGTCCATTCATCGCATCCGAATGCGGTGACAGTCCGGAGGACTCCAGGCTTTGCGAGAGCATCGCCTGATTAATGACCAGTTCGCCGACGAGGTTCACCAGCCTTTCAATTCTGTCGAGGTCAACTCTGACAACCGATTTTGCAGCCGCAGCAGGCGATGGAGCGCCGCTCTTGGCGGTTGCTGCTGGTGCTGAAGACTTCGGCTCAGCTGGTTTGATGTCCTTCGCCGGCTCAGGTGGCAGCTCCGGCGCTGCTGTTTCCGTTGCCGTATCTACGGGAAGAGGTGCGCCTGCATCTGTCGGTTCCTCGGAGATTTCAACGATGGTCACTTCCTGCGCATCTTCAACCGGAGCGTCGTTGATTTCCGGTTCTGTGCTACCTGCTGTTTCGTCCTGCACAATTTCCAGGGCGCACAGTCCCTCCACAAATTCAAAGGCAGCTTCGATTTCCGCCACGTCGACGGCTGACGTCAGTTTTATCGTCCAGCTCAGGCACGAGTTTTCCGGAGACAGGCCTTCCAGGTCGGGAAGATTGTCCAGATTGCATGTGACGATGCATTCTCCCATGTCGTCGAGGGCGCGGAGCATGTGAAACGGTTCATTGCCAGTCTCGTAAAGCTCGTTTTCCGGCTTGAAGGTAATTGTGTATTGGTTTTGTCCGGGCAACGGCGGAATGTCCGGCAGATCCAGATCGGGCAACTCCAGTCCCTCGCCGTCGTCATCGCCGAAATCCATGTCGAGCGAAAGCGTCGCCGGCTGAAAATCAATGTCTTCGTCTTCTGCCTCGTTTTCTTCCTCAGCGGCGTCTTCGCCCAGCATATCGTTCAGAGATCCGAGCAGTTCAGTGGTTCGTTCTTCAGGTAAGTCCCCTGCGTCCCGGGAGATACGCACCAGATCGGAGAGGTGATCTGCACACTGGAAAAAAACCTTCAGAGCGTCAGGATCTGCTGTCATTCTTCCGGCGCGGACTTCGTCCAGAACTGTTTCGAACCTGTGAGCAAATCTGACGAGAGCTTCAAGTCCGAATGCCCCTGCGCCACCCTTGATCGAATGAACGGCACGAAAAACCACGTTGATGGTTTCTGTGTCGTCGGCACCATCGTACAGCTCCTGTAACCCGTCCTGCAGGGCTTCGAGCAGTTCTTCGCACTCAATGAAAAAGGAGGCGCGGATTTCCGCCATTGGGTCGTTCGTGTCAGACATCTCGAAACTCCTAGCCGGCGACCATCTGAAGGGCCTTGATCAGTTTGGCGGGATCGAACGGTTTAACGATCCAGCCGGTCGCGCCGGCAGTGCGGGCCCGTGCCTTGAGCTCTGGTGCTGCTTCGGTTGTGAGCACCAGAATTGGTGTGGCGCGATGCTGATCCTGCTCGCGGACGGCATCGATGAAACCAAATCCATCCATCCGGGGCATATTAATATCGGTAATAATGGCGTCCGGTTCGATACCGCTCAGCACCTCTATGCCATGCACGCCATCGTCAGCTGTGTGCACGTTGAAACCCGCTGGCGTCAGCGCCAGTCTGATCATGTCGCGCATTGTGCGACTGTCATCTACGGCGAGAATTTCCAAAGTCATTGACGGCCCCCTGAAATAGTTTCCGGTGTCATGCCCATGACACGCAGCTGATCAATCACGCGGTCAGAAGCATTCACGAAGGATATTTTGTGACCCTGTGCCTGCGCGCTGGTTGCCGCGGCCAGAAACACCTGCAGGCAGAGAGCACCAAGGTGTTTTACCTTTGAGAGATCTACTGTCAGATCCTCATCAGCCCGTGATTTCAGTGCGGTTGCCAGATCAGAAGCAGCTGACAGATCAAGCTTGGGGTCTGCAATCAGAGGTTCACTCATCAGGACCTCCGCAGGCGGGCGTATTTTCCGGGCGCATTGATTCCTCCACGCTGGCTGATCAGGTGTTCGGAGGAGTTGTATGGGGCCTTCCGTTAAAACTCGGTTACCTCCGGTTTCATTTCCGGAAGTCAGGGAAAGAAGTCTTGAAAGGTGACACCAAAAAGAAAGGGCCACAGCTTCCTGTGGCCCTTTCGGTCTGTGCTGTATCTGCGGTCGCGGCCAACAGAATGTCTGGTCAGCCGCGTCTGCGCCGGCCTCCTGTGCGTCCCGCACGTCCGCGCCCTTCCTGACCCGGCTTTGGCGCTTCCTTGTTGAAGGCAATCCACGCTCCACCATGCGGATCATTGTCCGTCAGGAAATTCGCCGCGCGGATCGCTTCCATTTCCTTGCCCGGACGTGGCCGCGTCGATCCCATGCCAAAGGTCTGGCAGAAAACCTCATCGTCCATGCCATCGGGAATGACGATCCCGGCACTGAGAAGCTCCTGCTTCTTGGCTTCGATTTTGGCGGCACTGACGGGCAGGGCAACGGGGTTCATGATCGCGGAGGTCATGCCCGCGCCCATGGCCATGGGCAAAAACGCGTTGTTGATGCCGTGCCTGTTGGGCAGACCGAAAGAGATATTTGACGCGCCACAGGTCGTGTTGACGCCCAGCTCTTCGCGCAGGCGCCGTACCAGCGTGAAAACCTGATTGCCGGCCGTTGCCATAGCGCCGATCGGCATGACCAGCGGGTCCACAACAATATCATGTGCGGGAATGCCAAAATCGGCTGCGCGTTCAACAATCTTCTTGGCAACGGCAAAGCGGACTTCCGGGTCTTCCGAAATACCTGTGTCGTCATTCGAGATTGCAACAACCGGTACGTTGTACTTCTTCACCAGTGGCAGCACGATCTCAAGACGCTCCTCTTCCCCGGTGACAGAGTTCAGCAGCGGCCGGCCCTCGCAGGCTTCCAGACCGCTTTCCAGCGCGCCCGGTACTGAACTGTCGATGCAGAGCGGCACATCAACAATCGCCTGAACCCGTTCGATCAGTGCTTTCATCAGGGGCGGTTCAACAAAGTTGTTGTCTGCATACCGCGTGTCTTCCGCCATCTTGTTGGTAAAGACAGCGCCGGAGTTGATGTCCAGCACGGTTGCACCGGCCTCGACCTGAGCGATGGCGTCCGCCTCGACGGTGCTGAAGTCATCGGCCTCAAGTTCGAGCGCGAGCTTCTTGCGGCCGGTGGGGTTGATCCGCTCGCCGATCACGCAGAAGGGCTGATCAAAACCGATGACAGCGGTTTTGGTTTTGGATTCGACGATTGTCCGGGTCATTCAGGGTGTCCTTGGATCAGGCGTTGGCTGGGACGGCAGAGCTGCCGCCGTTTTCAATGGCCCAGGTGGCATTGGTTTTGATGCCGCCCAGCGGGAAGAAGTGCACGTTGGTGATGTTGAAATCAGGGTTGGCCGCCTTGTGCGCGGCCAGTTCGTTCAGCACGTCTGTCGGCTCGTAGGGCAGCAGAAGTTTGGTCACGTCCAGTGCGCGCTTCTGCAACACCTTGAGAGACGGGCCAACGCCACAGGCGATCGCAAACTTGATAAGCGTCTGCAGTTTCGCGGGCCCTGCGATTCCGATGTGAACGGGCAGGGTGATACCGGCCTCCTTCAGCCCATCGGCCCACGCAATGATCGGACCTGCGTCAAAGGCGAACTGAGTTGCCAGCGCCATCTCTGCATCCGTGCGCGACTGGAACTCATTCTTCCATTGCAGCGCCGCGTCAACGTTACCGGTGCCACCGTCCGGGTCGATATCACGGTTGCCTTCGGGGTGCCCGGCGACATGCAGACGTGTGAAACCCGCCTCATCGAAGAGGCCGGTCTCCATCAGTTGCATCGAGCTGTCAAAATCGCCGTGCGGCGCGGCCAAGCCGCCTGCGAGCAGAAGCGCCTGGCGGACATCTGCCTCACCCTGATACCGGGCGATCCAGTCGGCAAGCGTGGCGCGGTCTTTGATAATCCGCGCGGGAAAGTGCGGCATGACCTGGAAGCCATCATCATTCAGACGGGCGGCTGTGCGGACCATATCCTCAATCGGCGTGCCTTCGATATGCGCGATGTAGACGCGCGTTCCGGCCGGCAGCAGGTCGCGGAAACTGTCCACTTTCTCCGCTGTGCGAGGCATCACCTCAATGGAATAATCCTGCAGAAAGGTCTCGACCTCAGGCGTGGCGCCTTTTGGGGCTTCGGTGTCTTTGCGTTTGAAGTTCAGAAGAGCCATCAGGCGATCCTTCCCGGACAAGAGGGTGTCAGACAGAGAGGGCAGGGTCAGGCCCAGCCATTGTTATCAATCAGAGACTTAATGCGGGCCTGGTCGTATTCCGCATCAATACGCGCAGCTTCTGCATCGGCGATATCATCGGGGTTTCCGGCGACTTCGAAGGGATCCGCCTTGCGCCACTCTGCAAGATAGGCGTCAGTTTCCGCTGCACCGGTTTTCATTGCAGCCCGGTCAATTGCCTGCTCAAAACGCTCAGGCAGCGGGCGCTTGGAACCACGCCGACCCTTGCCCACAATCACCTGGGCGGGGATGTCTCTCCAGTACACAATGGTCACTTCGGGCATGGCTGATTCCTCCCACGTCTCTGGCCTCTGTCTAACGGCTGCATCTGCGCGCTCTGCGTCGTTTTTCGACAGAACACGGGCTTTCCGCGACCTCGCCGCATCATGTAGCCTTTTGCGGCCCGTCCGGCGAGGCCTGCGGCTGTGGAAATTCTCATCATCATCGTGAGCCCCGGTCATGCGGCCGCCCGGTTGCGTGTCGTGATGCTTGCGCTGAGGCAGGCCAGTGTCTAGGTTGGCGTTAACTCGAAATGAAAGGCGCGAAAGATGGCGCCACAGCGTCCCAAAGGTGCGGGCGCGCTCGACCAGAAGACGGCTCTGAGCCCCGCGCCAGTTCCGCCCAGGCCAGGTGAGCTTTATGCAGCGCTGGATCTGGGTACAAACAGCTGTCGCATGCTGATTGCCCAGCCCCGCGGGTCAGGTTTCAGTGTGGTGGACAGCTTTTCCAAGTCCGTGCAGCTTGGCGCAGGTCTGGAGAAAACCGGACGGCTTTCGCATGGCTCTATGAGCCGTACTATCCAGGCCCTTCGAATCTGCCAGCAGAAACTGCGCCGCAACAGGGTGCGCAGGATGCGCCTCGTGGCCACCGAGGCCTGCCGCCGGGCACGCAATGCCCGCGAGTTCATCCGCCGCGTTCAGCGCGAAACCGGTCTGCGCCTCGATATCATCAAACCACAGGAAGAAGCCCGGCTGGCTGTGATTTCCTGCGCGCCGCTGGTTAACCGTGCGACGGAAAACCTGCTCGTGGTGGATATCGGCGGCGGGTCGACGGAGCTCGTGTGGATTGATCTGAGCGATGTGCCGCCGCGGGACCGGCCGGGCTCTATCATGCGTCTGCATCAGGGGTTCCGGAACGGCCATGCAGATGAGCCCGCCGCACGGGTTGTGGACTGGATTTCGGTCCCTCTGGGGGTCGCGACACTGCGGGATCAGTTCAGTGACGTCGAGGATGACGCAGCCCGGTTTGCACTCATGAGCTGGTTCTTCGAGGAAAACCTGTCGGATTTTTCGCCCTACAATGACACGCATGCACAGGAAAAGTTTCAGATCGTCGGAACCTCCGGCACGGTTACCACCGTCGCAGCGAGTCATCTCGGCCTGAAACGGTACGACAGAACAAAGGTGGACGGGCTGCACATGACAACGGATGAGATTGAGCGCGTGATCCGTTCTTATCTGGCGCTCGGACCCGAAGGGCGCCGCGCCGATCCGCGTATCGGCCAGGACCGGCAGGCACTGATCATGTCAGGGGCCGCCATTCTGCAGGCGCTGATGCGCTGCTGGCCGACGGACCGGCTTTCTGTGGCCGACCGCGGGCTGCGCGAAGGCTTGCTCTATGCTCAGATGAGTGCGGATGGTGTGCTGGCAGAGGGGGCATTCTGATGGCGAAAACACCCGGTGGGAAAACACCCTCAGGTAAAAACACGTCCGGACGGGGCCAGCGCGACCTGAAGGTCAAGGTCAAATCTGCACGCGGCCGCAAACTCAGTTCGACGCGATGGCTCCAGCGCCAGCTGAATGACCCCTATGTCAAGCGGGCCCGCGCTGAAGGGTATCGCGGCAGGGCGGCATTCAAGATCATGGAGCTGGACGACAAATACCGCTTTCTCGTTCCGGGTGCGCGCGTCGTGGATCTGGGGGCGGCTCCGGGCGGCTGGTGTCAGGTCGCGGTGAAAAGGGTCAATGCCCTGGGTGAGAAGCAGGGCAAGGCCGTTGGCAGTATTCTGGGGGTCGACCTGCAGGAAATGGAGCCGATTGCGGGCTGCGAGCTCTATCAGCTGGACTTTATGGAGGATGACGCTGACGCCCGGGTGCGGGAGTGGCTGGGCGGAACGGCGGATGTGGTGATGTCAGACATGGCCGCGGCCAGCTCCGGACACAAACAGACAGATCACCTGCGCATCATTGCGCTCTGCGAGGCGGCTGCATGGTTTGCATTCGACGTTCTGGACAAGGGCGGAACCTTCGTTGCCAAGGTTCTGGCCGGTGGTGCGGAGGGGGAATTGCAAAAGCTGCTGAAGCAGCGATTCGACAAGGTCGCCAACATCAAGCCACCATCTTCGAGGTCAGACAGCTCCGAAAAATTTGTTGTTGCGACAGGGTTTCGCGGCTGAAGCAGGCTCTTTTACCGGACTTTAAGTCTGTCGTGTCTAGCATCCGGTCGGGGCCCGCTGATGATACCGGGCCAATGCAACTTAAAGGACCGGTAGTTATGTTCCGTAAAATTCTTCTCTCCGCACCGCTGGTGCTGGCCGCAAGCATCGCTCAGGCAGTAGACGCGCCCCCGGCGATGCGCGCATTCGTAGACAGTGATGTCATGGGCTGGGCGATGAGCCCCGAAGTCATTGCCGCCGTCAACAAACAGAACGCCGAAACGGCCGGCGCGAGTAACGAGCAGATCCTCGAGTGGGATAACACATGGCGTGGTCAGGTAGGTCAGTCAGATCAACCATTTATCAGTGAAGTCATGGGGCATGAACTTTCGGCGTTTCTCAAGCAGAAGGTTGATGAGTCCGGCGGGCGGATCACCGAGATTTTCATTATGGACGCGCTTGGCCTGAACGTCGCTGCAAGTGACATCACGTCGGATTACTGGCAGGGTGACGAAGACAAGTATTCCAAGAGCTATGGTGCCGGGTCCGGGGCCGTATTTGTGGATGCGATCGAGTTTGATGACAGTTCGCAGACCTATCAGGGTCAGATTTCCGTGGCGCTGACCGACCCCGCGACAGGCGAAGTGGTTGGTGCCATGACAATCGGCCTCAATGCAGAAGCCTTTTTCTGATCTGTGATTTGCAGGTGCGCCTCAGACGCGCGCCTGCAGCGAGCTCTGCGCGCTCCTGAGGATTTTTTCCATATCGGCGGGCGTTGCAGCGCGCACTTCTGAATTGGAAACGCGCTCTGCAGTTGCTTCAGCCTGACACTCCTGCCGCATCAGCTCAAACAGCCGTCCATACCGGCGGGGGTTTTCACAGTGTCTCGGTTTCATCATTTTATCCTGCGCTCCGGATTTAACCCTGCACAGTGACACCGAACTGCGGCAGAGTTTGGTCATCCTGCAGGCATCAGGATGACGGGTCCTTTCAATTCAATACACTCCGGCGCATTGGACATTTGAGCGGGGTCATGAACGTGCAGCGCCTACTGTTTTCAACTGGCGGCTGAAAAAATCCCCGTTTCCGGAAGGTTTGGCGAAAAACCTTTGCGGGCTTTTCCCGCGGCTCCTACAAAGGATAAGGGATATCACCCCGAAGGTGGGGGTACGCAGGATCGAAAAGACACTTTTTCAGTTCATCTGGAAGTATTCAAAGCGGGATCAGTTCGTTCTGCTGATCGTTACCTGCACTCTGTTTCCGTTTCTGTTTCTGACACTTGAGCTACCCAAACGGATTATCAATGACGCCATTGGTGCGCAGTCAGCGCGGATCGGTGTTTTGGGCGCGCAGCTGGACCAGGTGACTTACCTCTGGCTGTTGTGTGGCGCCTTCCTGGTGGCCGTTCTGTGCCATGGCCTGCTGAAGATGCGCATCAACACCATGAAGGGTGTGCTGTCGGAACGAATGCTGCGCCGGCTCCGGTACGGTCTGATTGCCCGTATGCTGCGGTTCCCGAGGCCCTATTTCCAGCGCACGTCCGAAGGCGAACTTGTCGCCATGATCACGGGGGAAACGGAACCAATGGGGGGCATCATGGGCGATGCGTTGGCACAGCCTGTTCTGCAGGCAGGCCAGATGCTCACCATTCTGTTCTTTCTTTTCCTGCAAAGTGTCTGGTTCGGGCTTGCTGCTGTTGCGCTCATCCCGCTGCAGGCATGGCTGATCCCGCGGCTGCAGCGCCAGATCAACCTTCTGAACAAGAAACGCATACGGGAGGTGCGTACGCTTGCCTCCATGATCGGGGAAAGCGCGGCAGGGGCCTCAGAACTGCGTATCCATGGTGGCTGGCGGCACCGGCTGGCAATGATCACCGAGCGTCTGGGCATCGTTTACCGCATCCGCTTCACGATTTATCAGAAAAAGTTTTTTATGAAGTTTATCAACAACTTCATTACACAACTTACACCGTTCTTCTTCTTTGCTGTTGGTGGTTATCTGGTCATCCAGGGCGCGGTATCTCTTGGCGCGCTTGTCGCAGCACTCGCCGCCTACAAAGATCTCAGTTCGCCCTGGAAAGAACTGCTGGCCTACTACAATCAGGCACAGGATATGAGCCTGCGCTGGGAAACCGTCATGGAGCGATTTGCTCCGGCCGGTGTGATCCCGGCTGAGCTGATGTCAGGTGAGCCTGACAGCATCCAAAGTCTGAAAGGCGCGATCGAGCTGGATGACATCAGTGTTGTGGATGCCGATGGCAACCTGGTGCTGGACCGGGTTTCGGCTGTTTTTCCGGCAGGGGCGGTTGTTGCCGTGACGGCCCCAAGCGAACAGGACCGGCGGGCGCTGGCGGACGTGCTGATCCGGGAGGTGACGCCTGTCAGCGGGACGGTGACCGTAGCGGGCATGCCGCTGGCCGGGCTTCACCAGCGTGTGGTTTCCGCGCGTATCGGGCATGCAGCGGCGCGGCCTGTCCTGTTTCAGGGATCGTTCGGCGACAATGTTCTGATGCCATTGCAGTCAAAGCCCGTCGGGCCTGCCCGCGCAGCGGACCAGCAGATGCTGCAGGAAGCCATCGCGGCGGGCAACAGCGAAGATCCCGCAGGGGTAGAATGGCTGAACCCATCGGGCGCAGATACAGAGGATGCGGGTCAGCTGAAAGACTGGTGGCTAACGCTGGTCGATGCCACCGGATCGGGCGACAAGCTTTTCCGCCGCTCGCTCGATCAGATTATGACGGGCGGCGAAAACGACAGGCTGGCCGCAGGGATTGTGGCGGCGCGTCCTGCGATTCGGGCCGCAGTGGAAGAGGCCGGGCTGTCGCGTCACGTCTGGCCCTTTGAGCCGGACAGATACAATCCGGCGCTTTCCGTTGCGGGCAATATTTTCTTTGCGACACCACGACAGACAATGAGCCAGAGCGAACTGGCCAACCGCCCGGAATTTTTCGATGTGCTTGCGCAGATGGGGCTGGAGAAAGGACTTCTGGAGCTTGCGCTGGATGTGGTCGGTCTGCTCAATCAGACATTCGGAACAGATGGTACAGAGCATCCGTTGTTTCGCAAGCTGGGTCTTGATGCAGCCCTTTACGAGCGGTCGGTCCAGGTGCGCCGACGGCTGAGACTGAACCCCGGTGAGCCGTTGTCCGATGCCGACAGGCGATTGCTGATCAGCCTGCCTGCGCAGATCACGGCGGAACAGATCGGCCCCGCGTTTTCAGACGAAATCAAGCAAAGTGTCCTGGAGCGCCGCCAGAGTGTTTTGACGTCAGCACCTTCCGGGTTGGGCGATCTCTTTGCGCCTCTTGACGCAATGGCTTTGGCCCCTGGGCTGTCGGTGCTCGAGAACGCGCTTTTTGGAAAGGTCTCGGATACCGCGGGTGCACGCGCCGATGAACTGCGGCGGATCGTGTCCCAGGCACTGGAACGCGAGGGCCTGCGGTCTGACGTGATGGGGCTGATATTTGATCTGCCGTTAGGGCTCAAGGGCGGTGATTTGCCAGCGGCACTGGCGGAACCGCTGGCCGTCTGCCGCGCTGCGATCAAGAAGCCGGATATTCTCATTCTGGAACAGGCTCTGTCCGGATTTGACCTGTCCGTACGCATCGAAATGCACCGAAATCTGCGCAGATTACTGCCCGAAACAATGCTCGTTTATATCGGCGACAGCTTCAGCGAACATCACGTTTTTGATGTACATCTGGAGATTGACCGGGGCAGGCTGGTCTCCGACGGTGCGCAGGCTGCGGTTTCCGGTGATACCGCTGCGGGTGCCGATCTGATGCGCAAAGTACGCGCGCTGGAAACCACTGATCTGTTTGCGGATCTGAACCGCCGGCAGCTGCGGCTGCTCGCCTTCGGGGCAAGATGGTATCGCGCAGCAGAAGGGGAGATCATCTTCAGCAAGAACGATGATCCTGTGGACGGGGCCTACATGATCCTGTCGGGCACAGCGGGTCTTTACAATCCTGATGCCGCTGAAGTCGATCAGCGCGTGGCGCAAGCAGGTCCCGGGCAGCTTGTCGGCGAGCTCGGGCTGATCCGGAATGTGCCGCGTGCTCTGACGCTGAAGGCTGAAACGGAGTTTGAGGCTCTGAGGCTTGGTAAGGAAGAGTTTCTTGCTGTCGTGGAGAATGATGCCGCCACGTCCTTCCGGTTACTTCAGGTGGTGGCAGGCTATACGTCCTGATCCGCCAGGGGTTTTCTAAAAATTGAACGTAAAGACTGCCGTGCGGGGTGGTGATATGACCCGCCGGTTAATCCTTTGGTGCGGATTGCGGCAATACTGTGTGCTGAGGTGAGAGGTTTGGCGCGCCACGGCGTCGCTGAAGAGGTTAATATGTTGCTGGGAAGACTCAAGAGTCTGGCGTTTGCCCTGTCTGTCTGTGGTGCGTCCGCGTCGGCTGAAACGGTAAGTCTCTATATCGATGCTGATTTTTCTCATGGTACGCCCGCTGCCGAGGCAATTGAACTTGGCGTGCGGACTGCGCTGCGTGAAACGGAAGACCAGCTAGAAGGCCTGACGGTCGATGTTTTGCCCTTTGACAACCGGGCAAACGGAAAACGGTCTCTCAGGACGCTGAGAGCGTTTGCGACTGATCCGGCGGCGCTTGCGGTCATCGGCGGAGTGCATTCGCCACCCTATCTCACCAACCGCACGATGATCAACGAAAACGGCATTCTTCTGTTGCTGCCCTGGTCGGCGGCTGGCCCGATCACCCGTGCGGCTGAAGGCCGGACAAACTGGATCTTCCGGGTGTCGATTGATGATACCAAGTCGTCGGCATTCTTTGTGAACCGTCTGCTTGATGTGCACAAATGCACCCGGCCAGCACTTCTGCTGATGGACACAGGCTGGGGACGGGTTAACCGGATCGCTCTTCTGAAGGGGTTCGAAAAAAGGATACCGGAACGGCCTGAGGTCTGGATGTTTTCCGGTTCGGTAGGGGCGACAGAGGCGTCGCGGATTGCAGTTGAGATCGGCGAGTCCGGTGCTGACTGTGTCATCCTTCTGGCGGACGATGAAAGCGGCGCACAGCTCGTGCGAAAACTGTTCACCGAGAAGGCCCCGGTCCGCGTCGTGAGCCACTGGGGCATCATGGCGGGCAGTTTCGCAGACAATGTGGCGGACGAAATTCGCGAAGAACTGCAGCTGGAAGTGCTTCAGACCTGTGGCCTGCGGGTTGAGCAGACGCGCCGGGTGGCTGTCGAACGTGCGCTGACACTGGCCGGGGAGGGACCCGGTACATATTCGTCACTTTCCGATCTTCCGTCGGTTGCGGGGTTTGTGCACGGATATGATCTGACGCGCATCTTCGTATCAGCTCTGAAACAGGCAATGCGTTCCGAACGCTGGAGCGCAGCCGGCACAGCCGAACGCCGCTCTCTTATCAGGGTGGCTCTGGAAAATCTCAAAGACCCTGTCGAGGGCATACTGCGAACTTACAATCAGCCGTTCCGCCCATACAACGTGCATGATCCTGATGCCCATGAAGCACTGGGTCTTGCTGACCTCTGTGTCGCCCGCTTTGCCAAAAACGGTCGCTTGATGTTGCCGGACACGGGCATGGACACTGATATGCTGCAATGAAGCTTAAGGCATCAATATATCACGTGTTCTGGTTGCTGCTTGGCGGCGTTTTTGTTTTTGCACTTGTCAGTTCCGCGGTGGCTGTCTGGCTGACGTCGCGCCCTTTTCTGGTGCAGGCTCAGCGGGACGCGGCTGATGTTTATGTCGAACGCGAGGCAACGGAAATTGCCCAGCGCATTGAGCCGGTTCTGAGCCTGTCAGAGTACATAGCGTCAGAGCCCAATCTCGTTTCCTTCGTGATTGGCAACTCTCTTACTGCGGATCAGACACTCGACAGACTTGATGATCTTGTCCTCCCTGCGGGCCTACGAGACGTGTTGTTTTACGATTTTCTTGGGGAGGACATTGCCAGCTACGATGTTTCGCGGGAACAGGCGCGCATTGACGCTGATACGACCCGCCTGATCAGGGATATGGCCCGTGATCTGGCGCTCAGGTCAATGTCGGCAACAAAGCCCGTTTCAGACTGGATTTCTGCTCCCGCCGGAGAAAAAAACGCCCCAGGGCATCTGCTGATTTCGGTGCCGGTCATGAGCCGCGGGCTGCCGGAGGGTGCGGTCGTGGCCGTAACGGATCTGGTTCTGGGCATGGGTGGGGGAGGCGAAGATACGGGCACCCCGTTCCGTATTCTGCGTACTGACACGGCCGCCGCCCGGATCGCAGATCATACTGCAGCTTTGCCGGTGGCCGATCTGTCGGTCGTGCTCCGTCCCGACCTCTCGCTTGTTTCGCGCGTGGGTCAGGAACTCGTGTCAACGACAATGCTTGCCGTCGCGGTCGCGCTCTTCCTGCCTTTCGCCGCCTTCGGCTGGGCCGGGCGACATACGATCCTGAAACCGCACGCAGACCTCGAGGCGTCCCGGAACAAGCTGAGCGAGCAGCAGAAAGAACTGGGTGAGCTGGCCGCGATTGCAAGGAAGGCAGAAGAAGGGATCCTGATTACCGATCTTGATGAGCGGATCATCTGGAGCAACCCGGCCTTTTCCCGGATGACAGGGTACCGTCCGGAAGAACTCGTCGGCAAAAGACCCGGTGCGCTGCTGCAGGGGGACGACACCGACCCGCTTGAGGTGGATCAGATACGCATGGCGCTGGGGTCCCTCGAACCGGTGCGTGTTGAATTACTGAATTACAGTAAGCTGGGTTTTCCCTACTGGGCCCGGATCAGTATTGCCCCGCTGTTCGATGAGGACAACAAGCCCTATGGCTTTATGTCTATTTCCAGCGATGTGAGCGAGCGCAAGTCTCAGGAAGCGAGGTTGCGCGAGGCCCGGGAGGCGATCGAACACCAGGCCCTGCATGACGAACTCACCGGGCTTGCGAACCGGCGCTGTTTCAACGCCGAGTTTGAAAGACGTGCCCGTGCGGTTTCAGCCGGGGAAACCTCCGTCGTCCGTATCGATCTTGACCACTTCAAGAATGTCAACGACACGATGGGGCATGAAGCGGGCGATCACGTATTGTGTGAGGTCGCACGCATCTTGCGGGAAGAAGTCTCCGGTGCGGATCTGCCGGTTCGGATTGGTGGCGATGAATTCATCGTTTTGCTGGGCCAGGGTGTCGATCTGGAAAAAGCCTGCAGCATTGCGGAAAGCATTCGAGCGCGTATTGTCCTGCCGATCCTGTACGAGGGCAAACAGATCCAGACCGGTGCCAGTTTCGGGATTGCAACTTCGGGGTGCGGCCTGATTGAAACGCCCGAGCTTGTGCGTGCGGCGGATACGGCGCTCTATGCCGCCAAATCTGCGGGCCGCAATCAGGTGGCGGTCTACGACGAGAAACTTCACCACGCTGCGATTGAAACCCGGGACACGGCAGAGCTTATTCGTGTCGGACTGGACAGGGGGGAATTCGTGCCATTCTACCAGCCCCAGTTCGACGCAAATTCACGCAGGATCGTTGGGGTCGAGGTTCTTGCCCGCTGGAAACAGCCGGAGCGTGGCATTCTCGCGCCCTCAGCATTCCTTGAGGTGGCAGACCAGTTGTCCCTTCTGACGCGTCTGGACAGGATGGTCACGCAGAAAGCTCTGGCAGATGTGAAGGCTCTCGAAGATGAGGGCATGCCGGTGCCGAAAGTGGCTTTCAACGTCACCGCTGACCGCATCGCGGACCCGGAACTGGTCCAGCTGATTGCAGGTCAGAATTTCCGGGAAACACGTGTGTCCTTCGAAATTCTGGAGTCAGTTTTCCTTGATGACCGGCCTGAGTACCTGGATTTTGCCCTCGATCTGATCCACGATCAGGGTCTGCAGATCGAGATTGATGACTTTGGCTCCGGGCACGCGTCGATGATCAGCCTCATGCAGGTCAATCCGCATGTGCTGAAGATTGATCAGCGTCTTGTTCTTGGTGCACCGGATTCTGACGTCTGCCGCGACATGGTGCGGTCAATTATTGATATATCTCGCTCCCTCGGGATCGCCGTGACGGCAGAAGGGGTTGAGACAGAGGCCCACGCAGACCTCATGATGGACATGGGGTGCTCTACCCTGCAGGGATATCACTTTGCGCAACCGCTCAGTTTTGAGGATCTCAGAACCTTTATGGCTGAGCATCGTCCTGAACCTGTCACAGGACAGGGTGCTACCGAAGGGGTGCAACCGGCGGGTTAAGTGGCTATGCCCGCCTGCCTTTCAGACCCCGGTACTGGCAAAACCCGACGAGATCCGTCTGATCAGCGCGTCGTCTGACCCGCCGATCAGCAGATATTCATAAGTGCCGTCTGACCAGTGCGCCGCATGCATCCCCTCCATTTCCGAGAGTTCCGGCGCGTCTGACGGCATGCCTGCAGACCGGATAATGCACAACGCCAGCGGCTCGCCAGCGCTGGTGAGGAACGCCAGTTGTATCAGGGCCTTGCCCTCAAAACTCAGAACCTGCGCGCGTTTGTAATCTGCTTCCGGGAAAGCATTCAGCCGGTCAAGCGAGATTGATTTGCCAATTGCCGCGCCGACCCGGACCAGTTCTGAAGCCTGTTCATCCGGAACCGCGGAAATGTGCGACAGTGTACTGCTGGAATACAGCGCCTGGTACGCCGCGACATAGTCAACCCAGCCAGCCGAACGGGAGTCCGGGATCAGTGTTCCAAGTGCGATCCCTGCGGCCAGCGCCACAGCAGCGGCAATTGACGCACTGCGCGGCCAGGCGGCCAGAGTAGCCGCACGAACCGGCGCGCCCGACCGCGGGGCCGGAAGAAGCGCCGGATATCCCTCAGCGAGCCCGCCCGCATCAAACTGCAGGGCCGCAACACGGCGGGCAAGGGCCGGGTTGCGCCCGACAGCTTCCCGGATCACATCCACCGGCGCGTGTTCTGTTTCGCCATCAAGGTAGGCGACAAGTTCCTCGTCCGTGAAATACCTATCTTGCATCCTGCGTCTCCTGATCGCCGAATTTCTGTCCCAGTACTGACCGTGCGCTTGCAAGGCGGCTCATGATTGTCCCAATAGGCACATCCAGAATGCCGGCTGCCTCGCGATAGCTGTACCCTTCCGCATAAACAAGAATAACAGCCACCCGCTGAGCTTCCGGCAGCTGCAGCACAGCGCTCAGGACTTCCCTGTTCATCGCCTGTCGTTCCGGTCCGGGTCCCGGGTCCGTTAATACCGTATCGTCGACGGTCACAAGGCCGCCGCCTGTGCGGACAGCGTTTTTGCGCAATGTACTGATCCATAGATTATGCGTGATCCGGAACATCCATGCATCCAGTCGCGTGCCTTCATCAAACCGCGCGGCATTCTCCATCGCGCGCAGGCAGGCGGCCTGTGCAAGATCGTCTGCCGCGTCCCGGTTGCCGGTAAGGGACAGACTGTAGCGCCACAGGCGCGGGAAAATGTCCGGCAAGGCGTCGCTGATACGTTCAGCGGTTGCTTTCCGCCGCCAGATGGTCATTCGCCGGTTTTCGCGTGGGTCAAGGCGCGTTCCATTCTGTTGCGTCGCCGGACGATGCACGGCGTAACCGCCCCCGGATGCGCCAGAGGGCATCACGGGGACTAACTCGTTACGCATTATGTCACTTTTCAAAGACCATGCGAACTGACACTGGCGTGACCCGCGTAATGCTGTCGAGCGAGGCCAGTTCCATCAGTTTGTCGATGCCTGCGGTGATCCCCAGATCGTCGGTAGACAGCATGATGAAATCAGCTGTCGTCACCAGAACCCGGTCATCTCCCAGCCGTGCGACCAGCATGCGTGCTTCGATATCGTTTTCTGTGCCGGCAAAGCTCAGTTCCGCTTCAATGTCCGTGAGCATGGTGTCGCCGTTTCCAAGTTCGGCCAGCGCTTCCATGTCGATCTGGCCTGTCAATGTCGCGGTGAGACCGCCTGCGCCAAAAACATGTTCGTTCATCCGCTCGTTGCGGATGTCGATATTGGTCTGGACCGATGCAAGATTGATGCTGATTTCCATGGCTCCGGCTTCGCTCACTTTGCCGGATACATCGGTGAAGTGATGGACTTCTCCGAACTCGCTGTTTTTGACAGAGCCGAACGCGACGCTCGACTGGTCATCAACCGATGACCAGTTGGCGTGGCCTCCGGCCAGAGCTGTTGTGGCACAAAGCGCTGCAGCGCCGGCGATACCTGCAATGAATTTCATGTGTTGGAGCCTCCCAAAGTCAGTGAACACCGCGTCCACACCATGAAAACGCGCCAGCTGCGGGATTTATTCGGAAGAAAACCTCAAAACGCCATCACGGAGGCGTGAGGCGCGAAGAATCGAAATAAAATCAAAGGTTAACGCGGCCGGATTTCCATCGGGTCGAACGCGAATAATCCCGCAGTCCAAAAATCGCGCCAGCATTCGCAGCGCGGCAGTTGCAGCCTGGCCTGGGAAAAATGGCGGAGAGACAGGGATTCGAACCCTGGGTAGGCTTGCACCCACAACGGTTTTCGAGACCGCCCCGTTCGACCACTCCGGCACCTCTCCGCGGGGGTCTTGGTGGAGGCGGATTTAGAGGGCTTTGACCCTGCTGGCAAGGGAAGATTAGCCAAATCCCGCGTTACACGGGAATTTTCATTGCTCCTTATCTTTAAACCACTACGTTTCGCGCAAACGGGTAAATGAGGTATCGGACATGACGTTTTCCCTGCGCGCCGGATTTGCGGCGCTGGTGATGACAGCGATGACAGTCGGGCAGCCTGCGCAGGCAACGGTGCAGGACACAGAGCGGCTTGAGGAATTCCTTGAGATCACGGGCTTTGATGTTGCGCTGGAGAGCATCCGGCTGAGCGCTGAAAGTGCGCCGCTGATGCTCGGTCTGGAGGCGGACGCATTCGGGGCCCGCTGGACCCGTCTGGCGGATGATGTTTTTGACACGGGTCTGATGCACGACGAAGCGATCGGAATTCTGTCCCAGACACTGGACGACGAGATGCTGACCCACGCCGTTGATTTCTACACGTCGGATCTCGGCCGCCGGCTGGTCGAAGTTGAAAACGCCTCCCACCTTGAAGAGGATGATGATCTCAAACAGGAAGCGGGCGAGGCCATCGTCGCCGGTCTGGTACGCATTGGATCGCCGCGTCTGGAAGAGATCAAGCGGCTGAATGCTGCCACTGGTTCCGAGGACGCATCAGTTCATGCCATTCATGAGGTGCAGGTGCGCTTTCTGATGGCGGCTGCCGTTGCCGGGGTGATCGAACTGCAGATGGATGAAAAAGACCTGCGGGAAAACCTGGAAAGGCAGGAAGGCGAACTGCGTCGCAGTCTTCAGCTTTCTGCGCTGTCGGGGTCTGCCTACACCTATCAGGCGTTTTCAGATGACGAGATCAGCGATTATGCTGATGCGCTGGAACATCCGACGATGAAGACGGTTTATGCACTGATGAACGCGGTACAGTTTGAGATCATGGCGGGCCGGTACGAAGCGCTGGCCGCACAGCTACGCGGTCTGCAACCCGACCAGGAACTCTGACGTGCTGCGCGCAGTACTCCTCTCGGTTCTGCTGATTGCGCCTGCTTTGCCGGCGTGGGCGGACGCGCGTCTGACTGTGCTGATGGATCTGCTGCGGGTCAGCGAAGTCACCGGCATCCTGCGCGAAGAGGGCCTCGAATATGCGCGTGAGCTTGATCAGGATATGATCGCGGGGCAGGGCGGCGCGTTTTTTGCCGGTCAGGTGGACAGAATTTACGACCGCCGGCGTATGGACGAACGGCTGCGTGCCGCGCTTCAGCGCGGGATGACACCGGAAGATATGGAGGCTGCAATCGGGTGGTTTTCCACCGAAGCAGGTGGCCGGATCGTATCACTTGAGAATGCTGCAAGAGCCGCGATGTCAGACCCTGCGGTCGAGCAGGCAGCCAGAGAGGCCTGGGAGCGGAGCCTTGATGAAGGAGACCCGAAAGTCGGCCAGGTCGAAAGCTATATTGAGGATCTCGACCTCGTGGAGCGCAATGTCTCGGGCACGATGACATCCAATTATCAGTTCCTCCTGGGTCTTTCGGATGGGGGCCTGCTGACACAGTCGGACGAGCAGATGATTGCGGATGTGTATGGCCAGCGCGAAGAGATAGAGGCGGACACCGAAAGCTGGCTCGGGGCATTTCTGCTGATGGCTTACCAACCTGTATCTGCGGGCGATCTGGACGCCTATATTGCCTTTTCCGTTACGGATGCGGGTACGGCGCTGAATGCCGCTTTGTTTGACGGGTTTGACAGTGTTTTCAGCGAAATATCCTATGCGCTCGGCCGGGCACTTGCCCTGAGCGCCGCGGGCAACGATATCTGACCAACGCAATGCTTGACAATGCCGGGCCACTGGTGCATCTGGCGGCTTCACTCGGCGGGACCATTCAGATTTCCGTTGTGGTTTTAATTTACATCCCCTGACGGGATGCGCTGTTCGAGGTGGCCAGCAGGCCGAAACGCCCGGATCCGGGGACCACAGGACGCGGCAGAGAAAAGGAAAGACGCATGTTTGCGGTTCTTAAGACCGGCGGCAAGCAGTACAAAGTTCAGGCCGGAGATATGCTCCGTGTCGAGAAACTGGCAGCTGACGCAGGCGAAACAGTTCAATTCAACGAAGTTCTGATGCTCGGCGGTGACAAAACCGTCGTAGGCGCACCTTTTGTGAAAGACGCAGGCGTTCAGGCCGAAGTCGTCGATCAGGTCAAAGGCGAGAAAGTCATCAACTTCGTCAAACGCCGCCGGAAGCACTCTTCCAAGCGGACAAAGGGTCACCGTCAGAAACTGACGCTGGTCAAAGTGACAGACATCCTGACATCCGGTGCTGACAAGTCCGGCGTAAAAGCTGCCATGGGTGCGGGTTCGGTGTCGGCTTCTGCCGTTGCGGCAGCAGCCCCGAAGAAGGCCGCTCCGAAAAAAGCCCCGGCGAAAGCCAAAGCTGCCGAAGCAGAAGCACCCAAGGCAGCTGCAGGCGCGGATGATCTCAAGAAGCTGTCCGGCGTAGGCCCGGCGCTTGAGAAAAAGCTGCACGCTGCCGGCGTCACAACATTCGCCCAGATCGCAGCATGGACCGACGCGGACGTAGCTGCTATGGACGAGCAATTGTCGTTCAAAGGCCGGATCGAGCGTGAAGGCTGGATCGACCAGGCCAAAGAACTGGCTAAAGGCTAAGGAGAGACCAGATGGCACATAAAAAAGCAGGTGGTTCATCCCGTAACGGCCGCGACTCAGCAGGTCGTCGCCTTGGTGTGAAACTCTACGGCGGCCAGGAGGCTATTGCCGGTAACATCATCGTACGTCAGCGCGGCACAAAGTTCTGGCCGGGCGAGGGCGTCGGCATGGGCAAGGATCACACGATCTTTGCGACAGTCGACGGCGCGGTCAAGTTCCACAAGGGGCTCAAAAACCGTACGTTCATTTCTGTTCTGCCAATGGCGGAGGCCGCAGAATAAGCCCTTCCTCAGGGACATGAAACACTCAGGGGGATCGGCGATACCGCCGGTCCCCTTTTTCTTTGCAGCCAGAAAGGCCTTTCAGGACAACCACCATGTCTGTAGCCGTTACCAGTTTTGCGATTTTTGCCGCCAGTCAGGTCGGCACGCCGGGGCCCGCCAATATGGCCCTGATGGCGACAGGTGCGCGGTATGGTTTCCGGGCGGCACTACCTTTTGTTCTGGGCGTTGCCCTGGGCAAGCAACTGGTGATCTGGCCGGTGGGTTTTGGCCTGATGGAACTGGCGGAACGCGCGCCTCTTGTCTTTACGCTGCTGAAATACGCCTCGGCGGCCTACATTATCTGGCTGGCGTGGAAGGTGGCCAACCTGCGTCTCGGCGCGACCCGGGGAGAGGGCGAGGCCCCGGGATTTGCGGCCGGGCTGATCGTGCACCCGCTCAACCCCAAGGCATGGGCGATGATTGTCGGCGGTTTCACAGCCTTTGTGGCGCCGGGGACGTCAGCGATTGAGGCGACAGCAACCATTGCCGCTGTATTGCTCGGCTGTCAGCTGCTGCTGCATCCCATGTGGACACTTGCTGGTGATGCGATTGCGCGGACCGTAGCGGGAACGGCTGCGGAACCCTATCTTATGTGGACCCTTGCGGCGCTGACCGTCGCTTCGGTTCTGTTCGTACTGTTCGGAGGAGGGACATGACGATGGAAATGGAAAAGATCCCGGTTCAGGCGGTGATAGAAACGGAACGTTTCGATCTGCGTCCGCTGAGACGTTCTGACATGGGTCTGATTGAACTTTACGGTGGCGATGAGCGTGTGGCGCGTATGACCACATCAATACCTCATCCTGTGCCACCAGGCATGACCGAAGCTTTTGTCGCCCGTGCGATGGCGGATGAGCGTGACGAGGATGTCTGGGCGATGGACGGCACCAAGGCCGGAGCGTCGGAACTGATGGGTCTGATCTCGCTGGAACGCATGGACCGCGAGCAGTCGGAAGTCGGTTACTGGGTTGCACCGCCGTACTGGAACACCGGGCTTGCGTCTGATGCTGTTCAGGCGTTGGTGGAGGCCAACCCGATGCAGAACAAGACGATGTTTGCTAGTGTATTTCAGGACAATCCGGCCTCGGCACGCGTTCTCACGCATTGCGGATTTGAGTACCTGGGAGATGCGGAAAGCTTCTCAGTGGCGCGGGATACGACTGTACCCACGTGGACCTATACGCGAAAACTGTAATTGAGCCCGCCTGCGGCGCGCGCTAGGAAACGGACATGAAATTTCTCGATCTGTGCAAAGTGTACATCCGGTCCGGCGCGGGTGGGGGTGGCTGCGTCAGCTTCCGCCGCGAGAAATATATTGAATACGGCGGTCCGGATGGTGGCGATGGCGGCACAGGCGGGTCCGTCTGGGCGGAAGCCGTTGAGGGTCTGAACACGCTTATCGATTTCCGGTACCAGCAGCACTTCTTTGCCAAGAACGGACAGCCCGGCATGGGGCGTCAGCGCACCGGCAAGGATGGCGATGACATCGTACTGCGGGTGCCTGTTGGTACGGAAATACTGGACGAAGACCAGGAAACGGTGATCACGGATCTGACCGAAGTCGGCCAGCGGGTACAGCTTGCACGCGGTGGCAACGGCGGTTTCGGCAATCTGCATTTCAAATCGGCGACCAACCAGGCCCCCCGCCGCGCGAACCCCGGCCAGGATGGCGTGGAACGCACGCTCTGGCTGCGCCTGAAACTGATCGCGGACGTTGGCCTTCTGGGATTGCCCAATGCAGGCAAATCCACATTCCTCGCTGCGACATCAAATGCGCGTCCGAAGATCGCGGACTACCCGTTTACGACACTGCATCCGAACCTTGGAGTGGTCGGCGTCGACAATACGGAATTCGTGGTGGCGGACATTCCCGGTCTGATCGAAGGGGCGTCCGAAGGCAGGGGGCTGGGCGATCTTTTTCTGGGCCATGTTGAGCGCTGTGCTGTTCTGTTGCATCTGGTGGATGGCACGTCAGAAACGATTGCTGCGGATTACGCGACAATCATCGGTGAGCTCGAAGCTTATGGCGGTGATCTGGCGGAGAAACCCCGTGTGACAGTGCTCAACAAGATCGACGCGCTGGACGACAAAGAACGGGAAGCAGCCTGCGCTGAGCTGGAACAGGCGGCAGGTGGCTCTGTCATGCTGATGTCCGGTGTCGCGCGGGAAGGTGTAACCGATGTGCTCCGCGGCCTCCGGGGGCAGATTGATGACGACCGGCTGCGCCATAAACCCGTGGAGGAGGCAGAGCCATGGCGTCCCTGACGGCGGCGCGGCGGCTGGTTGCCAAAATCGGTTCGGCACTGCTTGTTGACCGTGACACCGGTGCGCTGCGTCAGGACTGGCTTGCGTCGCTTGCAGCTGATGTGGCCTGGCTGCGCGGGAAGGGATGCCAGGTGGTTCTGGTCTCTTCCGGTTCCATCGCGCTGGGTCGCGGTGTTTTGGGTCTTCCCGTAACAGAACTGGCGCTCGAACAGTCGCAGGCGGCTGCCGCGGTGGGTCAGATCAGGCTTGCCCGCGCCTACGAAGAGGTTCTCGCGCCCCATGGGATCACAACAGCACAGGTGCTTGTCACGCTTGAGGACAGCGCAGACCGCCGGCGTTATCTGAACAGCCGGGCGACCCTTGAGCAACTGCTGTCGATGGGTGTGGTACCCATCGTGAACGAGAACGACACAACCGCAACGGACGAGATCCGTTTTGGCGACAATGACCGTCTGGCCGCGCAGATTGCTGTGACGGTGGGTGCTGATCAGCTCATCCTGTTGTCGGATGTGGATGGGTTTTATTCTGCAAATCCCGCAGAGGACCCGGGCGCGACCCGCTTTTCAGTGATTGACCGCATCACGTCTGACATTGAGGCAATGGCGGGAGATGCGGGGTCCGGGTTGTCCAAAGGGGGCATGAAGACCAAGGTCATGGCCGCCCGCACCGCAACCGCCGCCGGATGTGCCATGGCGATTACTGAAGGATCGGTGCGCAATCCGTTGAAATCGCTTGAGAACGGGGCCAATGCCACCTGGTTTACGGCCGTGACGGATCCACAGGCTGCGCGAAAGGGCTGGATTGCGGCCATGAAACCACGGGGTCGCGTGGCCCTTGATGATGGTGCGATCCGGGCGCTTCGTGGTGGCAAGAGCCTGCTGGCGGCGGGCGTTACCGGTGTTTCCGGCACTTTCGGTCGCGGTGATCCGGTGGAGATTGCAGATGCGGCGGGCCATGTGCTGGGGCAGGGGCTTGCCCGCTATACGGCCGACGAAGCCCGGAAAATCTGTGGCCGGAAATCACATGAAATAGAGGGTATTCTCGGCTATCCTGCGCGCGCTGCACTCGTGCACCGGGACGACATGGCGCTGCAGACCACTGCTGACGCGCGATAATCACGCACCCGGAAAACTGAAGGCCAAAGAAGGCGTAAAGCGATGAAAGACATGGACAATATCCCTGCCCTGATGGCTGAGATCGGAGGTCGCGCCAAAGCGGCGGCCTCAGTGCTGGCGTCAACGCCGGCAGACCGGCGCCGGGCGGCGCTGGAGGCTGCGGCGGATTGCGTGATGGCGCGCAAAGCAGCCATTCTGGCCGCCAATGCGCAGGATATGGCCTACGGGCGCGAGAAGGGGCTGACCGATGCTATGATGGATCGTCTGCTTCTCACCGATGACCGCATCGGTTCGATTGCGGACGGGCTGCGTGCGGTGGCCGCTCAGCACGATCCGGTTGGAGAGGTAATCGCGGACTGGACCCAGCCCAGTGGTCTTCATATCCAGCGTGTACGGACTCCGCTGGGCGTGATAGGCGTGATCTATGAGAGCCGCCCGAATGTCACCGCCGATGCAGGTGCTCTCTGCCTTAAGGCAGGGAATGCCGTTATTCTGCGGGGCGGCTCAGAAAGCTTCCATTCCTCGTCTGCACTGCACGCCTGCCTTGTCGAGGGTCTGCGCGATGCGGGGCTGCCGGAGGACGCGATCCAGCTGGTGCCGACCCGTGACCGGGCGGCAGTCAGTGAGATGCTGACAATGACGGACACAATTGATGTCATCGTCCCGCGTGGTGGCAAAGGGCTGGTCGGCCTCGTGCAAAAGGAGGCCCGTGTGCCTGTCTTTGCGCATCTGGAAGGCATCGTGCATATCTACATCGACGCTGCGGCGGACCCCGAAAAGGTGCTGCGGGTGGTGCTGAACGCCAAAACACGGCGGACCGGCATCTGCGGCGCGGCTGAGTGTCTGCTGATCCACGAGGACGTAGCCCTGACGGTTGGTCGCGGGCTGCTCCAGGCGCTGATGGATGCTGGCGTTGAAGTGCGGGCCGACGAAAAGCTGGCCGGCATCGAAGGCATCCGGTCGGCGGCTCCGGAAGACTGGGGTCAGGAATACCTGGATATGATCATCGCCGCGCGGACCGTTTCGGGGGTGGATGAAGCGATGGCACATATCCGTGAGTTTGGCTCCAGTCACACGGATTGTATCCTCACCGAGGACGAGGCAGTGGCATCGCGGTTCCTGAACGAACTTGATTCCGCGATCCTGATGCACAATGCCTCCACCCAGTTCGCGGACGGGGGAGAGTTCGGTATGGGCGCAGAAATCGGTATTGCCACAGGCAAGATGCATGCGCGCGGCCCTGTCGGCGCGGCGCAACTCACCAGCTTCAAATACATCGTCAAGGGAGACGGTACCGTCCGGGCCTGAGGACGCTCAGAACTTGAGGCGCAGATCTTCTGTCGCGATTTCGGTGACAACCCGGCGACCGGCATCTGAGGCCACGAGCGGCAGCAGGGCAAACTGAACCTGTGCCGGACGCAGGTCTGTTGGAGGCTCCTGCGTTGCGAGGATGTTCCACAGAGGTTCGTCAATGTTGAGCTTGTCGGCGCGGCCATGAAGCGTCCACTGCCCGGCTTCGACGCTCACTTCAATCCGTCCGCCGTAGGGCATCGCCGCTTCGACGCAAAGGAGCGCGAGGAAGGCCATCCGGACCTCGGCGCGGGGCTGTGCATCCATCGGCCCCCAGGCAACTGTCAGACGTGCGCCTTCCATCAGGTCACGCAGGATGGACACAACTTCGGCACGGCCCATCATCTGTTCACCGGCAGCCCCAAAGGCGATCCGAAAGAACCGGATCCGCGCGCTGGCGTTCCCGACACTTTCCTGAATAAGGTCCATTTCCGGGCCGGTTTCGCCACCGGCCATACCCAGCAGTTCCAGACCATTGTTGATCGCGCCGATTGGCGATATCAGGTCATGACAGATGCGGCTGCCGATCAATGCGGCGAGGTTTACGTCACTTTTGCCCATCTGTCGTCTCCTGCAGGGGTGTGGTGCCATGGAAGATCTTAACGCAATTCTGTCGCCGGGCATGCTGGTGCGTCATCCTGAACAGCCTGACTGGGGCACCGGACAGGTGCAAAGTAACATCGGTGGCCGGGTGACCGTGAATTTCCGCGACGAAGGTAAGGTCGTCATTGATAGCGCCCGTATTGCTCTGATCCCTGTCTTTGATGGCTGAACATCCTTTCCAAATGGTTAACGCCCTTCAGGTGATTGTAAACCGGTGCAACTGTGTCGCGTTGCGCAGGAATGCTGAATTCCTTATGAAAATTCCGATCCCCAACCGACCCTGGATGTTAACGCCGATATGACCGACAGCCCCGCGCCAAGATTTTCGGTCAGACTTGCTGCCACGGATGACGAACTGCGCGCGGCGCAGCGTCTGCGATATGACGTATTCGTCGAGGAGCTGGGCGGTGGCGGCCCGATGGTCGACCACGATGCGCGGCTTGAAAGAGATCGCTTTGACCCGTTTTTCGATCATCTGATCCTGACGGACCACACAAACGACCGGATTGTTGGTGTGTACCGGGTGATGCGCGCGGATCAGGCGCGGGCAGCAGGACAGTTCTACAGCGAAGACGAATACGACCTGACGCAGCTGCTGGCGGCGGGGCGTCAGGTGCTGGAGCTTGGCCGTTCCTGTCTTCACCGGGATTACCGGGGCGGCATGGCGATGTATCACCTGTGGAGCGGGTTGGCCGGCTATATCCGGGATCATGGGATCGATGTTCTGTTCGGTGTTGCCAGTTTTCACGGCACGGACGTGGAGGATCTGGCCGAGCCGCTTTCCCTTCTGCATCACAGACACCTTGCGCCGCCCGACCTGCGGGTCCGGGCGCAGGCCGGGGCGTTTCAGCGCATGGACCTGATCCCGGAAGATCAGCTGGACCGCAGGAAGGCGATGGTCAGAGTGCCGTCGCTGATAAAAGCATACCTGCGTCTTGGAGGTTTTGTGGGCGAGGGGGCCTTTGTTGATCACGCCTTCAATACCACCGATGTGTGCCTGATCCTGGACACGGCCCGAATGAATGACCGTCAGGCCATGCTTTATCAGGGCGGTGCTGCATGACGCCTACGTGGTATGGCGATGCGCCACCGCCGGACATGCCGCCGCCAGGGCCCGCAGGGTGGGCGAGGATCGTTTTGCGCGGTGTGCCGTTGCTGTGTCTGGTGCTGGGCGGTCTGGTGCTGATGCTGTTGCTTCGGTTGATCGAGCGCCCCGTTTTTGGCGAAAAACGCCCTGTGACCCCGTTCATCACCGTTTTCGTGTGCCGGAACGCGCTGCGGCTGCTCGGGATCCGCCTTCGCGTCACCGGGCAGGTGACACAGGGGCAGGGGGGTGTTGTGACCAATCACTCCAGCTGGCTGGATATTTTCGTGCTGAATGCTGTGAAACGCATCTATTTCGTTTCAAAGGCTGAGGTCGCCGGCTGGCCCGGCATCGGCTGGCTGGCCCGGGCGACAGGCACTGTATTTATTGAAAGGTCGCGCGCGCAGGCAGCGCGTCAGGCCGATCTCTTTAGAACGCGGCTTTCGGTGGGGCACCGCCTGCTGTTTTTTCCGGAAGGGACCAGCAGTGATGGCCGGAGCGTGCTGCCTTTCAAAACCACCCTCTTTGCGGCGTTCTATGCAGAAGAGCTGCGCGACACACTTGCCGTTCAGCCGGTCACGCTGATCTATCATGCGCCAGAAGGGCAGGACCCGCGTTTCTTCGGCTGGTGGGGCGACATGACCTTCGGCGGCCATTTTCTGCATGTACTGGCGTATGGCGGTGGCGGCGCGGCAGATATCGTCTGCCATCCGCCTCTGAAGGTGCGCGACTTTGATAACCGCAAGTCACTGGCGGCAGCCTGCGAAGCGGCCGTCAGGAGCGCTCATTCAGGCTGAACGCTCCCGGCGGGGATCAGTGGAAAAACGCGCTGTCGGGAACCAGTTCCAGCCCGTCGCTGTCCGGGCCCCATTCCATCATCAGACAGGCCGTGCCTTTGCGCTGGAAATAGGTGGCTTCGAGTGCGTAGTATCCCGCACTGGGCACCTCGACCTCCATTTCACCCGCGTACCCGCAGGCATGGACCTCGTCATAATCTGCCACCAGCTGGCCGCCAATAAAGAGCTCCAGCCCGTCATTGTTCAGAAAGTCGAGTGTATACGAGCCCGCAGCGTCGAATTTGATGTACCCGGTGATGGCGGCGGCCACCTTCATCGGTTTCTTCGCCGTCATTGTCGGAGCACCTTCTTTGGTGTCATCATAGGACAGGCCGCGCAGCGCGGGACCCTTTTCAGAACGGCGGTCCAGCGCTCTTTTGGCGTCTCTGACTGTGCGGACATCGCTTGGATACGCATACTCAACGGCGAGACCCGGTGACAGAGACCCTGCGCCGGGTTGCGGATCGGCCGGCGAAAGGTTCAGGACCTCCGCGGAAAGGGCGCCTGGCAGAGACAGTACAGCCGAGACTGTAACAGCTTTCAGGATGGTGTTCATATTTACTCCCGGTGGTTATGAGGCCATCTGTGCGGCCTTTTTCCGGGCTACTTTAAGGGCCGGATTTGCCTGCTGGCAAGAGCGCCGTGCCGTCACAGCCAATCGGGGCTTGCAGCAGTGCCAAACCTGTCCTATACGGCGCGCACTGAAACCCGCAGGCGGGGTTTGGGCTTATTGGGGGAGACATCCCCAAGGGTCCGCCGGTTGGCAGAAAACTGTCATGCCCCCGCCGAGGATAAAACCGGAAAGGTATACGCACATGGCTCTTCCAGAGTTCACAATGCGCCAGCTGCTCGAAGCCGGCGTTCACTTCGGCCACCAGACACAGCGCTGGAACCCACGCATGGGTCCCTTCATTTACGGCGCGCGCAACGGCATCCACATCATGGACCTCACACAGACCGTTCCCATGCTGGACGCGGCGCTGAATGTGATCCGTGAAACCGTCGCAAAAGGCGGCAGCATACTTTTTGTTGGCACTAAACGTCAGGCGCAGCAGCCGATCGCAGATGCCGCAGAAAAATGCGCACAATATTACATGAACCACCGCTGGCTCGGCGGCACCCTGACCAACTGGCAGACCGTGTCCCAGTCGATCAACCGTCTGAAAGCGATTGATGAGCAGGCGGAACAGGGCTTTTCCGGCCTGACAAAGAAAGAGCGTCTGGGCATGGAACGTGACCAGGGCAAACTGCAGGCTTCCCTTGGCGGTATCCGCGAAATGGGCGGACGTCCGGACCTGCTCTTTGTCATCGACGTTAAAAAAGAAGCGCTGGCTGTTGCCGAAGCCAATAAACTGGGTATCCCGGTTGTGGCCGTTGTCGACACCAACTGCGCGCCGGACGGCATCGACTACATTATTCCGGGCAACGACGACGCGGCACGTGCCATTGCGCTGTACTGCGATCTGGCGGCCCGTGCGGCGCTCGACGGTATGTCTGCACAACTGGGTGCGGCAGGCGTTGACCTTGGCGCCATGGAAGAAGCACCTGCGGAAGAAGCTGTTGCAGAAGAAGCGCCGGCTGAAGCTGCTGCTGAGACACCCGCCGAGGCCTGAAACCCGGCACTGTCTGACGCATGACATACGGGGCAGGGTGCACCTGCCCCGGAACCTATCAGTTTAAAGGAGAACCTGAGATGGCGATTACAGCATCTATGGTCAAAGAACTGCGCGACAGCACCGGCGCAGGCATGATGGACGCAAAAAAAGCACTGACCGAAAACGGCGGCGACATGGAAGCAGCAGTTGACTGGCTGCGGACCAAGGGCCTTGCCAAGGCTGCCAAGAAGTCCGGACGGACCGCAGCGGAAGGTCTTGTGGCCGTTAAAGTCGAGGGCGGACACGGTGTCGCCGTTGAAGTGAACTCGGAAACCGACTTCGTGGGCAAAAACGCTGACTTCCAGAAGATGGTTGCCGGTATCGCGGGTGTGGCGCTGGGTCAGGCTGACGTTGATGCACTGAAAGCGGCTGATCTGGACGGCAAAACCGTTGAACAGACAGTGACCGACGCCGTTGCCGTGATTGGCGAAAACATGTCTGTACGCCGTATGTCTGCCATCGATGCAGAAACGGTTGTGTCTTACGTCCACAACGCGGCTGCACCGGGCATGGGCAAGATCGGTGTTCTGGTTGGCCTGCAGGGTGGCGACGAAGCCTTCGGCAAGCAGGTTGCGATGCACATCGCAGCTGTGAACCCGGCATCGCTGTCTGAGGATGACCTTGACCCGGCTGTCGTCGAAAAAGAAAAGCAGGTTCAGATCGACATCGCGCGCGAAAGCGGCAAGCCTGAGCAGGTCATCGAAAAAATGATCGTCGGCCGCATGAAAAAGTACATGTCCGAAGTCACGCTGGTGAACCAGTCTTTCGTTGTGAACCCCGATCTTACAGTTGGCGATGCGGCCAAGGAAGCAGGCGCAACGATCACCGGCTTTGTACGCCTCGAAGTTGGTGAAGGCATCGAAGTTGTAAAAGAAGACTTTGCAGCTGAAGTTGCGAAAGCCGCCAAAGGCTGATCTTTCAGTCATTCAGACAAAACGGAAAAGAGCGCCTCGGGGCGCTCTTTTTTATTTAATTCAATACTTAACCGCGCGTAATTAAAGCGTCAGTCTTTCGTAAGATGCGAGACCAGCGCATCCATTGCGAGCAGATATCCCCGGGCGCCAAAGCCGCAGATGATACCGATCGCGACCTTCGCAATATACGACGTGTGGCGGAACTCCTCGCGTGCGTGCACGTTGCTGAGGTGCAGTTCGACAGCGGGCAGCTCGACCGAGGCGAGGGCGTCCATCAGGGCAATTGAGGTGTGTGTATAAGCACCTGCGTTCAGAATGATGCCGTCATGTGTCCCGCGCGCCGCGTGAATGCTGTCGACCAGTGCGCCTTCATGGTTTGATTGTTGAAATTCCGCATTGATCCCAATGGCTTGTGCGTGGTTCTTGCACATCGATTCGATGTCAGTCAGCGTCGTCCGGCCGTATACGTCAGGTTGCCGTGTACCGAGGAGGTTCAGGTTCGGGCCGTTCAGGATCAGCAAAGATGTCATAGCACAACGCTCTCATGGTTATACCGAGACCCTTAAACAGGGGGCCTGGTCTCTGTCCAGCATGGTGCGTCATCGCAAACAACAAAGGCCGCAACCGCGGCCTCTGTGTGACACATGTAGTTTGTATAATCTGTATTATGTAAATTATAAAGATTGCCAGGTCATTGATAATCAGCAACTTTCCGGAAAACTCTTCAGAAGCTCCCTGTGGCCGAAATCAGACCCATGCTTTCGAGTTTCAGAAGAACCTGATGCGCGCAGTTGTCGACGTCGACGTTTTCTGTTTCCACACGGAGCTCCGGGTTCTCCGGAACTTCGTACGGATCCGAAATACCGGTGAACTCTTTGATCTTGCCCTCGCGCGCCATTTTATAGAGACCCTTGCGGTCGCGGCGCTCGCATTCTTCGATTGATGTGGCAACATGCACTTCGATGAATGCGCCGAACTGCTCGACATCTTCGCGCACGGCTCTTCGTGTTGTCATGTAAGGTGCAATCGGCGCACAGATCGCAATACCGCCGTTCTTTGTAATTTCCGATGCGACATAGCCGATCCGACGGATGTTCAGATCGCGGTGCTCTTTGGAGAAGCCAAGTTCCGAGCTGAGGTTCTTACGCACGATGTCGCCATCCAGCAGCGTGACCGGACGTCCACCCATTTCCATCAGTTTGGTCAGAAGCGCATTTGCAATCGTCGATTTGCCTGATCCGGAGAAGCCGGTGAAAAACACCGTGAAACCCTGCTGATTGCGTGGCGGATAACGGCGCCGCAGTTCATTGACCACGGCCGGGAATGAGAACCATTCCGGGATCTCCAGGCCCTCTCTGAGGCGACGCCGCAGTTCTGTGCCCGAGATATTCAGAATAGTGACGCTGTCCTTGTCCTGGATCTCGTCCATCGGCTCATATTGTGCACGGTCCTCGACCCAGACCATATGTTTGAAATCGACCATTTCGATGCCCATTTCCGCCTCGTGTGCACGGAATAGTTCCTGCGCGTCATAAGGGCCGTAAAAGTCATCTCCGGCGGAGTTCTTACCTGGTCCGGCATGATCACGTCCGACGATAAAATGCGTGCAGCCATGATTTTTCCGGATCAGGCCATGCCAGACAGCTTCGCGCGGACCTGCCATGCGCATGGCGAGGTTCAGCAGGCTCATGGATGTTGTTGCTGCCGGATATTTGTCCAGCACGGCCTCGTAGCAGCGCACGCGCGTAAAGTGGTCCACGTCGCCTGGTTTGGTCATGCCGACAACCGGGTGGATCAGCAGGTTCGCCTGTGCTTCGCGTGCGGCGCGGAACGTCAGTTCCTGGTGCGCGCGGTGCAATGGGTTCCGTGTCTGAAACGCTACGATCTTGCGCCAGCCGAGCTTCCGGAAATAGGCACGCATTTCGTTTGGTGTGTCACGGCGCGCTTTGAAATCGTAGTGCACAGGTTGCTGAATGCCCGTGATTGGCCCGCCGAGGTACACCTTGCCTGCAGAGTTGTGCAGGTAGTTGACGGCCGGGTGTGCGTCGTCGTCTGCGCCAAAAACCATTTCCGCTTCGCGCGACTTGTTCGGAGTCCAGCGGTCTGTGACTGTCATCGTTGCCAGGATCACGCCTTCCTGATCACGCAGGGCAATGTCCTGGCCTATCTCGAGGCCTTCCGCGAACTTTTCCGAGACATCAAGCGTGATGGGCATTGGCCACAGCGCACCATCCGCCAGCCGCATGTTTTCGACCACGGAGTTATAGTCTTCCTCGGACAGAAATCCGCGCAGTGGATTGAAGCCGCCATTCATGAGCAGTTCCAGATCGCAGATCTGACGCGGAGACAGGTCATGGCTGATCAGCCCGGAAGCTTCCGCTTTCAGTTTCTGTGCGGAATCGTGGGAAACATAGAGTTCAGGAATAGGTGCAAGATTGGCGTTACTCATAATGGTCTCTTTGTTCACTGAAAAATTGCGCAGGTCGCTTTCTGCTTCATTCACGGGGCTTAAACGTCGGAAACACACTGATTTCAACTGTTTTCTGTCCCCTGCCCCTTTTGCGCAGGGATTGGAAATGATTGGGCGGCCCAGGCACAATTGTTGCTGGTGAGTGCCCGTTGCGTGTTGTGCATTGGCGGCACCCCGTAGCAAGCACCCGGGCACTTGAACTGCCGGGGGCGGAAAAGCTACTGTCGCGCGAATGCGGTTGTCTCCTGCCCGGTCGTCCCATATGGCCAGAAACGCGCCGACAAACCTCTGTAAAGGATAGATAATGTCAGATCCCTGCATCCTGTGTGTCGCAATCACCGGCAGTGTGCCGACCAAGGCTGCCAACCCTGCGGTCCCGATCTCCGTACAGGAACAGGTCGAGAGCACCCATGAGGCTTTCGAAGCTGGCGCGTCGATCTGTCATGCGCATGTCCGGAATGCAGATCAGACCCCGTCTTCCGATCCGGAAAAGTTTGCCGCGCTGAAAGAAGCGGTCGAAAAACACTGTCCCGGGATGATCATCCAGTTTTCCACCGGTGGTCGGTCAGGCGCTGGTCAGGAGCGCGGCGGTATGCTGCCATTGAGGCCTGACATGGCGTCTTTGTCTGTGGGATCAAACAACTTCCCGACGCGGGTTTATGAAAACCCGCCAGATCTGGTGGCCTGGCTTTCCTCCGAAATGCAGACCCACGAAATTGTGCCGGAAATCGAAGCCTTTGATCTCAGTCATGTGCTGCATGCCATCCGGATGCATGAAGCGGGCCTGCTCTTTGGCCGGCTTTACGTGCAGTTCGTAATGGGCGTGAAGAATGCGATGCCTGCAGACCGCGAGGTGTTCGATTTTTACGTTGAAACCATTCGCAAACGTGCCCCAGAAGCTGCGTGGTGTGCGGCTGGCATCGGTCCGGCCCAGATCGAGGTGAACGAATGGGCAATCGCTGCGGGCGGGCATACACGCGCCGGTCTGGAGGACAATGTGCGTCTCGACCGGAATACGCTCGCTCCGTCGAATGCAGCACTGATCCGTCGGGCAGCAGAGCTTTGCGAAAAATACGAACGTCCCGTCGCTACACCGGCACAGGCGCGCGCGATTCTGGGGCTTCGCGCCGCCGCTGCCTGATCAGCCGAGCGCGTAGCCTGCGCCGCGTACCGTACGCAGCGGATCGCTGCCGCCGTGCTGCGTCAGCGCTTTGCGCAGCCTGCCGATGTGCACGTCAACCGTACGCGTATCGACATAGATGTCGCGCCCCCAGACACGGTCCAGCAACTGTTCGCGGGTAAACACTCTGCCCGGTTTTTCCATGAAAGTGGACAGCAGCCGGAATTCGGTGGGTCCGAGACGCAGCTCGTCCCCGCCCCGGTTCACCCGGTGGCTTGTGGCGTCCAGAACGATGTCTTCATACTCCAGACGCTCTCCGGACGCAGCAGGCCGGACGCGGCGCAGCTGGCTGCGCACCCGCGCCATCAGTTCCAGCACGGAATAGGGTTTGATTACATAATCATCTGCGCCGGTTTCAAGGCCGCGCACACGGTCGACCTCTTCGGAGCGGGCCGACAGCATGATGACCGGAATGCCGCGTGTTTCGCTGCGGATTTTGAGCCTTCGGCAGACTTCGATACCCGACAGGTTCGGCATCATCCAGTCCAGCACGATGACGTCCGGCGCCTGCTCGTCCACAAGCATGAGCGCTTCCTCACCATCCTCGGCCCTGCTGACCGCGAACCCTTCCGCTTCCAGGTTATAGGCCAGTACCTCGCGCTGTGCGGGCTCATCCTCGACGACGAGAACGCGTGGCTGATCGGCTGACATCAGCCCTGCCCTACAGTGGTGACAGAGGTTTTGTCCGCCTTGGGCCGGGCGTCTTCGGGGTGTTCGCCGGTGACAAGGTACACAACCTGCTCTGCGATCGACGTTACGTGATCACCCATCCGCTCCACGTTCTTGGCAATGAAATGCAGGTGCATGCAGGCCGTGATGTTGCGCGGGTCTTCCATCATGAAGGTCAGGAACTCGCGGAACAGCGCATTATACATCTGGTCCACATCGCGGTCGTGCAGGATGACACTGGTCGCCAGTTCAGCATCCCGCTGGACATAGGCATCGAGCGCGTCTTTGAGCATCTTCTCAACCTCTCGGGACATCCGGCGCAGGGCCCCCGTGCTGTCATCCACCGGTGCCATCTGGGCCAACACGCCGGTGCGTTTGGCCATGTTCTTGGCATAGTCACCAATGCGCTCCAGGTTCGCACTGATTTTGATCACGCTGAGAATGAGCCGCAGGTCGCGTGCGATGGGAGCACGCAGGGCGATAACGCGGGCCGCTTCTTCGTTAATCATTTCTTCCAGATCGTCGATTGTCCGGTCCGCTTTGCGCACCTTCTCCGCCAGTTCCTCGTCGCGGGTATCCAGCGACTGCGCGCTTTCGCGGATGGCCGCCTCGACAAGCCCGCCCATTTTCATGATCTGCGCCTGGATGGCTTCGAGATCGCGGTCAAAAACCGATGCAATATGTTGATCCTGAACCATTTATCCGATCCTGCCTGTGATGTAGCTTTCTGTGCGGGGATCTTCGGGGTTGGTGAAGATCTGACCCGTTTCACCGTATTCCACGAGGTTTCCGAGGTGGAAAAACGCGGTGCGCTGGCTGACCCGCGCGGCCTGCTGCATCGAGTGGGTCACGATGACCACCGAATAATTCTGGCGCAGCTCGTCGATCAGTTCCTCGACCTGGGCTGTGGCGATCGGGTCAAGCGCCGAACAGGGTTCATCCATCAGCAGCACTTCCGGTTCGGTGGCAACCGCGCGGGCGATGCACAGGCGCTGCTGTTGTCCACCGGACAACCCGGTGCCCGGTGCGTTGAGCCGGTCCTTTACCTCGTCCCACAGGGCGGCGCTGCGCAGGGATTGTTCAACAATATCATCCAGTTCTGCCTTGTTCTTGGCCAGGCCGTGGATGCGCGGCCCATAGGACACATTGTCATAAATCGATTTCGGAAAAGGGTTCGGTTTCTGAAATACCATGCCGACCTTGGCCCGCAGCTGCACCGGGTCCACACGTTTGTCGTAGATGTCTTCGCCGTCAATGCGGATGTCACCTTCGACGCGAGCTACGTCAATGGTGTCATTCATCCTGTTGATACAGCGTAGAAAAGTCGACTTTCCACAACCCGAGGGACCGATAAATGCGGTCACGGTCCGGTCCTGGATGTCCACATTCACGTCTTTGATGGCATGTGTGTCGCCATAATAGACCTGGACGCCCTTTGCGGCGATCTTGACCTCATTGGTGTCCACGGTTCTCTCCAGTATTCTCATATCGTTCATGTTCGGGCTCCTGTCTTACCAGCGGCGCTCAAAGCGGCGGCGCAGGATAACGGCAAGGGTGTTCATCGAAATCAGGAACGCGAGCAGGATGATAATGCCACCCCAGGCACGTTCGTAAAAGGCCGGATCGGCGCGTTTGGCCCACTCGTAAATCTGCGCGGGCATGGCGGAGTTCGGGTCAAGCAGGCCGCTGGCGATCCCGTCGGGCGCGTTGGAGGCAATAAATCCGACCATACCGATCAGCAGCAGCGGAGCTGTTTCCCCCAGCGCCTGCGCCAGCCCGATGATGGTGCCGGTCAGAATGCCAGGTGCGGCGAGCGGCAGAACATGATGGAAGACTGCCTGCATTTTCGACGCCCCTACCCCAAGAGCCGCGTCCCGGATGGAGGGCGGCACGGCTTTGAGTGAGGCGCGTGTCGAGATGATGATCGTGGGCAGCGTCATCAGTGTCAGCACCAGCCCGCCGACCAGTGGCGCCGATTGCGGCAGGTGCATGAACTGGATGAACACGGCTAAACCAAGGATACCGAAGACGATGGAAGGCACCGCAGCAAGGTTCGCGATGTTCACTTCGATCAGGTCGGTCCAGCGGTTCTTTGGCGCAAACTCTTCAAGGTAGATGGACGCGGCCACGCCGATGGGCAGTGACAGCACCAGTACCACCAGCATCATGAAAAATGATCCCATCATGGCCACGCCAATCCCTGCCGCCTCGGCACGGCTCTCGGAGGCGTCAGCACCCGTGATGAAATCCATATTGAAGGTTTTCTCAATCACACCCAGGGGCACCAGGGCGTCGACCAGATCGAGATGCTCTGCGTCAATATTCTTGTCACGCGCCACATCTTCGCGCTTCACCCGGTCCTTGAGGTATCCGTCCACCCGGCTGGAGGCGAGGATACGGAAGTCCACCGTTTCACCGATCAGCGCAGGGTCCGACAGCACGACGTCCCGCACCTGTGCGGCGGCGGAAGCAGAGATCAGCGCCTTCATGTCCTTGCGCTTTTCCAGAGGCGTTTCGATTTCTGCGGCCTGCACCGCATCAAACAGGGCCTGCTGGACCAATGGCGTGTAGCCGAAGGTGGACACTTTGGCGAGGTCTGCGGGATCGCGGTTGCCCTTTTTGTCCAGCTTGGCCGGGTCCAGATAGACGGATACGTTGATAAAGGTCTGCTGGAATGCGCCTGTGCCGCTGGCAATGATAGAGGTCAGCAGAACGATCAGGCAGAAAATGCCCGTCGCGATACCCGCAATGCCATACATCCGGAAACGGGCCTCGGCCGCCTTGCGCTTCTGTGTGCGGGCATCGGGTGATGTCAGTGATACAGACCGGCGGGCCTTCGCCGGGACGGGGGTGGTTGCATCGGTCATTCGTACTGCTCCCGGTATTTGCGCACGATATAAAGGGCAAAGACGTTCAGGCAGAGGGTCAGCACAAAAAGGGTGATCCCCAGCGCGAAGGCCACAAGCGCCTCGGGCGAGGCGAAGTCGCTGTCACCTGTCAGCTGTGAAACGATCTTGGCGGTGACGGTTGTCATGGCCTCAAAGGGGTTGAGAGAAAGCCGCGCCGCCGCCCCTGCCCCCAGCACCACGATCATCGTCTCGCCGATGGCGCGGCTGGCGGCCAGCAGGATGGCACCAACAATACCCGGCAGAGCCGCCGGCAGGACGACCTGGCGGATGGTCTCAGACCGCGTGGCGCCCAGCCCGTAAGAGCCGTCGCGCAGCGACTGCGGAACCGCGTTGATGATGTCATCCGACAGGGAACTGACAAACGGGATCAGCATGATCCCCATGGCGATCCCTGCTGTCATGACAGAGCGACCGCCGCCCATCCAGCCCAGACCTTCATTGCCGAACACAGAGACCAGCATTGGTCCGATGGTCAGCAGCGCAAAGAGCCCGTAAACAATTGTCGGGATACCGGCGAGGATTTCCAGCAGCGGCTTAGCAATGCCCCGGACGCGCGGCGTTGCGTATTCAGAGAGGTAAATCGCGGAGTAGAGCCCGATCGGCACAGCGACCAGCAGGGCGACGATGGAGATATAGATTGTTCCCCAAAGCAGCGGCAGGATGCCAAGGCTTGAGGCCCCGCCGCGCCCGGAAAAGCTCGGCGCCCATTCCAGCAGGGTGAAGAACTCAGCCGCGGGGTAAAGACGGAAGAACTCGACCGTGTTGAAGACCAGCGACAGGATGATCCCCACCGTCGTCAGGATCGCGACAGAGGCCGCGGCAATCAGGATTGCCAGAATACCCTGTTCAACAACGTTGCGGGCCCGGAAATCACGCCCGCTTTCCATCGTGCCCCATGCGGCACCGGCGACACCGACGATCAGCACCGCGATTGTCATCAGCAGGTTCGAGCCGGTGCTCATGTCGCGATAAACTTGCGCTGCAGCCAGGACCGGCCCGGTCAGATCGGTCGTGACGACCTGTCCCGCGTCTTTCAGGGCCTGCGTAATTGTCTGTGGGTCAGCAGAAGTGGCATCCGCAGTGTCCGCATCGATTGTTCCGGCGGCAACGGCAGCATCCAGGCCATCGGCGATGCGGCGGACTTCCGACATCACGAGCCCCATGCTGGACCCTTCCGATATTTCGCTCTCCGGTATCATGCCTGAAACCCGGTTTTCGATCACCAGCGGTTGTGCCAGCATCCAGAAGATCAGCAGGCCCGCGGCGGGTACCAGTGACTTCAGGAAGGCGTTTGATCCATAGTAGACCGGCAGGGAATGCAGCAGCCTGCTGTCGCCCCCTGCGCTGGCCAGCGCGCGTCTGCGGCCAAGCACAAATCCTGCCGCCGAGAGCGCAAGGATCAGCAGTGAAAGCCAGAGTAGTGACATGGTTCCCCCGAAGACACCTGATGGGACCATTGCGTGATCCCGGGTTTGCAGCGGGCCGCCAGAGCCGCCCGCCACCTGTGTTGGATTAATCCGTCAGGATCAGCTGCCGCCACCCATGACGGCTTCGTCGAACACGGCTTCCTGCGTTGCAGCCAGTTCCGGGTCAGACACCAGACCATATTCCGCCAGAGGACCATCGGGGCCTGCGATCTCATCCGCGACAAAAAACTCAGCGAATTCTTTCAGGCCCGGGATGACGCCGATGTGTGCTTTCTTGATGTAGAAATACAACGGACGCGACACAGGATACTCACCCGCAGCGATGGTTTCGGTTGTGGGCTCTACGCCCGCCATTGTCGCCACTTTCAGCTTATCGGTGTTGTTCTCGTAGAATGCGAGGCCGAACACGCCGATGGCGTTGCTGTTGGCGTCGATGGATGCCAGCGTCTCTGTGTAGTCGCCATCAATGTCCACAGACCGGCCGTCGGTGCGGACTTCAAGGCAGGCATCTTCGGCGTCATCTTCGGACATACCGCCCGCGATCATCGCTTCCATCGCACCTGTTGCTTCGCAGCCCGCTGCAATTACCTTTTCCTCGAAAACTTCGCGGGTGCCGTGCTTGGTGCCCGGAATGAAGGCGAGGATTTCTGCGTCAGGCAGATCGGAATTGAAATCCGACCATTTGGTGTAGGGGTTGTCGACCAGCGCGCCGTCCACCATCACTTTCGGAGCGAGCGCGTTGAAAATGTCAGACTGCGAAAAGGCCGTGTAGGCAGGACCGTCAAACTGGCTTGCGAAAACAATGCCGTCGTAGCCGATGCGGACTTCGATGATGTCAGTCACACCGTTTTCAGCACAGGCCTTGATCTCTTTTTCGCGGATCGCGCGGGATGCGTTTGCGATGTCGGTGTGCTCGGTGCCTACGCCCTGGCAGAAGCGCTTGAGGCCAGCCGAGGAGCCTCCGGATTCAACAACCGGTGTCGGAAAGTCGAAGTTTTCGCCGAAAGCTTCCGCAACGATGGACGCATAAGGCAGAACGGTGGACGACCCTGCGACCTGAACCTGATCCCGGGCTGCAGCGGTTGTGGCCGACAGCGCAGCCAGCGCCAGCGCGGATGTTGTGAGTTTTACGAACGACATGGTGTCTCCTGTCATTTTTTCGCTTACCTGATCACCCCCAATGGCGATCTTGACCGGTGGATTAAGGTCTACGCGCAATGCTTTTGTGACAGTTGCGTAACAGTTTTATGACAGGTGTCCGGGTGGCGGCAAAAAGGTCAGAAAAGCTCTGAAAAGCCCGTCATGTCCGTGTGCCTGCGGGGTCAGCCGCGCAGTTCATCCGGGCGCAGCGGCAGAATCACCGTGAAACAGGCGCCCTGCCCCGGCTCGCTTTCCACCCGCAGACGCCCCCTGTGACGGTTTATGATGTGTTTGACGATAGCAAGGCCCAGCCCCGTCCCGCCAAGCGCCCGGCTGCGGTGACTGTCCGCACGGTAAAACCTTTCTGTCAGCCGGGGAAGATGCTGAGCATCAATGCCAGGGCCATGATCGGTCACGTCAATCCGCACACCGTCGGCACGCAGCGACGGATCCCGCCCGGGTGGCGCAACCCGCACGGTAACAAGACCACCGCTGCCGCCGTATTTGATGCCGTTCTCCACCAGGTTTGTGAACACCTGCATCAGCTGATCCTGATCCCCGGTCAGCTGGACGGGCGCTTCCGGCAGTTCGCAGTTCAGTGTTACGCCGGCCTCTGTTGCAAGCGGAGTCAGGGTCCGCAGCACGCTGCCCAGCAGACCGCCAAGTTCAACGGCGTCCTTCGGCCTGACGCGTTCTTCGTCCTCTACACGGCTGAGCGACAGCAGATCCCCGACCAGACGGTTCATCCGGCCCGCTTCGCCTTCCATGATGTCGAGGAACCGGTCGCGCGCTGCATCATCGTTGCGCGCGGGGCCTCTGAGCGTTTCGATAAACCCCATCAGAGCCGTGAGCGGCGTGCGCAGCTCGTGACTGACGTTGGCAACGAAATCGCGGCGCATCTGCCCGGCCTGTTCCAGATCAGTGGTGTCCTGAAAACACACAAGGATCATGCCCCCATCCCCGGCGATCCGTACAGTGACCTCATACATGCTTTCCCGAACGCCGTCGCTGGACAGCCATCTGGCCCGGCGGGGTTCGCCGTCCCGCAGCGTTTTTTCGATCGCCTCAATCAGAGCGGGCTGGCGGAGCATCGTGATAAAATTGCGGCCGGTGATGCCATCGCCAAGCAACCGGCGCGCCGCGGCGTTGGCAGCGGTGATGCGCTCAGCACTGTCAATCGCCAGCGCGGGCAGCGGCACCGCATCCAGGAACTGCCGGACTGCATCAGACATTCCGTGCCTCTCAGGTGGTCATGGCCGCAGCAACAGCGTCCGTGAAAACAGCACAGAGCGCTTCCGGGTCTTCGAGGCCGACAGATATCCGGAAAAACCCTTCGGACATGCCCAGAGCCGCGCGGTCGTCAGCAGTGAGCGCGCGGTGTGACGAAGAGGCCGGATGCGAAATGGTCGTGCCCACATCTCCGAGTGTCGGCGCAAAGGACAGGCCTTCGGCAGCGCGCGTAAACGCGTTTGCCTGCGTCCTGCCACCGTCGATCTCAAAACTGACCATGTTGCAGAACCGCCCGCCCATCAGGTCATCCAGCAGCGCCCGGTCCGGATGGTCCGCCCGTCCCGGATACAGGACGCGCGTGACACCCGGCAGCCCGGCCAGGTGATCGGCCAGCACCGCTGCGGTTGCTTCGGCGCGGTCATAGCGCAGCTCGAACGACAGCATCCCGCGTTCCGCCAGCCAGCAGTCGAAGGGGCTGGGGGACATGCCCGCAGTCACGGTGAATACGCGCAGACGGTCATTCAGGTCAGCGTCGCTGGCGGCGACATAGCCCAGCATGACGTCGGAATGCCCGGCCAGCAGTTTGGTCACCGAATGCAGCACAATGTCCGCGCCATGCTCAAAGGGGCGGAAAGCGCGCGGCGTGGTAAAGGTATTGTCGACCACCAGCAGCACGCCGGTCTCCTGGGCCAGCGCTGAAAGCGCCCGGATGTCTGCGACCCGCAGTGTCGGGTTGGAGACGACTTCGACCAGGATCAGTTTTGTTTCCGGCCGGATCGCGGCCCGCATGGCGGTGATATCGCCCGGATCGACCATCGACGTGGCAACGCCCAGGCGCGGCAGATCCTCTGACATCATGCGCAGGGAGCGGCCATAAAGCTGGTTGCCGCCGATCACGTGATCACCCGCATGGGTCAGTCCAAGGAGGACCGCGGAAACAGCCGCCATGCCCGACGATGTGACCACGCCCGGATGTGGCGCGTTTTCCATCCGGTCAAGCCGTCGGGCGACTACGTCCGCATTCGGATGCCCCTCACGGGAATAGGTATAGCCCTGCAGGCCGCCTTCATATTGCTGGTCCAGCATATCCGGCGTGTCCGACGCATAGACAACAGAAGGACTGAGTGGTGTTACAACCGGCCGCGACGCAGAGGCGGGCAGCGCATCCGGGCGCATCAGAGACCCTTTTTCGTTTTTCATATTAATCCTCTGCCGGGCGCAGCTGGTCCCGGAACCGTCTCATATTGTCCTGATAGTGCTGCGCCGAAGCCGTCAGTCCGGCAATGGCATCCGCATCCAGCGTACGGACCACCTTGCCCGGCACGCCCATCACCAGGCTGCCGTCCGGTATCACCTTGTTTTCCGTGATCAGCGCACCAGCGCCGATCAGACAGTTATCCCCGATCTGTGCACCATTGAGGATTGTGGCCCCCATCCCGATCAGCGAATTGTTCCCGATGGTACAGCCGTGCAGCATCACCTTGTGTCCGATCGTGCAGTTTTCACCGATGGTCAGCGGATAGCCTGCGTCGATGTGGAACACGCAGTTTTCCTGCACATTGGACCCCCGGCCCACGCGGATCTCCTCGTGATCTGCGCGGATGGTCGTCCCGAACCAGACAGAGGCCCCCTTCTCCAGCACAACCTTGCCGATCAGGTTGGCATCGGGGGCCACCCATGTGTCTTCATGGATCTGTGGCTCGTCCGGGCCCAGTGCATAAACGGTCATGACAGCTCCTCGAATTCGGCCTGCAGGGCGCGCACATGATCTGTCAGCCCCGGCTGCTGGCTGCGCCGCAGACGCGTGGCGCCGATGATCGTGCGCAGGCGCTGCTCTGTGTCATCCAGATCGTCGTTGATCAGCACGTAGTCATAGCTGCCCCAGTGGCTGATTTCGTCCCAGCTTTTGTCCATGCGCCGGGCAATCGTGGCGGCGTCATCCTGTGCGCGTTTCTCCAGCCGGCTGCGGAGTTCCGTGATCGACGGCGGCAGCAGAAAGATCGACAGCGTGTGTGCGCTGAGCGCGGAATTGGTGATCTGCTGCGCACCCTGCCAATCGATGTCGAACAGGACATCGCGGCCTGCGTCGATGGCGTCCTGAACCGGTGCGCGGGGAGAGCCATAAAAATTGCCGAACACATGGGCGTGCTCCAGCATGCCTTCATCCGCGACCTGCGCCTTGAATTCGGTTTCGCTGACAAAATGGTACTCGCGGCCGTTTTGCTCGCCAGGACGCGGCGCCCGCGTTGTGGCCGAAACCGAAAATTCGATGTCCGGGTCCCAGTCCCGGAGCCGCCGGGCCAGCGTCGATTTGCCAGCCCCCGAGGGGGAGCTGAGAATTATCAGCAGACCACGTCGTGTCACGCTCATACCTTACTCCACATTCTGAACCTGTTCGCGCATCTGGTCGATCAGCGCCTTGAGCGCCAGGCCACAGCGTGTCAGGTCGGTGTTCTGCGCCTTGGAGCACAGAGTGTTGGTCTCACGGTTGAATTCCTGCATCAGGAAATCCAGTTTGCGGCCCGCTGGTCCGCCTTTGGAAATAAGTTCCCGCGCTGCATCAACGTGGGCTGACAGGCGGTCGATTTCTTCGGTGATGTCGGATTTGACCGCCAGCAGCGCCAGTTCCTGTGCCACGCGGTCTGCATCCGCGCCGTCGCTGTTATCCAGCACGCGCGCCAGATTGCGCTGCAGGGTTCCGGCCATTTCATCCGCGCGGGCTGCGGCGAGCGCTGCTGCCTCTGCAGTCAGGCGGGCAACCTCGTCCAGTTGTCCGGACAATATCGTCTCCAGTGCCGCGCCCTCGGTTTCGCGCATGGCGTTCCAGTCGGTTATCAGCGCAGCGGCTTCCCCTGTCAGCAAGCCCAACAGTGCTGCTGTGTCATCTTCTGCTCCGGCCTGTTCCAGCACACCGCGCTGTACGAGCAGGTCCGAGGCGCGCGATGGCGCCAGCGACACACCGGCGTCCATGGCCCGTGTCTCGATCTCGGCCAGCGCGGCGAGCATCCGGTCGAGCTGTCCTGTGTTGATCTGCAGCGCGCCGCTGTGTTCCTCACGCGTGACGCGCAGAGACAGAGTGACATTGCCACGCGTCGTTGCCACGGAAAGCTGTTTGCGCAGGGCCGCTTCCAGACCCTCTATCCAGTCCGGCACCCGCAGGCGCAGGTCCTGACCTTTACCGTTCACGCTGCGCAGCTCCCAGCTCCAGGAATGCGGCGCCAGGCTGCCGGTCGCAGAGGCAAATCCTGTCATTGAACGGATCATTGTGTGTTCCTCTTCACAGATAGCGCGCGTGTTCAGCCTTATGGTGAAACCAGATGCAAGGGCAACCCCCGCCACAGAGCGGCGGGTTAACCAAAAGGGGAGTTAGAAGGCCATTTATTGAAAATTGTTGGTATTAATAATTCATCAACGATTAAGGCGGGATATAGGCAAATCTCACAGAGATGCGCCTTTGGACCGCAAAAAACCAACGCCCGGGCATTTACCCGGCGGAAGGAAGAGTTCAGACAATGGACAATTCGGGTCAAAACAAGCACAATGTGGTGGACATGACGCAGCACGTTTCAAATACCGGCTTTTCGCCGCTGGCACAGGTTGAGGCCTACTGGGAGGCGCTGCGGGGCACGCGTCTGATGCCCAGCCGTGCCGAGATTGACCCGCGCGGGATCGAGCAGGCGCTCGAGTATTCCTTTATCGTGGAACGTATTGCACCGGGCATCGCCCGTATGCGGATTGCCGGCAGCCACCTGAGTGATCTGATGGGGATGGAAGTCCGCGGTATGCCGCTGACCTCGTTCATCACACCAGGTTCGCGCCGTCAGGTCAGCGATACCCTTGAAGAAGTGTTTGAAACACCCGCTGCCTGCACGCTGCATCTGCATTCCGAAGAAGCCGCTGGCATGCCTGCGCTGGACGCGCGGATGCTGCTTCTGCCGCTCAAGAGCGATCTGGGTGACGTCAGCCGCCTGCTTGGTGTGCTGATCGCTGTTGGGGACCCGGGCCGCAGCCCGCGCCGTTTTGATGTGGTGCGCAGCTCTCTGCGCCCGATCGTCCAGGGGACGTCCACCGAGATTGTCGCAAAGCCCAAACCGACCGAAGCGGAAAAAACCATTCTGCGCAGACCAGCGCCGGTTGCCGGTGAAAAGCGCGAACGGCGCGAGCCTGCGGGCTTTGCCGAACCCCGGGCGACATTCCGCACCGAAACGCCGCGCAAAGATGCGCCTTACCTCAGACTGGTGAAGTCGGACGACTGACACACCTGCCCGTTCCTTTGATCAGGACAGCCGTCTGCACAGAATGTGCAGGCGGTTTTTTCTTGCGTCATACAAAAAACCCCCCGCGCGGGGCGCAGGGGGCTGGAATGTCCGGCAAAGGACGTCGCGGGGTCAGCCCGCGATCTTGTCCTTGCGTGCCGCGCGACGGTCCGAAAGCTCTTCGGCCACGAGGAACGCCAGTTCCAGCGATTGACTTGCGTTCAGGCGCGGGTCACAGGCGGTATGGTAGCGATCTGACAGGTCTTCATCGCTGACGGCCCGTACACCACCGGTGCACTCGGTCACGTCCTGCCCGGTCATCTCAAAATGCACGCCACCGGGGACAGTGCCTTCGGCGCCATGCACCCCGAAGAACTCGCGCACTTCCCGCAGCACCGAGTCGAACGGCCGGGTCTTGTAGCCCGAGGAGGACTTGATCGTATTGCCGTGCATCGGATCGCAGACCCAAGTCACGTTGGCCCCTTCTTCGCGCACGGTTTTGATCAGACGCGGCAGATGTTCACCAACCGAGCCTGCACCGAAACGTGCGATGAGCGTCAGACGCCCCTCTTCGTTTTCAGGGTTCAGCTTCGCCATCAGCACTTTCAGGTCTTCGGACGTCATGGTTGGTCCCGCCTTCAGGCCGATCGGGTTCTGAACGCCGCGCGCAAATTCGACATGTGCGCCGTCCGGCTGCCGTGTGCGGTCGCCGATCCAGATCATATGCCCGGACCCTGCAAGCCATTTGCCCGTGGTGCTGTCCACGCGGGTCAGCGCTTCTTCGTATTCCAGCAGCAGCGACTCGTGGCTGGTGTAGAATTCGACGCTCTGCAGCGTGTGCGCTGTATCAGAATTGACGCCCGCCGCAGACATGAAATCCAGCGTGTCGGAGATGCGTGTCGCGATCTCTCTGTACCGCTCAGCTTTTTCGCTTTCAGTGAACCCCAGCGTCCAGGCGTGCACCTGATGCACATCCGCATAACCACCGGTCGAGAACGCCCGCAGCAGGTTCAGCGTGGCAGCCGCCTGGGTGTAGGCGCGCATCATCTTGGCCGGATCGGGGATCCGCGCACCGGCGTTGAAGTCGAGCTCGTTGATGATGTCACCACGGTAGCTCGGCAGTTCAACACCATCCACCGTTTCGGTGGGTGCCGAGCGCGGCTTGGCAAACTGACCGGCCATCCGGCCGACTTTCACAACCGGAACCTTGGCGCCGTGCGTCAGCACGATTGCCATCTGCAGCATCACCTTGAAGGTGTCGCGGATCGCATCCGAACTGAACTGCTCGAAGCTCTCGGCGCAATCGCCGCCCTGCAACAGGAAAGCCTCTCCCCGCCCCGCGGCACCCAGGTGCTTTTTCAGCCGCCGCGCTTCGCCGGCAAACACCAGAAGCGGAAACCTGGAAAGCTGATCCTCAACGGCCCGAAGCGCCTCCTGATCCGGATAATCCGGCATCTGGATTCTCGGTTTGGCACGCCAGCTTGATTTGCTCCATTCACTCATTGTTGGTACTCCGCTTTCCGGCCCGCAGTGCGAGCGCTACCATCTCAGCGCTCTCTATACAAAAGCCCGGGCGCAGTGACCATATCACAAATTCGGCCTCTTGACGCGGCTTTCACCTCGTGGCCAAGGTGTTCCGACACTGTGGCGCAAACACGCCGCAGTGCGGGAAAGATCAGACTTAAGAGGCAGTAATGTCCGCACAGCAACCCGCCAGGCGTATCGACACGCCGGTCGACCGGCCGCAGCGCTTCGTTTTTGTGCTGCTGCATGACTTCACCATGCTGTCCTTTGCCTCTGCCGTCGAAGCGCTGCGCATCGCGAATCGCATGTCGGGACGCGCGCTCTATGAGTGGAAAACGCTGGGCGAGGATGGAGAGGCTGTCAGCAGCTGTGCCGGTATCCGGTTTCAGGTGGACGGCGATCTGGAAGACGTCTCACGCGATGACGTGATCATGCTCTGCGGTGGTGTGAACATTCAGGGGGCTACCACAAAAAAACTGCTGGGCTGGCTGCGGCGTGAAGCGCGCAAGGGCCCGGTTGTGGGCGGGCTCTGTACTGCCGGTCATACGATGGCGAAGGCCGGTCTGCTCGATGGGAAAAAAGCCACCATCCACTGGGAAAACCAGGACAGCTTTGCTGAGGATTTTGAGGACGTCACCCTGACCAAATCGGTCTTTGTGGTGGATGGTAACCGTCTGACCACGGCGGGCGGGACGTCGTCTATTGACCTGATGCTCAAACTGATCGCGGACAAACATGGCGAGGAACTGGCCAATCTGGTGGCGGACCAGATGATCTATTCCTCCATCCGCACGGACCAGGACACCCAGCGTCTGTCGGTGCCCACGCGGATCGGCGTGCGCCACCCGAAACTGTCATCGGTGATCCAGATGATGGAAGCCAATATCGAGGAGCCGATCAGCCCGTCGATCCTGGCAAAGGATGTGGGCATGAGCACCCGGCAGCTGGAGCGGCTGTTCCGGCGTTATCTCAACCGCAGCCCCAAACGCTACTATATGGAACTGCGCCTGCAGAAAGCGCGCAACCTGCTGATGCAGACTGATATGAGCGTGATCAACGTGGCACTTGCCTGCGGGTTTGCCTCGCCGTCGCATTTCTCCAAATGCTACCGCGCGCACTACGATACAACACCCTACCGCGAACGGGGCAGCCATGCGGCACGGTTGTCGATCTGAACCGAACTATCATGGGCTACCAGTCTTAGGTTGATAGTCCGCTAAGCGGACTAAGATACTGTTTGTTCAGGAATGTGCAGAGTAGATCGACAGGTTAGGGCCCGAACTTTGAAAAAACTACTGTTTGATTTCGATGGAGAACTTAAGCGACACCCAGTGAGGGCAATTGCCTTTTTGCTGGCAACGCAGTTCGTTTTCTTATTGTTGTGGATGACCGCTGTTACTCTTATCCCACATCACCTTGCTATTGCTTCGAACGTTTTGGTTTGGAGCTGGCTGTTCTTAATGCTCTATTTGCTGGGACCCGTCGTTGGGCTATCGAACTGGTGGTTCGGTGGCAAGAAGTAAGTTTGGGCTCAGAGCGGCCGTTGCTGGATTGACGAAAAGTGGGATGCAGATAACCGGCTTTTCTATGCTCTACTGCGCAGCGATCCTGTAAACCGCGCCATTTCCCACCGAAATAAACCAGATGCTGCCATCCGGGGCCTGAACGATATCGCGGACGCGGTCCGTGGCGCTGTTTTCGATCTGCTGCACTTCGCGGGCGGTCTGACCGGAGACTTCCAGCCGCGCGATATAATCAAACTTCAGTGAGCCTACAAAGATATCCCCGCGCCAGGCCGGGAACATGTCGCCGGAATAGACCAGCAGGCCGGACGGCGCGATGGACGGGTCCCAGTAAAAGGCAGGCTGTTCCATGCCGGCTTTTTCGGTGCCTTCGCCGATCTTACCGCCCGAATAATGGCGGCCATAGGAAATCACCGGCCAGCCGAAATTGGCCCCCTTACGCACAAAATTGACTTCGTCGCCTCCGCGCGCGCCGTGCTCGGCTGTCCATAGGTTGCCCGAGGCATCAAGCCCGGCCCCCTGCGGATTGCGGTGACCAAAGGACCATATTTCCGGCAGTACACCGGCGGTGCCGACAAACGGATTGTCGGCGGGCACAGAGCCATCGCGGTTCACGCGGATGATGCTGCCGTTGTGACTGTCGCGATCCTGAGCTGACGGCCGGTCGCCCCGGTCGCCGATGGTCAGGTAAAGCGTGCCGTCGCGTGCCTCGACCACGCGGCTGCCGAAATGTCGCCCGCCGGAGGAGCCGGGTTTCATCTCAAACAGGTCCCGGACGTTTTCCAGCCGCGTGCCATCTGCTGACAGGGTCGCGGCCGCGAGCGCCGTGCCACTGCCTCCATGCTGCGGTTTTGAATAGCTCAGCCACAGGGTGCGGGTGGTCACAAAATCGCGGGCGATGGTGATATCCAGCAGGCCGCCCTGCCCGTTATCGCTGACCCTTGGCACGCCCGCGACGTTCTCCGGCTGTCGGCCGTCGGCAAAGTAAAGCAACCGCCCGTCTTTTTCGGTCACAAGGAAACTGCCATCGGGCAATATACCCACGGCCCAGGGCTGATCCAGCCCGGTTGCCACCGGAGCGAGTGTCGCCGCCTCCTGTGCGCGTGCAGGTGGGCCCGCGAGATGTGCCGCTGCACCGGCTGCCAGTAACACCCCTGACAGGAGAAACGACTTAAACCGGCTGCTGGACATGCTTTTTTCCTTATTTTGATGAGGATTACAGAAAATATAGGCAGTTTGCCCCTTATTGCCACCGGTACCGGCGATGCCCGCGCCGGGATGCCTTTGTTTTCGCCCCTAAAACGCTTTTCTTTTGGGTTTCGGAGCCTTACGCTGCCCGGCGAACGCATAGTTCCAACTTGGGAGAAACCACATGAAAAAGATGCTTATGGCCACAACGGCTGCAGCACTCATGGCGACCACCGCAATGGCGGGCGGTCACGCAAAAGAAGTTAAACTGGGCATCCTCATCGGCTTTACCGGCCCGATTGAATCGCTGACAGGTCCGATGGCCGCCGGTGCGGAACTGGCCATGGCCGAAGTCACTGAAAGCGGCAAACTGCTGGATGCTGCCAAGGTCACGCCGATCCGTGCGGACACCGGCTGCATCGACAACGGTCTGAGCACCTCCAACGGCGAACGCCTGATCGCGGACGGCATCAATGGTCTGATCGGCGGCGACTGCTCCGGTGTGACCGGTGCGATCCTGCAGAACGTCGCCATTCCGAACGGTATGGTGATGATTTCGCCTTCTGCGACATCCCCAGGCCTGAGCACGGTCGAGGACAATGATCTGTTCTTCCGCACGGCGCCGTCTGATGCGCGCGAAGGCCAGGTGATGGCCGAGATCCTGCAGGAGCGTGGCGTGGAATCCATCGCGCTGACCTATACAAACAACGACTATGGCAAGGGTCTTGCTGACGCGATCCAGAGCAACTTTGAAGCCATCGGTGGCGAAGTGACCATCGTGGCCGCGCACGAGGACGGCAAAGCGGACTACTCCGCTGAGATGGGCGCACTGGCCTCCGCAGGCGGTGATCTGCTGGTTGTTGCGGGCTATCTCGACCAGGGTGGTCTGGGCATCATCAACGCAGCCCTCGACACCGGCGCATTCGACACCTTCGGCCTGCCGGGCGGTATGATCGGTGACAGCCTGCCGGCAAACGTGGGTTCCGCGCTGAACGGCTCCTACGGCCAGATCGCAGGTTCGGGCGGCGAAGGCATCGAAAAGCTGACCGCGATGGCGGGTGATGCGTTTGATGCGACCTCCCCCTACACGCCGGAAAGCTATGACGCAGCGGCGCTCTTCATGCTGGCCATGCAGGCTGCTGACAGCACCGACCCCGCGGATTACGGCAAGCACATTCTTGATGTGGCCAACGCACCCGGTGAGAAAATCTATCCCGGTGAACTGGGCAAAGCACTCGACATCATCCGCGGTGGCGGCGATGTGGATTACGTTGGTGCCTCGGCTGTTGAGCTGATCGGGCCCGGTGAATCTGCGGGTACATACCGGATGATCGAAGTCCAGGATGAAAAGAACGTCACAATCGGCTTCAAATAAGTCTGTGGCATGAAGACCAGGCAGCCCGGAGATCCCTCTCCGGGCTGTTTCAATAACAAGCGCTGACAGTGGCGCGCACAGGGGAAATGGCATGATTGTCGTTGACGACGTTCACAAGCATTTCGGTGGCTTTCACGCTGTGGACGGTGCCAGTCTTGAGATCGCCGAAGGATCCGTGACCGGTCTGATCGGGCCGAATGGTGCGGGAAAAACCACTCTTTTCAATGTGATTGCGGGCATTCTTAAACCAACATCCGGCCGGGTGACGATGGCTGGAGAGGATATCACCGGGCTGCCACCGCATGAGTTGTTCCACAAAGGCCTGCTGCGCACGTTCCAGATTGCGCATGAGTTCTCGTCGATGAGCTGCCGGGAAAATCTGATGATGGTGCCGGGCGGGCAGTCGGGAGAGACGCTCTGGAATACATGGTTCGGACGCAAGCGCATTGCGGATGAGGAGCGCGCCCTGCGGGCCAAGGCGGATGAGGTACTGGAATTCCTGACGGTCGAGCATCTGGCCGAACAGAAGGCAGGCCAGATTTCAGGCGGTCAGAAGAAGCTTCTGGAGCTTGGCCGCACCATGATGGTGGATGCGCGGATCGTTTTTCTGGATGAGGTTGGTGCAGGCGTGAACCGGACGCTGCTGAACACCATCGGCGATGCCATCCTGCGCCTGAACAAAGAGCGCGGGTACACATTTGTGGTCATCGAGCATGACATGGATTTCATCGGGCGCCTGTGTGACCCGGTGATCTGTATGGCCGAGGGCAAGGTGCTGGCGCAGGGTACGCTGGACGAGATCAAGGCCAATGAGCAGGTCATCGAGGCCTATCTGGGCACGGGTCTGAAGAACAAGGATATGGTCGGATGAAGGGCGTCGGTGTCCTGTCGGTATCACGTCGGTGTAACGTCGGTATTACGTCGGTGCACAGCGCGCGCTGCCTTCACCCGGCGTTAAGCCGCATGGCGGCGGATTTCATGCCTCCGGCGGGGATATTTATGGCCAGAAGAAACCGGGCCCGGAATAACAAGGGAGGTCTGCTGTGAGCAGTGATCCCTATTCAGACCGGGGCAACCGGGATCTGTCACTTGGCAATGCGGCGGGTATGGGTACGACCACGCCGGTGAAAGAAGGTGGCCGCGCGCACCCCGCAGCGGGCGGTCCGTTCCTGATCGGTGAGAGCATGACCGGCGGTTATGGCGCCGGTCCGGACATTCTGCATGACTGCACGATTGCGGTGGATCGTGGCGAGATTGCCGTGATCGTGGGGCCGAACGGGGCCGGCAAATCGACCGGCATGAAGGCTGTGTTCGGGATGCTGAACCTGCGGCAGGGACATGTGAAGCTGGATGGTGAGGATATTACTGAGCTGAGCCCTCAGGCGCGGGTGATCAAGGGTATGGGGTTTGTGCCGCAGACCTCGAATATTTTCACCTCGATGACCGTTGAGGAAAACCTGGAGATGGGGGCCTTCATCCGCACCGATGACATCCGGCCCACGATGGAACAGATTTACGAGTTGTTCCCCATTCTGCGGGACAAGCGCCACCAGGCGGCGGGCGAGCTTTCGGGCGGGCAGCGCCAGCAGGTGGCGGTGGGCCGGGCGCTGATGACGCAACCCAAGGTGCTGATGCTGGATGAGCCGACGGCCGGGGTGAGCCCGATTGTGATGGATGAGCTGTTTGACCGGATCATCGAAGTTGCACGCACGGGCATTCCCATTCTGATGGTGGAGCAGAACGCGCGCCAGGCGCTGGAGATTGCGGACAAGGGGTTTGTGCTGGTTCAGGGGCGGAATGCTTTTACGGGGACTGGCAAGGAACTGCTGGCCGATCCGGAAGTGCGTAAGAGTTTTCTGGGGGGATGAAGGTGGATCCGGTGCAAACTTTGAGAGCCGCCGCGCAGATATGCGTAGTCATCGCGGTGCTCGCTGTTGGCCATGCAGCCCATGCAATTGGCACGTACAGGTTTGAATGTGCAATCGTGGAAGCGAAAAGTGCATGCCCGTTCAACAAAGCCGGGAAGATTAAATTTGAGATCGGAGACATCGTGCGAAATTCGAGCTGTCGTGAGATCAGTTTGGCCGAAGCCGGTATTTTTGGGGGTTCAACAAAAGCCTGTGTCGCTTCGGTTGGTGGACAGGTCACCCCGAAACGAGCCGATGTGCCCGATGGTACAGGTCTTTTGCTTGCTTCGGACAGTGTCTGGGAATTCGGCAGCAATGATCGCGCAGTTAATGGTGAGCCGCCAAACGGCTGGTTCTGGAATGCGGAGCAGTCTTACGAGGAGCCTGCAGCCTGTTCATTGATTTGCTATCAAAGCAAGGACGCGCACTGATGGACTTCCTGAACGCAATCATTGCCCTGACCAACTTTGTCATTGTGCCTGCGGTGGCCTATGGCAGCCAGCTGGCGCTCGGGGCGCTGGGGGTTACGCTGATCTACGGGATCCTGCGGTTCTCGAACTTTGCCCATGGGGACACCATGGCTTTCGGGGCGATGGTCACCGTGCTGGTCACATGGCTTTTTCAGAGCTGGGGCGTCAGTCTGGGGCCGCTGCCTACGGCGCTGCTCGCCCTGCCCTTTGGCATCCTGGGCTGTATGGCGCTGCTGCTGGCGACGGACCGGGTGGTGTACCGGTTCTACCGCGAACAGAAGGCCAAACCCGTGATCCTGGTGATCGTGAGCCTCGGTGTAACCTTCATCATGAACGGTATTGTGCGGTTCATCATCGGGCCGGATGATCAGCGGTTCGGCGATGGCGAGCGTTTCATCATCTCCGCGCGCACCTTCCGCGAGATGACCGGCCTGCGCGAAGGGCTGGCGATCAAGACCACGCAGGGCATCACCGTGATCACGGCGGTGGTTGTTGTGCTGCTGCTCTTCTGGTTTCTGAACCGGACGCGGACGGGCAAATCGATGCGCGCCTATTCGGACAACGAGGATCTGGCACTGCTCTCCGGCATCAATCCGGAGCGGGTGGTGATGATCACCTGGCTCATTGTGGCGGGGCTGGCGACCATTGCCGGCGTACTTTACGGGCTGGATAAATCGTTCAAGCCCTTCACCTATTTCCAGCTGCTGCTGCCGATTTTCGCCAGTGCGATTGTGGGCGGTCTGGGCAATCCGATCGGGGCTATTGCGGGGGGCTTTGTGATCGCCTTTTCCGAGATTACGGTGACCTATGCCTGGAAAAAGGTGCTGACCTATCTGCTGCCGGAAAGCCTGGAGCCCAGCAGTCTCGTGCAGTTGCTGTCCACTGATTACAAATTCGCGGTCAGCTTCCTCATTCTGCTGATTGTGCTGCTGTTTAAACCCACGGGTCTCTTCAAGGGGAAAGCGGTATGAACCCTGCTGTGAAAAACACCCTGCTTTTTGCCATTGTGGGCGCGATGATCGTGATCACCGGTTTCACGCAGAGCTGGAACACCGCGCTGCTCATTCTGAACATGGGGCTGATTTCGGCCATCATGTCGCTGGGCGTGAACCTGCAGTGGGGTTTTGCGGGGCTCTTTAACGTGGGCATCATGGGGTTTGTGGCCCTGGGCGGTCTGGCCGCGGTGCTGGTGGGCGTGCCGCCCACCCCCGGTGCCTGGTCGGCAGGTGGCTGGAATATTCTGGGCGCGCTGGTGTTTGCGGTTGTGCTGATCGTGGCCATTGTGAAAATCCGCGCGCGGATGCCTGCAGGGCGGCTGCGGACCCTGGTCACCCTCGGGCTGCTGGTGGTCGGTTTCTTCATCTATCGCGCGCTCTTTGATCCGGGCGTGGAGGCAGTTGAGGCGATCAACCCTGCCCTGCTGGGCAACCTCGGGGGGCTCGGGATTGACCGCGGGCTGTGGGTGGCGCTGGCCTGGCCTGTGGGCGGGCTGTTCGCAGCCGGTGCGGCCTGGGTGATTGGCAAGACGGCACTTGGGCTGCGGTCGGATTACCTGGCGATTGCGACGCTGGGCATTGCGGAGATCATCATCTCGGTGCTCAAGAACGAGGACTGGCTGTCGCGTGGTGTCAAGAACGTCGTCGGCCTGCCCCGCCCGACCCCTTATGAGATTGATCTGCAGAACGATCCGGGCTTTGTCGAGACCGCGTCGCTCTATGGCATGGATCCGGTCACGGCCTCGACGCTTTACGTCAAACTGCTCTATGCCGGGCTCTTCGCGCTGGTGCTGATCATCCTGCTGGTCATGGCGCAGCGGGCACTCAACAGCCCCTGGGGGCGTATGATGCGGGCGATCCGCGACAACGAGGTCTCCTCGGAGGCGATGGGCAAAGACGTGACCGCGCGTCACCTGCAGGTGTTTGTGCTGGGTTCGGCCATCTGCGGGATTGCGGGGGCGATGATGACGACACTCGACAGCCAGCTGACGCCGGGCACCTACCAGCCGCTGCGGTTCACCTTCCTTGTGTGGGTCATGGTGATCGTGGGCGGGTCAGGCAACAATTTCGGCGCTGTGCTGGGCGGTTTCCTGATCTGGTTCCTCTGGGTGCAGGTGGAGCCTATGGGTCTGTGGCTGATGCAGGTCATCACGGCAGGCATGGCAGACGGATCGGCGCTCAAGGCGCACCTGATTGAGAGTGCAGCACATATGCGGCTCTTTACGATGGGTCTTGTGCTGTTGCTGGTGCTGAGGTTCAGCCCGCGGGGTCTGATCCCGGAGCGGTAGTCCCGGGCGCGGGTGTGAAGGCGTTTTTTACGGGCATTGGTTCGGGGTCTGTCTGCTGGGCGGTCACCAGAGACATTTTTAAGTCATTAAAACCTGCGCAAATGTGGGGAAAAGCATCGGGCTCGCTCTACGTCACACAATGAGCGCTTAAAGCAATTCCGAAAGGATGGTGGATATGAACGGACTTGTCGCGTTGCTTGGTTCGGCCACATTCCTTGTGGCAACAGCTTTTCCATCGTTTCCGGTGCAATCAGACGTCCTGACCGCGCAGGAATCCGACCCGAATGTCATGGGGTGGATGCAGGGGTTTCCGCCTCCGCAGGACAGACTTATCACGCAACCCGACAGCAGCTATTTCAGCTTTCCGCGACTGCGCTGGTCGGTATGTCATCTGCGGGAGTTTCTCCCGACTGAGGAGATCAGCCGCGGCCTCGGCGCACCAATCCCGCTCGAATACCCGTCTCCGTCAGAGTTCGCTGATCTTCGGCAGCAGATCGACGCCGTCATGTTCACACCACAGAACAGCGATGAAGAGATGTCGTGGGACGTCTCGCTCCACGCCAATTACACCGACGGCATGCTGGTCCTTCACAAAGGAGAGGTGGTTTACGAGAGGTATTTCGGCTGCCTGAAAGAGGACGGCAAGCACGCCATCATGTCGATGACCAAATCGTTCACCGGCCTGCTGGCGGAAATCATGGTTGTGGAAGGAGCGCTCGACGAGACTGCCCTGGTTCAGGACATCATTCCGGAAATTGGCGACAGCGCCTTCGCCTCAGCCACTGTCCGGCAGGTTATGGATATGACCACGGGTGTGAAGTATTCTGAAAACTATTCCGATCCCAACGCGGATATCTGGCTCTACTCCGCTGCAGCCAGCCCGCTTCCCAAGCCCGCGGACTACGGCGGACCGGACGGGTACTGGGAGTATCTTCAGCAGGTCCGGCCCGAGGGCGATCACGGAGATGCGTTTCACTACAAGACCATCAACTCCGACATGCTGGGGTGGATCATCAGCCGGGTTTCAGGAAAGTCGGTAACCGAACTGGCCTCTGAACGACTTTGGCGCCGGATGGGCGTGGAACAGGATGCCTATCAGACGGTCGATGGCAAAGGGGTGCCTTTTGCAGGAGGTGGCATCACTGCCGGGCTGCGCGATCTGGGGCGGCTGGGCCAGCTGATGCTGAACAAGGGAGAACTGAATGGCACACGGCTCTTTCCGGCGGAAGTTGTGACGAACATCCGCGCCGGCGGCGATCGGACGAAATTCGGAAACGGTTTCCCCACTTTTGGCCCCGGCAGCTATACCAGCCAGTGGTGGATCCTGCACAATGACCACGGGGCGTTCGCTGCGCGTGGTGTGCATGGACAAACGATCTATGTCGATCCGAAGGCCGAGATGGTGCTGGTACGACTGGCGTCTCACCCACAGGCCCAGAATGGTTTCATCGACCCAACTTCGCTGCCTGCTTACCAGGCTGTTGCTGAATACCTGATGGCGCAAAGATAGTTGCCCCATATGCCGGAACAACTGCTTTCGGCTCAGAGCGGCTGTTCCGCCCGGCCCGCCATGTGCTGCCTGAAACGACCCGGACAGGGTCAGTAGCACTGGAACCCTGAACCCGCGACGCCGGCGCAGACGCAGGGCAGTCCGACGCCGAAGGGGCCCGTGGTCATGGCGCACCATTTCTGGCCATAGACGTAGTCACAGCAGTAAAGCTGGGCCTGTTGCGGCGGGAACGGGTTCTGCTGCACCTGCTGTTCAACGGCGCAGTCGTTCAGGTCCGTTCCGTAAGGGCAGTCCCCCGGCACGTCACAGAACCCATCATTTTCATAGGCGCAGGTGCCACCATTCTGCTGGGGCTGGCGGTTCACGTTGGCCTGCTGCTGCGTCTCTTTTTCTGCCTCCAGAAACATACGGGCCAGATCGCGCACGCAATCGCGGTAATTGGCACTTTCCTGCTGCTGGTGTTCGCGCAGCACCTGCTGGATACCGTTCCAGCGTTCCTTGCTGATCTCGATTTCCTCGTTGCTGCCCGGCAGGGTCACAAGACGTTTGCCGTCCGATGTGCGCCGGCTGCCCTGTATGGAGCTGACGGAACAGCTGTCACGCGCCAGTTTGGCGGCCTTTTCGCTGATGCTCTGCTGGGCGCTGGCCAGACCCGGCATCAGCGTCATCAGCAGAACGGCTGCCGCGGTCACCACACAGCGCATCAGGGAAGCTTGTCCAGAACGGGTGGCGTCATGGCCCGCACGCAGGCGCGGTAGTCCACATTGTCGGCCAGCTGATCCTTACGCATGACCTGCTGGATGCTGTCCCATTCCTGTTCGGACATCTCGACAAAGGCGTCCGCCCCCACTTTGCCCACCAGTTTAACACGGATATTGCCCTCAACCTGGCCTTTGGCGGTGAGGCTGGAAAAACTGCCCTCGTCTTTGACCCGGCTGCAGGTGTCGCGGATCACCTGCATCGCGTCGGCCACAGTTTCCTGTGCCGCGACCGGCAGTGCCCCCATAACCGAAACAAGTAAAACTGCTGAAAACAATCGCATAATGCCACCCCTGATAAAATACGCGCTCAGAATACCACTGAAACGCGCATTTTTGACAAGGATTTTCTGCGTCAGCGTCCTTTGAACAGGCCTCCGAGGATTCCACGCACAATTCGGCGGCCTGTGGTGCCCTTGAGTTCCTTGAGCACGGCGGTGGCCACAGCGGAGCCCAGCGTGTCCTGCGTCCGGCGGGTCCTGCGCGAGGTGGAGCGTGCGACGCGCCCGCCGGAATAACGGCGGCCGGCGTTGAATTCGCGTACGGCGGCAGAGGCCTCTTCGGCGGCTTCTTCGGCAGCGGCGGCCTCTGTGGCGGCTTTTTCGGCGCGGGCCTGCAGGATTTCAAAGGCGGACTGGCGGTCAACGGCCTTGTCATAGCGCGCGGCCATCTCGGACATAGCCATCAGATCGGCCCGTTCGGCGCTGGTGATCGGTCCCAGCTGCGAGGACGGCGGCCGGATCAGTGTGCGTTCGACTATGCCCGGCACCCCTTTTTTCTGCAGCATGGAGGTCACCGCCTCGCCCACGCCAACCTCGCGGATTGCCGCTTCGGTGTCGAAAGCGGGGTTCTCGCGGTAGGTTTCAGCAGCCTGGCGCAACTCGCGCCGGTCCTTGGCGGTAAAGGCGCGCAGGGCGTGCTGGATGCGGTTGCCGAGCTGGCCCAGAATATCCTCGGGCACATCCGCCGGGTTCTGCGTGATGAAATAGACGCCGACCCCCTTGGAGCGGATCAGCCGGGCCACCTGTTCCACCTTGTCGACCAGCGCCTTGGGTGCGTCTTCAAAGAGCAGATGCGCCTCGTCAAAGAAGAAGACGAGCTTTGGTTTGTCCGGATCGCCCACTTCGGGCAGTTCCTCAAAGAGTTCGGACAGCAGCCACAGCAGGAAGGTCGCATAGAGCCCCGGGGAGCCCATCAGCTTGTCGGAGGCCAGGATGTTGATCTGGCCGCGGCCATCGGAGGCGGTGCGCATGATGTCGCTGAGCGCCAGCGCGGGTTCGCCAAAGAGCCCTGCCCCGCCCTGGTTTTCCAGCACCAGCAGCCGGCGCTGGATCGCGCCGATCGAGGCCGTCGAGACATTGCCGTAACGCAGTGACAGGTCCTTTGTGTGCTCGCCGATCCACACGAGCAGGGACTGCAGGTCCTTGAGATCGAGCAGTGGCAGACCCTCTTCATCCGCGAGACGGAAGGCAATGTTGAGGATCCCCTCCTGCGCCTCGCTCAGGTCCAGCAGCCGCGCGAGCAGCAGCGGGCCCATTTCCGACACGGTCGTGCGCACCGGATGGCCCTGATCGCCGAAGATGTCCCAGAAGGTGACGGGAAAGGCGGAATAGGCGTAATCCGTGAAGCCGATGGTTTCTGCCCGTCCCATGAAAGCGTCATGCAGTTTGTGTGTTTCCGAGCCGGATTTGGCGAGCCCGGAGAGATCGCCTTTGACGTCCGAGAGAAAGACCGGAACACCGGCGGCGGAGAACCCTTCGGCCAGGATCTGCAGCGTCACGGTTTTCCCGGTCCCGGTGGCGCCTGCAACAAGCCCATGCCGGTTGGCATATTTCAGGCTGAGATGTTGCTGGGTGCCATATTCCGCACCGCCGCCGCCGATAAAGATGTCGTCTGTCATTTTGCGCTCCGCCTCAGAAATCTCTGGTACGACCATACGTTCTTAACTGTTTTCTGCCATACCTGTTTTGTCCGGATTACGGCCATGTCCTTTCGCCGCCGGACATCCTCCCTGTCAGACTGGCCGTGCCGATTTTCGGTACGGCCTTTTTTCTGCCCGGACGTATGGGCAGAAGACCCGGAAAAAACCCGGATTTCCGGTTGACGGTAGGTCCCTCGTTTCGTACCGTCCCTGCAATAAGTCGGCCAGTCCGACGGGGAGAAAAAAATTAAGGAAAAAGAGGTGCCTCGTGCGCCTCTTTTTTCTTTGGAGCTCTTCGATAATATTAAGGTGAAACGGGTCCTTTTGCGGCGATGCTGACTGACACTGCCGGCTGCCTGTGGTAGAGACCCGAAAGATCGAGCTTAGGGAGTAATCATGCCTGATTTTTCAAACAGTGTGACCCGTGCGGCCCTGATGGCTGTACCTTTTGTTCTGGTGGCGGGCTTTGCCATGGCGCAGACCGCGGGCGACGGGTCCACAGAAGAAGACACAAGCGGGGCCGCACAGACGACGGATGACGGTCTGGCCCTTGGTGCCGAGGTTGGCGAAGGGCCGCAGGTCGGAGAGGCCTATACGAGCGAAACAATCGGTGCCTGGTCGCTGCGCTGCGTAAAAACGGCCGATGGGAATGACCCCTGCCAGATGACGCAACTGCTTTCAGATGCCCAGGGTTCGCCGATTGCTGAATTCTCGCTCTTCAGGCTGCGCGACGGCAGTGAAGCGGAAGCCGGTGCCACGGTTATTGTGCCGCTTGAGACATCGCTGCAGGAGAACCTGTCCATTCAGGTCGATCAGCAGGGCGGCAAGAGCTATCCATTTGCCTTCTGCAACCCGGTGGGCTGCTACGCACGGATCGGCCTGACGGCGGATGATGTGCTTTCATATAAGCGCGGAAACGCGGCGGCCATCAGCATTGTGCCCATGGCCGCCCCGGATCAGCGCGTGACCGTGCAGCTTTCTCTGGACGGCTTCACGGCCAGCTATGACAAGACGACGGTTGCGGAACGCTGATCCCGGCCTCCGGACCTGATTTCGGCCGCGCTCTCTCGGGGGCGCGGCTTTTTTATGCGGCACGCAGAGCCAGTACCGCGTTCATGCCGCCGAATGCGAAGGCATTGGACAGGGCGACGGTCACTTTCGCCTCGCGGGCCTCATTCGGGACCACATCCAGCGCGCATTCCGGGTCCGGCTCCTCATAGCCGATGGTCGGGGCGATCACGCCTTCGCGTAACGCCATGATGCAGGCGAGCAGCTCAACAGCACCGGTGCCGCCGATCAGGTGACCATGCATGGACTTGGTGGATGAGATCATCAGCCTGTCAGCATGCGGCCCGAAAACATCGGCCACGGCCGCGCATTCCGTCTTGTCGTTTGCAGCAGTGCCCGTGCCATGGGCATTGATGTAGCCGACCTCATCCCGGCTGATCCGGGCGTCGGCCAGAGCACCCGACATCGCGCGCGCGGCCCCGTTTTTGGAGGGCATCACGATGTCAGCCGCATCTGATGACATGGCAAAGCCGATCACTTCGCACAGAATATCCGCGCCGCGCGCTTTTGCGTGCTCCATTTCCTCGAAGACAAAGACCCCTGCCCCCTCGCCCTGGACCATGCCGTTGCGGTTCGCTGAAAACGGCCGGCAGGCATCTTTGGACATCACGCGCAGGCCTTCCCAGGCTTTCACGCCGCCAAAGCAGAGCATGGATTCAGACCCGCCCGTAACCATTACCGGGGCCATCCCGGACCGCACCATGGCAAAGGCCTGGGCCATCGCGTGGTTGGAGGACGCGCAGGCGGTTGAGACGGTGAAGGACGGGCCCTTGAGGTTGTGTTCCATGCTGACATGGCTGGCCGCGGCATTGTTCATGAGCTTCGGCACGACAAAGGGGTGCACGCGGTTTTTGCCGTCCTCATAGACGGAGCGGTAGTTGTCGTCCCAGGTGCTGACGCCGCCACCGGCCGTGCCCAGAACCACGCCGGAGCGGGCAGAAAGCTCGCCGCTGAACACCAGCCCGGACTGATCGATGGCCTCTTTGGCCGCAGCGAGCGTGAATTGGGTGAACCTGTCGTAAAGGGACATCTGCTGGCGGTTGTAGCGCCCTTCGGCCTCAAACCCGCGCACCTGTCCGCCGATACGGATGGACAGCCGTTCCACATCGCGCAGTGACAGCTCGCCTATGCCACAGACCCCGTTACGCATGGCGTCAAGCGTGGCCGGGACGTCATGCCCCAGCGCGTTGATCGTGCCGGCGCCGGTGATGACAACGCGTTTCATCCCTGTCAGGCCTGTTCCGCGATCAGCCGTTCAATGCCCGCCACGATGGAGGCCACCGTCGAGATGTCAAAATCGCTGCCCGAGGGGGCGTTGGCGTTAAAGGGCACAGATATGTCGAAGGTTTCCTCGATCGAGAAAATGCTTTCAACCAGCCCGAGGCTGTCGATGCCAAGGCTTTCCAGTGTACTGTCGGGCGTGACGTCTGACGGGTCCAGCACAGCCTGTTCGGCGATGATCTGGATGACCTGATCCTGAATGCTCATCGGCATGTCCTCCGTGGCTCTCACGCAGGGGATTTAGTCATTCTCTCCGCGTTTTAAAACCGCTTTCTGCAGGGCAGAGAACTCCCGCATCAGGCGCGGCAGCCGGCGCAGCGCTTTGTAGGTTTCGATATGCGTGTCCATTTTGATGCCCGGATAGCCAAGGATCGTACGGCCGGCGGGCACATTGGACAGGATCTTGGTCCCGCCCCCTGCAATCACCCGGTCGCCGATAAAGATGTTGTCGGTCACGCCGACCTGTCCGCCGAGCACCACGTTGTTGCCGATGGTCACCGACCCCGCAATGCCCGCCTGACCGCAGAGCAGGCAGTCGCGGCCCACGACCACGTTGTGGCCAAGGTGCACAAGGTTATCCAGCTTGGAGCCATCACCGATCACGGTATCGCGGATCGTGCCGCAGTCGACGGTGGCGTTTGAGCCGATTTCAACATCGTCCCCGATGGTGATGCCGCCCAGCGAGTGAATCCGCGCCCAGGACTGGGCCGTGGCCTCCTGCTGGTCGCCAAGCGTGCTGCGGGCTTTTTCAACGGCGGAGACTTCAGGTGTTGTGAACGAGAATCCGTCGCCGCCGACGCGGCAGCCGGGCTGGCAGATCAGGCGCGCGCCGGCCCTGACCTTCGCGCCGATGGAGACATGTTCGCGGATCAGGGCGCCCTCGCCCAGGATGCTGCCGGTGCCGATGTAGCAATGTGGTCCGATGACCGAGCCCGCACCGATCTGCACACCGGACGCGATGACCGTGAAGGGGCCGATGCTGACATCCGGTGCGATCTGCGCATCCTCGGCAATGATGGCGCTGGGATGGATGCCGGGCGCGAAGCCCTGGCCGTGATCCATCAGAGCAGTAAGCCCGGACATGGCATAGCGCGGGCGGTCCGGAATGATCGCAGCGGTGAGGCCCATGGCCTGCCAGTCAGCCCCCTGCCAGAGCATTGCAGCCCGCGCGTTGCCTTCGGACATATGGGCTGCATACTCCTCGCGGGTCGCCATCGCCAGATCGTCCGGTCCGGCAGATTGTGGCTCGGCTACACCGGCGATGGAAATGTCGGCATCGCCGAAGACTTCAGCTCCGATCGCTTCTGCGATCTGACGGACGGTATAACGCGCCATGAATGAGGGCTTCCTTTGTGGTCAGGATCCCTGATTTAACCCTGAACCGCGCGCATTGCCACCCCTGCACCCGCAAGCGCCTTCCAGATGCGGCCGTCGCGGCCATAGATGTCGCGGCGAAAACGGACCTTGCCTTTTTCATCTGCGAAGGCAGTCCGGTAGATGATGTGCACGGGCACCGGTTTCTTCAGCGGCACAGTGGTTTCCTTGCCGGTGGCCAGTTTCGCCTGGAAGAATCCTTTGGGATCACTCGTCTGTTTGGCCAGCAGCGCATAGGCAAAGTCGAATGGATCTGCGAGGCGGATACAGCCGTGGCTGTAGGCGCGGACCTCACGGCCAAAGAGGTTTTTGGCCGGGGTGTCATGCAGATAGATGTTGTGTTTGTTCGGGAACATGAACTTTACCAGACCCAGCGCGTTGCCGCGGCTCGGCGGCTGACGCATGGCAAAGGGGAATGTGCGGGCGTCAAACTGGGTGAAATCCACGGCGGACCGGTCGATGCGGCGTCCGGAGCGGTCGGTGATTTCGATATGATTGACCGCATTCGGGTTCTTCTGCAGCTCGGGCAGATATTCCTTGGTGATGATGGAGCGCGGGACATACCAGCTTGGGTTGATGACCATGAATTCCATGACGTCAGAGAATTCCGGTGACTGACGGTCGGAATCGCGCGCGCCGATCACAGAGCGTGTTGAAAAGGTGACCTTGCCGTTGTCGAAAATCTTGGCAGAGAAATCAGTCAGGTTGACTTCGATGTGACGTTTGCCGCGGTCAAGGTTGAGCCAGCGCTCGCGCTCCATTGCGACGATCACGGACTGCAGGCGGTCTTTGACGGAGCGGTTGATCTCCTTCATCGTGCCGGGCCCGACAACGCCATCCTCTGCCAGTCCGTGCGCGCGCTGGAAATAGAGGACAGCGCTTTGCATGGCAGCGTCATAGGTCTGGCCGGAGCTGCGTTTCATATAGCCCATGCGCACCAGGCGGTTGCGCAGTGCCACAACTGAGTTCCCCGTGGCACCCGGCTTGAGGGTTTTCGAACGGACGGTGGCCCCCCACCCCCCATCGGCGAGCAGCCGCTCAAGCCGCAGTTTTTCCTTCATCAGCGCGGTGTATTCGGGCGTGTCCGGCGGCAGGGCGCGGAAAAAACCCGCCGGTGAGGATTTCACAAAGTTGGTCAGGTAGGACCCCCGGTCGCGGTACGGTACCTGACGGACAATCGCTTTGTCGACGCGACCCGGCACCAGAACACCGGTCTGGATATCACGTGCATACTGCAGGAAAACCCGGCTCATTTCGACTTCGAGAGCGCCCAGCTCGGCCGTCGTACGCGCGTTTTGCATACGGGCTTTCAGCCCGGCCAGATCATAACGGTTTTCCGGCAGCCCGTGGTTTCCGGAACGCTCCAGCGCTTTGATCAGCTCCGCGCGGCGCTTGCGGTCCTTGCCCTTGCCTGTCCAGATGCTTTCAAAGCCATTTGCCTGATAAAATGCGGAAATGTCGGCGTCACGCGCGGCTGCTGAGGCGACAGCCTGTTTGAAGGCGGTGTTGTCGGCACGCGCAGCGGAAGGCTGCGACACAAGCAAAAAGGCCGCAGCGAAAAACGCCAGCAGACCGGAAAGAACGCGAACGGATGAAAAGGCGCGCAGGTACATAAAAACCCTCACTCGAAAAATAGCAGACACCCTGTTTTGCCGGGCCTCACGCAGTGCTGTCCAATAACATTTCATGTTCACGTCAAGGAAAGGTGAAAATGATGCAGCGATGCACCGGTTCCCGAAAATTCAGGTTTGCGCGGGATATGCGCGGTTTTTTGCCTAAAATTGTCCGGAAACAGGGCATTGCCCTTTCACGACTTGGTTAACAATTGTGCCTATGACATAAAACCGTTGCATCTGGGACAGAGATGACGAGCCCGTGTAACATCACGGGCCAGGCAGGAACGAGGCAAGACCAGGTTATGACGAACGACAGCTCAGCGGGCTTAACACGCCGTGCGCTTCTTCAGGCATTTGCCGCGACAGCGCTTGTTGCAGCCCCCACATACAGCAATGCAGCAGGCTTTCTGAGAGGCGGAGGAGATATCCGCCGCATCAGCATGTATTCCGGCCGCACAGGCGAGCGGATCGATACGATCTACTGGATCGAGGGAAAGTACATTCCCGACGCGGTCAAGGAAATCAATTACTTCATGCGCGACTGGCGCACAGATGGATCCATCTCGATGGATCTGCGGACAATCGACATCATGGCCGCCACGCATAACATGCTGGACGCGTCCGAGCCTTATATGCTGCTGTCCGGCTACCGCAGCCCGCAGACGAACGCGATGCTGCGCTCGCGCAGCCGTCGTGTGGCGAAAAACTCACTGCACATGAAGGGTCAGGCTGCGGATCTGCGGCTGACGTCCCGTTCGGTCAGCCAGATGGCAAAAGCTGCGGCGGCCTGCCGGGGGGGCGGTGTTGGTAAATACTCCGGCTCCAATTTTGTGCATATGGACTGTGGAGTGGTACGTACCTGGGGTCGCTGACCCCTGTGCCAACAGAATTGCCGCCGCCCGGCGCCTGAACGAGTTGCGGAAAAGCCGGCTCAACTCCATAGGTCCAGTGGACCGCATTGCAGAAGTCGTTCCGGCTTACCCCGTCCGCATCCCGCCAAAGACCGGCGAAGCTGCAAAAGAACTCAAAAAAAGTACACTCACCAACCTCTGCAACGCGCGTCCTGCATTGCCAGACTCCGCGGAAGTGCGTTGGACGAGGCTGTGGCCGAGGCATAAAGATGGGGCGACGACTGGAGCGACGGCAAACTCACTAAAGACGAAATTGTCGCCCGACCGTTCGACCTCAACCAGGAGCGTGCGAAGAGGGACCGGCCTTGGACACTTGGCTGATTTGGATCGGTATAGGATTTGCAGCCCTTGTAGCCTTGTGGCTGATGTTTTGGGTCTTGAGGCAAATCATTTCCGGCGCTGTCACAATTTTCTGGCTCGCCGCCGCACAAGGGTTTCCCGGGGTCGCAGGCTACGTCGCAGTTTGGGTTTTTCTCCTGCCCCTTATGGCGTTGGCCTGTTTTGCAACTGGCCTTGTCGTCAACTGGTCGGTGGCGAAAGAGGCACGGGGCATAAGATCGACAAATGCCTGGCGACAAAAGCACTTGGGCGAAAAGCCATGGCAACAAGACCCAACGATTCCACCGGACGACCCCAAGGAACATATAAAGTGGGCGAATAGAGAGCCGCCTTACAACACATGAAAACCGACCATACGTAAATAAAATGGCGGGCTGATTGGAGGATGGCAGCACATGGAGCCATCATAACTATTTTTAATTTTGCGATTTTTGCATTTAAGTGGCGGACCCTAGAGGATTCGAACCTCTGGCCTCTGCCTTCGGAGGGCAGCGCTCTATCCAGCTGAGCTAAGGGTCCCTGCCTGCGGTATAGACGCGACCGCCGGGTCCTGCAATTGCAAAAAGTGCTGCCGCTCAGGCAAAAAGATCGTGCGCCAGTTCGAGCGCATCGACCAGCACATCGACCTCCTCCCTGGTATTATAAAGGCCAAAGGACGCCCGGCAGGTGGCAGACACGCCCATGTGCTCCATCAGCGGGCCCACGCAATGCTGCCCTGCCCGCACGGCGACGCCTTTCTTGTCGAGGATGGTCGAAATGTCATGGGCATGGGCCGCGCCATCCAGCGTGAAGCTGAAAATGGCGCCCTTGTCCGGGGTCGTGCCCTGCACCTGCAGCCAGTTCAGCCCGCCCAGCCGTTCGGCTGTATAGTCGCGCAGGGTGTTTTCGTGCGCGGCAATGTTCTCCATGCCGAGCCCCATCATGTACTCAAGCGCCACGCCCAGCCCGATGGTCTGCACGATGCCTGGTGTGCCGGCCTCAAACTTCATCGGCGGATCGTTGTAGGTCACCGCATCTTTGCTGACCTCCCGGATCATGTCGCCGCCACCGATAAAGGGGCGCATCTCTTTCATCCGGTCCATTTTCACGAAAATCGCGCCGGAGCCGGAAGGGCCGTAGAGCTTGTGCCCGGTGATCGCGTAGAAATCACAGCCGATGTCCTGCACATCCACCGGCTGGTGCACGGCGGCCTGGCTGCCGTCGACCAGAACGGCAACGCCACGGGCATGCGCGGCCTCAGTGATCGCTTTGACGTCCACACGGGTGCCCAGCACGTTGGACAGATGGGTAATGGCCACCAGTTTGGTGCGCGGCCCGATGGCATCAATTACTGCCTGAGGATCCAGCGCGCCGGTGCTGTCCACATCGACCCATTTCAGCACCACGCCCTGACGTTCGCGCAGAAAGTGCCAGGGCACGATGTTGGCGTGGTGTTCCATCACGCTGAGCACAATCTCATCGCCCGCTTCCATGCGCGGCATGGCCCAGGAATAGGCCACCATGTTGATGCCTTCGGTCGTGCCGGAGTTCAGAACGATCTCATCCTCGGAGCCTGCGTTCAGAAAACGGGCGATGACACCCCGTACGCTTTCGTATTTGTCCGTCGCCAGGTTCGACAGAAAATGCAGCCCGCGGTGTACGTTTGCATATTCGTTTGCGTAGGCGTTTGTGACCGCATCGATCACGACCTGCGGTTTCTGGGCAGATGCGCCGTTGTCGAGGTAGACGAGCGGCTTGCCGTTGACCTCGCGCGACAGGATCGGGAAATCGCCACGGATTTTGTTGACGTCATACATTGGCGGGTACCCCCATGGCGGAAACGCCGATCAGAGACAGAAGAAGAGACAGGCCCAGCACCATCGCGGCCGATCCGGCAATCAGCACGCCGACGGCATGCCACAGCGAGTTCAGCTGCAGGCCGATGTTCAGGAAGTTCAGAAAAATCCACAGTGTCGCGATGCCGACAAAGAGCAGAAACAGCGTCGCGATGGCCGGCACCGTCAGCAGCAGCGCGATCACCACGATCTGCGCCGCCGTCCGCAGCACCTGAAGCCATATCAGCAGCTGCAGCACATCGTTCATGTTGTCCGTTCCGCCCAGCATCCGGCCGGTCCAGAAAAGCGCGTGTACCATGACCACGAAGCCACCGGCCACAAGCGTGAAATACACAAACGGGTTGGTCACAATGGCGTCCAGCGGTGCCGGTACGGGCAGCAGCAGGTGAGACGCATAGGACAGGATCGTATTGGCCACCGAGATCAGCGCAACAGCAATCCAGAGCACCTGTCGCGGCAGGCGTGTGCTGAGCAGAACGTCAGATGCTGCTTTGGGATCACGCAGGGTCAGCAGGGCCAGTGCGGGCCAGGTATTGGTCTGCGTCATACGTCGCCCTTTTCACCCGCCAGCATGCCACTGATCCAGAACCAGGCGAATACGGCGATCCAGGCAAAACCCACGATCTGCAGCTCGATGCCCGGTCCGATAAACCCTGCCACAAGGCCGTTCAGCAGCACAAGTGGTGAGGCTGCGAGCAGTGCCCAGAACAGCGCGATACGCGCGCTGTACCAGCTGCCCCTGCCCCGCATGAGTTTTGCGGCGATATGGCTGAGGGCCGCCACGCAGTAGAGGATGAGCGGCGCAATAAAGACCCATGCCATGAGCGACGCGCCCATCAGCATGTTGAGTTCCTGACCCGTCAGATGTGCCTCACGGGCAAGACGCGGCAGCTGCGCCAGAAACATCAGGACACAACCCGCCATCAGGTAGGCCAGCGCACGGTCTTCCCGGTGCCCGGCCGCCAGAAGGCGGCGGACGACCCGGCCCGGTCCGCGGTAGGTGGCCGGAATGTCCCGTGTGACCGGCATCAGCTGCGGTGCCGTTCCAGCCAGCCGGTCAGACGCGCATTGATTTCGTCGCGCAGTGCCTCGTCTTCGATCTCGTCAACCGCTTCGGCCAGAAAGGCCAGGGTCAGCAGATCGGTGGCCGGCCCTTCGGGCACGCCGCGCGAGCGCAGATAGAAAAGCGCATCCTCATCAATCGCACCGGACGTAGAGCCATGGGAACAGGCCACGTCATCGGCGTAGATCTCAAGCTCGGGCTTGGCCAGGAACTGGCTGTCGTCATCCAGCAGCAGCGACTGGCTGATCTGGTAGCCGTCGGTTTTCTGTGCCCCGGGCTGCACAAGGATTTTGCCCTGGAACACGCCGGTGGCACTATTGCGCAGCACCTTTTTGAACACCTGGCGGCTTTCGCAGTTCACCGCGTCATGCGTGATGAACACGGTATCATCGTGGTGGAAATCGCCGTCTCCGACACAGGCACCGGCCACGTGGGCCACGGCGTCATCCCCGGTCAGCTCGATCACACATTCATTGCGTGTCAGCACCCCGTTTGCGGTCAGCGTGAAGGATTTGAATGTGCTTTCGGTGCCGAGCCGCGCGAAGATATGCGTGGCCGCGCGGCGTTCGTGGTCCCGCCCCTGTGCGCGAACGTGGTGGAACGCGCCTGTGTCGGCGATATCCACTTCCATCACCTTGTTAAACCGTGCCGCAGCGGGCCCGTTTTCCAGCACAGTGATTTCAGCGCCTTCGTCCACGCGGATCACGTGGTGCAGAATCGCATCGGAGGTCTCAGAGTTGTGGCGGTATGTGAGGTTCACGGGTTTTGCCGCCTTGCCGGTCACATGGATCAGCACGCCATCCGGGGCAAAGGCTGTGTTGAGTGCTGCCAGCGGGCGTTCGACGGGGTTCTGGCCCTTCGCCTCGAGCACACCATAGATATCGCGCGCCCAGTGGATGTCGGCCTGGGCCTCTGCCAGCCGTTCGATGCTGACGCCTGCCAGGTCCAGATCATCAGAGGCTTCCGCGTCAAAGACGCCATCCACAAAAACGATGTTCAACCGGTCAATGCTGTCAAAAAGAGGTGCTTCATCGTGCTCAAAAAGCGCGGCGGGCATGGGTGCCGCCTGAACAAGCGTGTCGGGCCGGGTGTATTTCCAGTACTCATCGCGCCGCTCGGGCAAGCCCATGGCCGTGACCCGGGACAGGGCCTCGCGGCGCGCGGCCTCAGCGAACCCGCCTGTGGGCAAGTTCAGCCCGGCAAGGCGCGCCTCTGTGGCGCTCTGTTTCAGTGCTGCGTCCGCCATTATGCCACCTCAGAGAGAATACCGGCGTAGCCGTTGTTCTCGACCTCAAGCGCCAGCTCGGGACCACCGGTTTTCACGATCCGGCCGTCCGCCATGATGTGCACAACGTCCGGTTTGATGTGATCCAGCAGGCGCTGGTAGTGGGTGATTACCAGAAAACCGCGACCCTCAGAGCGCAGGGCATTCACGCCTTCGGCCACCAGTTTCATCGCATCCACATCAAGACCGGAATCGGTTTCATCGAGGATGCACATCTTGGGTTCCAGCATCGCCATCTGCAGGATTTCGTTGCGCTTTTTCTCACCGCCGGAGAAGCCGACGTTAACCGGGCGCTTGAGCATATCCGCATCGATTTTCAGCTCTTTTGCACGGGCACGAACGGCCTTGAGGAAATCGGCGGCGGACATTTCCTCTTCGCCGCGGGCTTTGCGCTGTGCGTTCACAGCTGTGCGCAGGAAGGTCATGTTGCCCACGCCGGGGATCTCGACCGGGTACTGGAATGCGAGGAAGAGACCAGCTGCCGCACGCTCTTCGGGTTCCATCTCCAGCACGTCCTCGCCCTCAAGCTCGGCGGAACCCCCCGTGACCTCGTACCCGTCCTTGCCGGACAGCACATAGGACAGCGTGGATTTACCCGACCCGTTGGGGCCCATGATCGCGTGCACCTTGCCCGCTTCAATCTCCAGATCCACACCCTTGAGGATCTGCTTGTCTTCTTCCTCAAGCTGCACCGCGAGGTTTTTAATGCTCAGCATATCATTGTCCTTTCCTGAACGCATTCCGCGTTATTTTCTCAAGCCTTGCGGCGTGTTCTTAAAGTTCTATTCGATTGTGACGGCAGTGCCGGAGACCGAGACCATCAGCATGCTGTCGCCCACGACTTCGTAATCCAGATCAACACCGACAACGGCGTTGGCACCAATCTGCGCGGCGCGGTCCTCGATCTCGGCCATCGCCTCGTCGCGCGCGTCCTTGAGCTTGCCCTCATAGGCGCCGGAGCGCCCACCGATCACATCCGTGACGCTGGCAAAGAAATCACGCACGATATTGGCGCCCATGATCGCCTCACCCACTACAATGCCGTGATAGGAGGTGATGCGGCGCCCTTCGATGGTGTTGGTGGTGGTGAGGATCATCGTTCTTTCAGTCTTTCTTTCAAAGTGTCCACTGCTGTCTGAACTCTCTCAACAGACAGTCTGTAAAAGTCTCCAGCCACAAGCCCCGAAGGTCGTTCCACCCCTGTCACCTTGAGCGTTTGCGTAAAGTGCGACCCCGACAACGTCACAAAGTTTGGGTCTTCACCAGAAAACCGGTTGTACATTCGTCCACCAAACCACTTCTGTCTTTCTTGCGCATTTCTCGCATCAGCCAGCTTTCTGCTTAGAAAAACGTACAAATCGTAGTCAGTAGGCAACGGAACTATGTCCGCGGCCCTAGAAAGTGCAGATATCAGGGAGCCAATGCCACCGGCGTAAGCGGCTGTAGCTCCCCTACGCCAATCCTTCGGATTGGCGCACTCCCCTTTCTGGTTAACCAACCGACCCCTCCAGCGAAATCGCCACCAGCTGCTGCGCTTCCATGGCAAACTCCATTGGCAGGGCCTGTAGCACGTCCTTGCAGAAGCCATTGACCACCAGTGCCACAGCCTCTTCTTCGTCCATGCCCCGCGAGCGGCAATAGAACAGCTGGTCGTCGTCCACCTTGGATGTCGTCGCCTCATGCTCCACACGGGATGAATTGTTCTTTACCTCGATATACGGCACCGTGTGCGCCCCGCATTTGTCACCGATCAGCAGGCTGTCGCACTGGGTATAGTTGCGCGATTCCTTCGCCTTGGGGTGCATCGACACCAGCCCGCGATAGGTGTTCTGCGCCTTGCCCGCGCTTATGCCCTTGGAGACGATCCGCGACTTGGTGCGCTTGCCCAGGTGCACCATCTTGGTGCCCGTATCGGCCTGCTGCATGTTGTTGGCAATGGCGATCGAGTAGAACTCGCCCTGGGCATCGTCTCCGCGCAGAATGCAGGAGGGGTATTTCCAGGTCACCGCAGAGCCGGTTTCCACCTGCGTCCACATCACCTTGGCCCGGTCGCCCCGGCAGTCCGCGCGTTTCGTGACAAAGTTATAGATACCGCCCTTGCCCTCTTCGTCGCCCGGATACCAGTTCTGCACGGTGGAATATTTCACCTCAGCATCTTCCTCGACGATGATCTCAACGACCGCCGCGTGCAGCTGTGCGATGTCACGCTGTGGCGCTGTGCAGCCCTCAAGGTAGGACACATACGACCCCTTGTCGGCGATGATCAGCGTGCGTTCAAACTGGCCGGTGTTTTCCGCGTTGATACGGAAGTAGGTCGACAGCTCCATCGGGCAGCGCACGCCCGGCGGCACGTAAACGAAGGACCCGTCCGAGAAGACCGCCGAGTTCAGCGTGGCATAGTAGTTGTCCGAGACCGGCACGACGGATCCGAGATATTTCTTCACCAGCTCCGGATGCTCTTTGATCGCCTCGGAGATCGAACAGAAAATCACGCCGGCTTTTTTCAGTTCATCCTGGAAGGTTGTGCCGACGGAGACGGAGTCAAACACCGCATCCACCGCGACCTTGCGCGGCTCGTCGCCCATTTCCTCGGCGCCCTCGACACCGGCGAGGATCATCTGCTCTTTCAGCGGAATGCCCAGTTTATTGTATGTTTCCAGAAGTTTAGGATCAACCTCGTCCAGCGACTTAGGTTTGACCTCCATCGATTTCGGCCGCGCGTAGTAATACTGGTCCTGGAAATCGATTTCCGGGTAATCGACCATGGCCCATTTGGGTTCTTTCTTCTGCAGCCAGCGCTCGTAAGCTGCCAGACGCCATTCGGTCATCCATTCCGGCTCTTCGTTCTTTTCCGAAATCAGACGCACGATGTCCGGGCTGAGCCCTTTGGGCGCGTATTCCATCTCGATGTCGGTGGACCAGCCGTATTTATACTTGCCGCCAACCTCGCGCACCGCGTCGACCGTTTCCTGATCAACGCCCTCTTTTACCTGCACGTCAGCCACGTCAGAATTGTCCAGTGCTGCCATCTCGTCCTCCGGTTCTCACGCCGCACGGGCGCGGAATTTCTTTTCCTGTTTCAGCCATGCATCGGCGAACCGCAGCACGTCTTCTTCTGTGGTCTCCAGCCCCAGCGATACGCGGATCGCGGAGCTGGCTGTCTCGTCGTCATAGCCCATCGCCTGCAGCACCGTGCTGGCGCGTACCTTGCCGCTGGAACAGGCCGATCCTGCGCTGACCGCAAATCCGGCAAGGTCCATCTGGATGACCTGGGCCTCACCTTTCCAGCCCGGGGTCGCAAAGCAGCTCGTGTTGGGAAGGCGTGGCGCCTCTTTCCCGACAAAAATAGTTTCCTTTGCACCGGCTGCAAGGGCGTTTTCTAGAATCTTTCTAAGTTTTTCGACCCGGTCCCAGCTGCCGCCTTCAATATCGCGCGAGGCGGCTTCTGCTGCGGCCCCGAAACCTGCAATCCCGATGACATTTTCTGTGCCCGACCGGCGGCCCATCTCCTGACCGCCGCCCGGTGCCAGCGTGGCGATATCAAGCCCCTGTTTTACGATCAAAGCGCCGACACCTTTCGGGCCGCCAAGCTTGTGCGCAGACAAAACCGCCAGATCGGCACCGCTTTGTGCAAAACTGACCGGGATCCGTCCGGCGGCCTGTGTCATGTCAAGCATCAGCCAGTCCGCCCTGACCGCACCCCAGCACCATTTCCCGCCTTCCCGCTCGGGCAATGTGCTGATGACGCCGGTCTCGGAATTTGCGAGGCCCATGGCAAGCGTGATGTTGTTCCCCGGTACGTCAACTGCAGCCTGAAAGGCATGCGACGTGATCGCGTCATGGGCCACCGGATCTGCAACCACAGTGTTCCCGGCAGGCAGATCATCGAGCACCCGCGCAGCCTCGGTGGCCCCGCTTGTGAAAACCACCTCTGAGGTCTTGCAGCCTGCCAGCGCAGCCACTGCCCGGCGTGCCTCTTCAACAAGCCCCTTCGCAGCCCGCCCCTCGGCATGCACTGACGACGGATTTCCCATGACATCCATTGCCGCTATCATCGCGTCACGGGCTGCAGCGCGCAGCGGAGTTGTTGCATTATGGTCCAGATAGGTCCGCACGTTACCGGGCCATCCGTTTCTTCTGGCCCGAAATATCCCCGGGGGAGCGCGAGGGGGCAGGAAGCCCCCTCGTTTTCCGGATGAACTCAACAAGACCGCCAATCATCACTCATCCACAACGTTGAAAAGACCGGGCACCGCCGGACAGGGCGCGAGTTCGTTGCCGATGATGTCCGACAGCCGCGTCTGGTGCAGAAAAACGTAGACATGCGCGCTCAGGCTTTCCCATAACCGGTTGGTCAGAGACTGCGCGCGACTGCCCGATGCACCACCCGACGCACCCGCACCTTTGTGCATGGCATCAACGGTCTCATCCACGGCAGACAGAATATCAACCACGCGGATATCCGACGGACTGTGCGCCAGACGGTAGCCGCCGCCGGGTCCCCGGACAGATGTGACCAGCCCTGCCCGGCGCAGTTTCACAAACAGCTGTTCCAGATAGGGCAGCGAGATCGACTGCCGCTCGGCGATATCTCCCAGCGGTACAAGCCTGTCCGCGGGCTGCAGCGCGATATCCGCCAGTGCCACCATCGCGTAGCGCCCTTTTGTCGAAAGCTTCACCTGTGATCCTCCAGCCTCCGGCGTTCCCCGCGCCATCTGATTGACGGCCTGCGATAAAATGCCTAAATCCGGTACGCACCCGCCGACACGCGCCGGGCAATAAGATTAGAACCGTTCTAAGGTGGCTGAGCGAATTCGTCAAGAATTGCTGTGACACCGGAACCCGATAGCAGGGATACACATGCCCGAGGTCATCTTTCCAGGACCCGAAGGCCGTCTTGAAGGCCGTTACCACCCCCAGAAAGAACGCGACGCGCCGATTGCAATTATTCTGCATCCGCATCCGCAGTTCGGCGGCACCATGAACCACGTGATCGTGCACCGAATGCACTATGCGTTCTACAACATGGGGTTCACTGTGCTGCGGTTCAATTTCCGTGGCGTGGGCCGCAGTCAGGGCGAATACGATCAGGGCATCGGCGAGCTGAGCGATGCGGCCTCGGCACTCGATTACCTGCAGTCGATGAACAATAATTCCAAACATTGCTGGGTTGCAGGGTTTTCCTTTGGTGCCTGGATCGGCATGCAGCTGCTGATGCGGCGTCCGGAGATCACCGGCTTTATCTCCGTGGCACCGCCGGCGAATATGTATGACTTCTCCTTCCTCGCCCCCTGCCCGGCCTCCGGTCTGATCATCAATGGCACCGCTGACCGCGTGGCGCCGCCCTCAGACACTGAAGCGCTGGTTGCGAAACTGCACGAGCAGAAGGGTATCACCATCACCCACGAACAGGTTGAGGGTGCCGGTCACTTCTTTGAGGAACCGCATCAGGAAACTCTGATCGACACAACCACCGCCTATGTCAAACGGCGGCTGACGGAAACCACAAGGTAGCCTTATGGGTATTGTCGAGGATGTCGCCGATGAACTGGCCGTCGAAAGCCTGAAGATCATCAATGCTACAGGTGACGATGCATTTGTGAACCGGATCGCGGAAACCATCGGCGGCTCATCCCAGACCATGGAAGAGGCCTATCTGACGGCGGTCCGGGTCCGGCGCGCAGAGCAGCGTGCGCGCGAACTGCTGAAGACGCTCAAGGACGACATGGCACGGACCCTGCCCACGCCCGGCGATGACTGACAGGCTTGACGCGCAGATTGCGTTTCTGTCGGAGGCAGACAAACTGAAATCCGTGCTGCGTGCCTCGCGCCTGCATGACAATTCACGGTTTGAGAACTCGGCCGAGCATTCCTGGCATGTGATGCTCTATGCGTTGGTGCTGGCCGACCAGGCGGGTCCAGACGTGCGCATTGACCGCGTGCTCCGAATGCTTCTGCTGCATGATATTGTCGAGATCGACGCAGGCGATAATCCGATCCACGGCACGGTTGACCATTCGGCCATGGAAAAGCAGGAAAAAGCGGCCGCTGACCGTCTGTTTGGTTTGCTGCCGGCCGATCTTGGCGCTGAATTCAGAGCGCTCTGGGACGAATTTGAAGCGGCCGAAAGCCCGGACGCCATATTTGCCAAATCCATCGACCGGGTGCAGACGCCCATTGGCAACCTTGCCAATGGCGGCGGATCCTGGGTGGATTACGGTGTCACCTTCGAACAGCTGGATACGCGTGTTGGTGTGCCGGTACGCCGCGGCGCACCGGGCCTCTGGGCGTGGCTGCTGCCCAGGCTTCAGGGCTTCTTTGCGAAGTAAGCTGCCCAGGGCATGCCCTTGCATTAAGCATTGCGTAAAAATAGTTTGGTATACCGTCGTATACCAATTCAAAAAGCCGACGTTCTGCGCTACACCCGCATCAGGCCGATTCACGTAATTTTACAGGAGCGCTCCATGACACGTATTAAGGTGGATAACCCCGTCGTTGAACTCGACGGCGATGAAATGACCCGGATCATCTGGGACTTCATCAAAAAGAAGCTCATCCTTCCCTATCTGGACATTGATCTGAAGTACTACGACCTCGGCATCGAAGCCCGTGACGACACCAACGATCAGATTACTGTGGATGCGGCCCACGCCATCAAAGAATACGGCGTCGGCGTCAAATGCGCGACCATCACACCGGATGAAGCTCGGGTTGAGGAATTCGGCCTCAAAGAGATGTGGCGCTCGCCCAACGGTACAATCCGGAACATCCTGGGCGGCGTGATCTTCCGCCAGCCGATCATCTGCAAAAACGTGCCCCGTCTTGTGCCGGGCTGGACGAAACCCATCGTGGTCGGCCGCCACGCGTTCGGTGACCAGTATCGCGCGACAGATTTCAAATTCCCCGGCAAAGGCAAACTGACCCTCAAATATGTGGGTGAAGACGGCACCGAGATTGAAAAAGAGGTTTTTGACGCCCCCGACAGCGGCGTCGTCATGGCGATGTACAATCTGGATAAATCGATTATCGATTTCGCCCGCGCCTCGTTCAACTATGGTCTGTCTCTGGGCTGGCCAGTCTATCTGTCGACCAAGAACACCATTCTGAAGCAATATGACGGCCGGTTTCTGGAACTTTTTCAGGAAATCTATGACAAAGAATTCGCAGACCAGTTCAAAGAGGCGGGCATCTGGTACGAACACCGGCTGATTGACGACATGGTGGCCTCGGCCATGAAATGGTCGGGCGGTTACGTCTGGGCGTGCAAAAACTACGACGGCGACGTGCAGTCCGACACTGTGGCTCAGGGCTTTGGTTCTCTGGGGCTTATGGCGTCGGTGCTGATGACGCCCGATGGGAAAACCGTCGAGGCGGAGGCCGCGCATGGGACCGTGACGCGCCATTACCGGCAGCACCAGAAGGGCGAAGAGACGTCCACCAATTCTATTGCGTCGATTTATGCCTGGACGGGCGCGCTGAAACACCGGGCCAAACTGGATGAAAACGCCCCTCTTCTGAACTTTGCGGAGACGCTGGAAAAGGTCATCATCGACACTGTCGAGAGCGGCTTTATGACCAAGGACCTGGCGCTGCTGGTCGGACCGGACCAGGGCTGGCTCACGACAATGGGCTTTCTGGAGAAGATCGACGAAAATCTGAACAACGCACTCGCGGGCTGACACACCGGGCAGGTCTTTCAGGCGCCATCTGCCCGCTCTGCAGGGATCTGCGTGAAGCGCGTGCGTACCGCCCGGCGTCGCCGGGCGTCCGGACGCTCCAGCATCCAGCATGGCGCAAAAAGAAAAAGGCCTGCCAGAAGCGTTGCTGCAGAAGCAGAAAGCGGGACCTGCCGGACCGGGCTCTTTTCGTTTGAAACAGCTGGGGTCCGATCCGGAAACCACCAGTCATCCCTGGTGTCCCACCGCAGCATATGGCCACCACCAGCCTTTGTCACAGTGGCCAGAAAAAGGGAGATATTTTCCCGTTTATCCGCGAGCGGCATCCGCAGCCGGTCCACCGGGAATTCCGTCAGGGTCTTTGGGATGTCACCATGCATTCTCACTCCGGCGGCCGGAAACAATCTGCCGGTATCAATGCCCGGGTCTGCAGGGCGCACAAAGAAAGTGTTCGGGTGAGGTACAAAAAAATCGCGGGTCGCCGCGCAGGCAGACCCGCTGAACGTGAGCACAACAAGAAATGAATAAAGGAATCGCATGAGGACCTCCCATCGTCCGGTGGAATCCGGAGAACTCTGGTCGGGCCGCGGTTTACAAAACCTTAAATTAACGCAAATTAAACGTGAATTTTATGCGTTAACCTGTTGTTATCATTGTCCTCTGTTGTGAGTTTTTGCGTATAGCTGCGCCACGATACGGCTGGCGGTTTTCTCGAAAAGACACGGGATAACCGCATGCACAAGTGCAGCACCTGCGGCCATAAACAGCAGGCCGGAGAACTTTGCGGCAAAGAACATGTGCTGAATGAAGGTTTCATCGACTTTGGCCGGGTGATCGAGAAAAACGCGCTGTATCATCTGAAACTCCTCTGACTTTCTGACAGCTTATGCGTTCTGGCAGATCAAAACGTCCCAATGTTTCGCGTAAATTTGTTGATGTTGGGAAAAAAGTACCTGATATATCCGGATATGGTGAAATTCGATGAAGCTGATCGCCGGATACTGATGGAATTGCAGCGTGATGCCTCGTTGTCACTGGATGCGCTTGGGGAACGCGTCGCGCTGAGCCGAAATGCCTGCTGGCGGCGGGTCCGCGCGCTGGAAGAAGCCGGTGTGATCGCCGGTCGTGTCACCCTGATTGATCCGGCCATGGTGGGCCAGGGCCTGATGGTGTTCATCCAGATCCGCACGCGTGAACACGCCCCGGACTGGCTGGACCGTTTCCGGGCAGCGACCCGCGCGATGCCGGAAATTCTGGGTGTTTACCGGATGAGCGGTGATCTGGACTATCTGATCCGCGCGCGCGTGGCGGATATGGCCGGGTATGATGCACTCTATCAGCGCCTGATCCGCAAGGTTCCTCTCGCAGATGTCTCGGCCAGTTTTGTGATGGAAGAGATCAAGGACACGCACGAACTCCCGCTCTGACATATGGCGCGCCCGGTCTGAGGGCAACGGCTGCACAGTGGACACGGTGCGGCATTGTTTTCACTGGTATTCCGCGCGGTCTCACGGTATGCGCGCGTCAAACGCGCCAAAGCTGCGCTTCCTCCCGATCTGAAGGCTATTGTTATGGACCTGCGAAACATCGCAATCATCGCTCACGTTGACCACGGCAAAACGACGCTCGTGGACGAGCTGCTTAAGCAGTCGGGCACTTTCCGTGAAAACCAGGCCACGGCGGAACGCGCCATGGACAGCAACGATCTGGAGCGCGAGCGGGGGATCACGATCCTTGCCAAAGCCACGTCGGTGGAATGGAAAGGGACACGGATCAATATCGTGGACACGCCCGGTCACGCCGACTTTGGCGGCGAGGTCGAGCGCATTCTGAGCATGGTGGACGGCGTTGTCCTGCTGGTGGATGCCGCGGAGGGCCCGATGCCCCAAACGAAGTTTGTGACCTCCAAAGCGCTGGCGCTGGGGCTGCGTCCGATTGTTGTGCTGAACAAAGTCGATAAGCCGGATGCCGAGCCGGACCGGGCGCTGGATGAGTGTTTTGATCTCTTCGCCAACCTTGGGGCGGACGATGATCAGCTGGATTTCCCGGCGATGTATGCCTCCGGTCGGTCCGGCTGGGCGGACATGGAACTCGACGGGCCGCGCCAGGATCTGACCGCTCTGTTTGATCTGATCGTGGATCACGTGCCGGCACCGGCGCAGCTGACACAGCGCGACGAACCATTCCGCATGCTGGCCACGACGCTGGGCGCTGACCCGTTCATTGGCCGTATTCTGACGGGCCGGGTTGAATCCGGTACCGTGAAGGCGGGTGAAACGGTCAAAGCTCTGAGCCGTGATGGCGCGCAGGTCGAATCCTTTCGCGTGACCAAGGTCCTGGCCTTCCGCGGCCTGACCCAGCAGCCGATTGATCTGGCTGAAGCCGGCGACATTGTGAGCCTTGCAGGTATGTCGAAGGCGACCGTGGCGGACAGCATCGTTGCACCTCAGGTGACCGAGGCCCTGCCCGCCCAGCCGATTGATCCGCCAACCATCACCGTGACCTTCGGGATCAATGACAGCCCGCTGGCCGGCCGTGACGGCAAGAAGGTTCAGTCCCGTGTCATCCGCGAGCGTCTGCTGAAAGAAGCGGAATCCAATGTGGCCATCCGCGTAAGTGACACGCCCGGTGGTGAGGCCTTTGAGGTCGCTGGTCGCGGTGAGCTGCAGATGGGCGTTCTGATCGAGAACATGCGCCGTGAGGGTTTTGAGCTGTCCATTTCGCGCCCGCAGGTGCTGTTTCAGGACATTGATGGTGTGCGCCACGAACCGATTGAGGAAGCCACCATTGACGTGGACGACGAGTATTCCGGTGCGGTGATCGAAAAGATCACAGGCACACGTCGCGGCGAACTGGTCGAAATGAAACCTGCAGGTGCAGGCAAAACACGGATTGTGGCGCATGTGCCGTCGCGCGGGCTGATCGGGTATCACGGAGAATTTCTGACCGATACGCGGGGCACCGGTGTGCTGAACCGGGTGTTTCACGGCTGGGCGCCGCACAAGGGCCCCATTCCGGGCCGGCGTGCGGGCGTGCTGATCTCTATGGAGAACGGGACGTCGGTGGCCTATGCGCTGTGGAACCTGGAAGAACGCGGCAAGATGATGATCGGCGCGCAGGCGGATGTATACACCGGCATGATCATTGGCGAGCACAGCCGGGACAATGATCTGGAAGTGAACCCGCTGAAAGGCAAAAAGCTGACCAACGTGCGCGCCTCAGGTTCAGATGAAGCAGTGCGTCTGACCACGCCAATGACGCTGAGCCTGGAAGAAGCGATTGCCTATATTGATGACGACGAGCTGGTCGAAGTGACGCCGAATGCCATTCGCCTGCGCAAACGTTATCTCGATCCCCATGAGCGCAAGCGCATGGCGCGCGCCAGCTGATCCCGCGCCCGGGGGCTGCCTGCCCCCGGACCCCCGGGGATAATTCCCGCCAGAAGAAACGGGCGGGTTTATTCGTTCGTTTCTATGATCATCAGTTCGCGTTCGGAGGCGCCCCGCGCATGGCTGAGCGCCTGCTGGTACGTGGCTGAGTGGTAGCATTTTTCAGCCGTTTCGACATCCGGGAAACGGGCCACGACGTTGCGGGGCCGTTCGCGGCCTTCGAGCTGAACAAAGCGTCCGCCGCGGGCGATGAAGTGGCCACCGTGGGCGGCAATTGCTTCGGTGGCGAGTGCTGCGTATTTTGCATAAGACTCGTCATCTGTGACGGTGACATGTGCAATCCAGAGTGCGCCCATTATTTCTGTCCTTTGATCAGTGTTTCCACGGCCGCGATGGCCGCATCCGCGTTTGCCACGTCACGCGCGCCGCCCTGCGCCATGTCGGGCCGGCCTCCACCGCCCTTGCCGCCCAGTTCCGCGACAGCTGTCCGGACGATGTCCACCGCTGACAGCCCGTCTGTCAGATCGGAGGTCACCCCGGCGGCAACGGCTGCTTTGCCGTCGGCATCCGCGATGAGAAGAACAGCGCCGCTGCCCAGTTTCTCCTTGAACTGATCCACCAGTGGCGGCAGATCGCGGCCCGTGACGCCAGAGAGCACCTGCGCAATGAAGCTGGTGCCGCCCGCATCCCGGGTTTCAGGTGCCGCAGCGTTGCCGCCACCGGCCATGGCAAGTTCGCGGCGCAGCTGGGCCACTTCGTTGCTCAGTGCGCGGCGTTCGTCGATCAGGGAACGGACACGTTCCGGCACGTCGGCCGGCTGTGCCTTGAGGTCCAGTGCGACCTCTGCGAGGCGATGATCCTGGGCCCGCAGATATTCCATGGCAGCGGCTCCGGTGAGTGCTTCAATCCGTCTGACACCAGCACTGCTGGCGCTGTCCCCGAGGGTCACGAAGGCACCGATGTCCCCTGTCTGACGCACGTGCGTGCCGCCGCACAGCTCCAGCGAATAGGTGTTGCCATCCGTGCCTTTGCCGGAGCCATCGGCCGTGCCCATGGAAACCACGCGCACCTCGTCGCCATATTTCTCGCCAAAGAGCGCCTGAGCGCCGAGCGCGCGCGCATCGTCCGGCGTCATAATCCGGGTCTCAACGGGGGCGTTCTGGCGGACATATGCGTTCACTTCGGCCTCAACTGTTGCGAGCTCGTCGGTGGTCAGTGCGTGGGTGTGGCTGAAATCGAACCGCAGACGATCCGGCGCGTTCAGAGACCCGCGCTGTGCGACGTGGTCGCCCAAAGCCTCGCGCAGCGCCTCGTGCAGCAGGTGTGTTGCCGAGTGGTTGGCACGGATGGCCGTGCGGCGCGCGTGATCGACTTCGAGGACCGCGGCCTCACCGGTGCGGATTGTGCCGCTGATGACCTTGCCGATGTGCAGGAACACACCAGCGGTTTTGCGCGTATCGGTGATCTCCGCTACACCGTCCGGTGTGGTGATGGTGCCGCTGTCACCAACCTGCCCTCCGCTTTCGGCGTAGAACGGCGTCTGGTTCAGAGCGATCTGGATGCTGTCCCCGGCGCCCGCGCTTTCTGTTTCGGTGCCTTCCGACACAATGGCAACGATCTGGCCCTCAGCTGTTTCGGTGTCATAGCCCAGGAAATCAGTGGTCCCGTGTTTGTCGGCCACATCAAACCAGATGGTGGCATCGGCGGCCTCACCCGATCCGGACCAAGCAGCGCGTGCCTTGGCCTTCTGTTCAGCCATGGCGGCGTCAAACCCGTCTGTATCGACTGCGCGTCCCTTTTCGCGCAGGGCGTCCTGAGTCAGATCGAGCGGGAAGCCGTAGGTGTCATACAGTCTGAAAGCAGCTGCACCTGGCAGATCGGCGCCCTCAGGAAGCCCGGACAGTTCGTCGTCAAGCAGCTTCAGCCCCCGGTCCAGCGTCTGGCGGAAGCGTGTTTCTTCCTGCAGCAGCGTCTGCTCGATCATGCTCTGGGCCTGGCCCAGCTCCGGATAGGCCGCACCCATCTGCCTGACCAGAGCAGGCACAAGACGGTGCATCAGCGGGTCCTTTGCGCCAAGCAGGTGCGCGTGCCGCATCGCCCGGCGCATGATCCGGCGCAGCACATATCCACGACCGTCATTTGACGGCATGACCCCGTCGGCCATCAGGAACGAAGTCGACCGCAGGTGGTCGGCGATAACCCGGTGATGGGTTTTGCCCGGGCCGTCCGGATCACTGCTGGTCGCATCTGCGGAAGCCTCGATCAGGTTGCGCATCAGGTCGGTTGAATAGTTGTCGTTTGTGCCCTGCAGAAGCGCCGCCACGCGTTCGATGCCCATGCCCGTATCGATGGACTGTGCCGCCAGGTCACGGCGCGACCCGTCCTCGAACTGCTCGTACTGCATGAAAACAAGGTTCCAGATTTCGACGAACCGATCGCCGTCCTCTTCCGGGCTGCCCGGAGGTCCGCCCCAGATGTGATCGCCGTGGTCATAAAAGATCTCGGTGCAGGGACCACAGGGACCGGTCGGGCCCATCATCCAGAAATTGTCGTTCGTGGCGATCCGGATGATCCGGTCCTCGGGCACGCCGACCTTCTTCCAGATCTCTGCGGCCTCGTCATCTGTATGGTAAACCGTGACGTAGAGGCGGTTTTTGTCGATACCGAGGTCTTCGGTTACCAGCCCCCAGGCGAAACGGATGGCTTCGTCCTTGAAGTAGTCGCCAAAGCTGAAGTTGCCGAGCATCTCGAAAAACGTGTGATGGCGCGCGGTATACCCGACATTGTCCAGATCGTTGTGCTTGCCACCGGCGCGTACGCATTTCTGTGCCGTCGTCGCGCGCTTGTAGTCACGGGTTTCAACACCGGTGAAGAGGTTCTTGAACTGAACCATGCCGGAATTTGCAAACATCAGCGTCGGGTCATTGCGCGGCACCAGCGGGCTTGACTGCACAACCTCGTGCCCCTGTTTGCCGAAATACGACAGGAAGGTGGAGCGGATATCGTTGAGCGTCTGCATGGGCGGCGGCCTTTGTACGGAAAATGCGTTGCCGACCAGATAACCCTCTGCCGGTCGGCTGTCCACAAGGGGGCGGTCATTCAGCACGAAAAACGGGGCACAGCCTGCGCCACGCCCCGTCTGTCCGGTTTTGTAAAAGAGGTCAGGCCTCGAGAATATCGTCGTCTTCTGTGCGTTCGCTTTCGGGCATATCAAAGTCGAGCCCGTGTGCGGCGCGGATTTTGTCCTCAATCTCGAGCGCCATCTGCGTGTTTTCCCGCAGGAAGGATTTGGCGTTTTCGCGCCCCTGCCCGATCCGCTCGTCACCATAGCTGAACCAGGAGCCGGATTTGTCCACGACGCCGGCGGCCACGCCAAGATCGAGCAGTTCGCCCATCTTGGAGATGCCCTCGCCGTACATGATGTCGAATTCCACCTGCTTGAAGGGGGCCGCGACCTTGTTTTTCACAACTTTCACGCGTGTGTGGTTGCCCACGACCTCGTCGCGGTCCTTGAGCGCGCCGATACGGCGGATGTCGAGACGTACGGAGGAATAGAATTTCAGTGCATTGCCGCCGGTGGTCGTTTCGGGCGAGCCGAACATCACGCCGATTTTCATACGGATCTGGTTGATGAAGATCACCATGCAGTTGGAACGGCTGATTGATCCGGTCAGTTTACGCATGGCCTGGCTCATCAGGCGGGCCTGAACGCCCACGGAGCTGTCGCCCATATCGCCTTCGAGTTCGGATTTCGGTGTCAGGGCCGCAACGGAATCGACGATAACCATGTTTACGGCACCCGAGCGGACCAGCGTGTCGGTGATCTCCAGTGCCTGCTCGCCGGTGTCCGGCTGGCTGATCAGCAACTCATCCAGATCCACACCCAGCTTTTTGGCATAAGTCGGGTCAAGCGCGTGCTCGGCGTCAACAAAGGCGCAGACGCCACCTGCTTTCTGTTGTTCGGCCACGCAGTGCAGTGTGAGCGTTGTCTTACCGGAGCTTTCGGGCCCGTAGATTTCCACGATCCGGCCCATCGGCAAGCCACCGATCCCAAGCGCAATATCCAGACCCAGCGACCCTGTTGAGCTTGATTTGATGTCCTGAACCGCACCTTCGGTGCCAAGTTTCATGATGGAGCCCTTGCCGAACTGACGTTCGATCTGGGCCAGCGCTGAATCCAGCGCCTTCTGTTTGTCGGCGGACTTTTTACTGTTCATGCTCAAAAGATCTGCTGTTGCCATTTTCGTTTCCTCTTAGTGTCACAGATACTGTGGAGCGGCAATTGCCGTCAGTGCCTGAAAGGTTAATGTTCTGCTTATGTTCCTTATGAGATCAAAAAGAGAACATTTCAATCAAATTTTCTGAAAATCATTCTTTTACAGATAGGTTAAGGGAAGGTTTAGGCACGGCAGAAACCCGGATTTCTGGCCCGGCTCCCGGAGTTTTTGATTGAAAACAGAAGCTTGAGAGCCGGGGGGCGTATCCGGCGGTTTTATAGTCGCGTGGCTGGGTCCCGTGGGGCGGGAAACCGGGTCTGAACGGTCTCAGATTGATTCTCCCGGGTCCCTGAAGTTAATGCTGTGCTGTGCCAGAGAGCCGGCATCTGCGTCGGTTTTTCGCGCAAGCGCGCGGCAGATCCCCGTCTCGAATCGCGTGTTTCAGTGCAGCTGCCGGTGAACCGTATCCGTGAGGTCGCTGAGCGAAAACGGTTTGGGCAGAAAAACCGAATTGGGGATCTTCATCTGCGCTTCGCCGAAACTGTCCTCGGCATAACCGGACACAAAGACGACCCTGACACCGGGCCGGTCCTTGAGGGCTTCGCGCACCCAGCTGGGGCCGTCCATGCCCGGCATCACGACATCGGTCACAAAAACGTCGATGTTCAGGCTCTGATCCTCAAGGGTTTTGAGGGCTGCTTCTGCGGAATCCGCTTCGAGCACCGTGTATCCCCGCAGCCGCAGCGCGCGGCTGGCAAAAGCGCGCACGGGCGCTTCGTCCTCAACGAGCAGAATGACACCGTCGCCATGTTTGCCAACCGGCTTGCGGACCACCTCCCGGGGGGCGGGCTGTGCGCGGACTTCGCTTTCCTCCATCACCGGGAAGTACAGAGTGAAACAGGTGCCATGCCCCACTGTGCTGTCGACGAAAATGTATCCACCTGTCTGCTTGATGATACCGTAAGCGGTAGAAAGGCCGAGCCCCGTGCCTTCACCAGTTTTCTTGGTGGTAAAGAACGGCTCAAACACTTTCTGGAGCTTATCGGGGGGAATACCCGTGCCTTCGTCCGACACCTTGACGGTCACATACCGGCCGGGCGGGACGCTGACGCGGTCACGCTCCAGCGGCTCTTTCAGGTCGGTGCATTCGGTCACCACGCGGATTTCCCCGCCCTGCGGCATGGCATCCCGCGCATTGACCACGAGGTTCATCAGCACCTGTTCGAGCTGACGTTTGTCCGCCCGGATGGGATGCAGAACGGGGTCGTGGCTCAGTGTGAGCGTTACCTTTTCCCCAACGAGACGATTCAGCAGATGGGTCAGGTCGGACAGCGTATCGCGCATGTCCAGAGTTTCCGGGCGCAGGGTCTGTTTGCGGGAGAAGGCCAGCAGCTGGCCCACAAGGGCGGCGGCACGGTTGGCGTTCTGGTTGATCTGGACCAGATCGCTGAAATCGGGATCGCCCTGGTCGTGACGCAGCAACAGCAGATCACAATGCCCCGAGATCGCGGTCAGCAGGTTGTTGAAGTCATGCGCCACACCACCGGCGAGCTGGCCTATCGCCTGCATTTTCTGGCTTTGAACAAACTGCGCCTCAAGTGATTTCAGCTCTGTGGCGTCATTGAGAACGGCAATCAGCGCGGGTTTACTTTCTTCGGTCACACGGTTCAGCGTGACCTGCACAAAGACCTCCTTGTCTGTGCGTTTCAGCCGCAGAAATTCGGACTGCTGTGCCGCGCGGCCAGCGAGGGTTTCGCGCAGCCAGTCCGTTATGGACCGGCCCAGCCCTTCCATGACATCGCTCAGGCTCACCTGCTCTTCGAGTGCGGTTCCGATCAGACTGGCGGCCATCCGGTTGTAGGCTTCAATGTCGCCTTCAGGGCTGACCTTCAGGAGCGGCACGGGCAGATCCTGAAATACAGCCCACCCATCCTGTGCAATGGTCTCAGCCGCAGGCGGCAGCAGGTAAAGGGCGCGCCGCCCTGCGCCCGCATCCACCTCTGCCACAAGGACGCGTGCAGGACCCTCGGCTCCTGTGATGTCGCATACGGTTCCAGGCATCACCGGCAGGTTGGTGAACAACCGGTCCAGAGTTTTGACCCGCCCGCCGGCCAGCGTGCGCGCGGCTTCGTTCATGTACAGAACGGCGTTGGTACGTCCGATCAGCAGCATCGGCAGTGCCGGACCCTCGTGCGCCGGGGATCCGGCGGGCATATCTTCCAGCCGCCAGATATAGACGTCTGTTCCTGCCTGATGAACCGTCAGCCGCACATGGCCACGCCGGGTTACCATGGCCTCGCTGGCGGACCCTTCCAGATCGGCCCTCGTTCTGAGCCGTGTCACGATTCCGGCCGGGTTGGCAAGCGATGTCTGCAGGGTGCCCGTCAGGGTTTCATCCAGATCCTTGTCGAAACGACGTTTTGCTGCGTGGTTGGCAAAGAGAACATCGCCCTCGCTGTCTGTCACGAGTGTCGGGCTGCCGTCCCGCAACGTGAATTCCCGGAGCACTTTGAGCGCCTGAGCGTTCTGCTGTCTGTGGCGATACGCGATCAGCAGCAGAAAGAGGCTCATGACCACAAGGGTGCTGGCCGCTGCATAAAGCGCCTGTCGCGCCAGAAGATCCGAAGCCGCCAGACCCAAAACGCCCATCAGCAAAGCGATCAGGATAAGGGTGCCAAGGCGCCGCTGTGCCTGCAGGGAAAATCGGGTCAGTCTGGATGGGGATAGTGCGCTGCGCGGCAATTCAGAACTCCTGCGGATGGAATCACATCCGTATTAAGCGCGGGATGTCTTAATCATCGCTTAACCACGATTCACACAACCTCCCGTAAGGGTTGAGTATGTAGAGATTAATTACCGCGTCAAGTGTGCGACAAAGAACCCATCATTGTCGGGCGTGATGTCGAAACGGTCTGTTGCTGCACATCGCCAGTCCGGGTTCTCATCAAGAAACCGCGCGACAGTGTCCTCATTTTCCGCCCGCAACACTGAACAGGTGGCGTAAACGAGCCACCCGCCTGGCGCTGTGAGCTGTGCGGCGTCGCGCAGAATACCGGCCTGCGTATCCTGCAGTGCCGTCAAGCGTTCTGGCGTCAGCGTCCACTTGCCTTCTGGCGCGCGCCGCCAGGCACCGCTGCCCGAACAGGGCGCGTCGCAGAGCACCAGGTCGAACGGTGTGGCGGCGGGCAGTTTTTCTGTAAAGATTGTTGTGATCGAAGCCTCGGCACGCGCCGCCCGGGCCGGCAGATCGCGCATACGCTGTGGGTTTGCGTCATGCGCGGTCACTTCGCGTGCGGTGTCTGCTGCCAGTGCGAGCGATTTCCCACCGCCGCCAGCGCAATAGTCGAGACAGCGCCGCGCAGGCGGGAGACCTGAGACAATTGCCTGGGACGCCGCATCCTGAAGTTCGACGTGCCCTCCGGTATATGCCTTCGATCCACGGATCCGCCGGGCACCTTCGGTGACCAGCAAAGCGCCGGGGAATGCCGCTGGCTGTCTGGTCTGAATGCCTTCTTCGGCCAGAGCGGCCGCAGCATCGGACACAGTCGTAAGGCGGGTATTCACCCGCAATGACACTGGCGCGCGATCCATCAGGGCCGCTGCGGCAACTCCCGCTTTGTCCCCAAGACTTTCCTGAAACAGAGGCACCAGCCAGTCGGGTAGATTCCAGTGTTCCGCCAAAGACGCAGGTTCTGCACCGCTGCTCAGTTCTATGGCCGTCAGAGGCGCCGGCGCGTGACCCTCGCCCGTAAACAATTCGGCAGGATCGACGCCCATTTCGCGCAGCAGCCCGGTCATCAGAGCGCGACCGGTGCTGCCACCGCCTCGGGCCGCAACACTGCGCCGCCGCCGCAGAACGTCAAAAACATGGTCGCGCACGGCAGCGCGGTCCCCCGATCCGGCAAACCGGCTGGCGCGTGCCCATCGGGTCAGGGCCTGCTCTGCCGCCTGCCCGTCCGCGACGGCATCCAGAATACCGATGGCGGCTGCGACGCGCGCGCCGGGTGTCATTGGGTTGCCGTCCGGATGCGCATCAGCCGATCCGGTAGTTCGGGCTCTCGCGCGTGATCTGCACGTCGTGCACGTGGCTTTCCTTGAGGCCCGCGCCGGTAATCTTCACAAAGTTGCAGTTTTTGCGCATTTCATCGACCGTGGCACAGCCGGTATAGCCCATGGCCGCGCGCAGCCCACCGACCAGCTGGTGCAGCACCGCACCGGCGGAGCCTTTGTATGCAACCTGACCCTCGATGCCTTCGGGAACCAGTTTGTCGCTGGCGGCATCCTTCTGGAAATAGCGGTCAGCGGAACCACTGGCCATAGCGCCGAGCGAGCCCATGCCGCGGTAGCTTTTGAACGAACGGCCCTGGTACAGGATCACCTCGCCCGGGCTTTCATCGGTGCCTGCGATCATGGACCCGACCATGGCGCAGGACGCCCCGGCGGCGATGGCCTTGGCGAAATCGCCTGAGAATTTGATACCGCCATCTGCGATCACGGGTGTCTCGCCCGCAGCTCCGGCACAATCCATGATGGCCGTCAGCTGAGGCACACCAACACCGGCAACCATACGCGTGGTGCAGATGGATCCCGGTCCGATACCGACTTTGACTGCATCCGCGCCCGCGTCAATCAGCGCGCGTGTGGCCTCGGCCGTGGCGACATTGCCTGCGACGATCTGGACTTCATTGCTCAGCGCCTTGGCCCGGCGCACTGCAGCGGCAACTCCTTCGGAATGCCCGTGTGCGGTGTCGATCACGATCATATCGGCACCGGCATCCACCAGCGCCTCAGAGCGTTCAAACCCTGCATCTCCAACGGTTGTTGCTGCCGCTACGCGCAGGCGGCCCAGGTCATCCTTGCAGGCTGTGGGGTTCAGCACCGCCTGTTCCGTGTCCTTGAGCGTCAGCAGACCGGTGAGTTTGCCTTCCTTGTCCGTGACCAGCAGTTTTTCAATGCGCCGGGCCTTCATCAGGCTGATGGCCTCTTCGCGGTCGGCAGGTTCGTGCAGAATGGCGAGGTTTTCGTTGGTCATCATCACCGAGACGGGCGTGTCGTCGTCACTGGCAAAACGCATGTCACGGTTGGTGACGATGCCCAGCACGCGGCCCGTTTCATCAACCACCGGAAAGCCAGTGACGCGGTACCGGTCCTGGAGCGCCTTGGCATCCGCCAGGGTCTGGTCCGCCCGCAGGGTGATCGGGTTGTAGACGATCCCGCTCTCAAACCGTTTGACGCGCCGGATTTCACGGGCCTGTTCCTCGATGCTGAGATTGCGGTGCACAACACCGATCCCTCCGGCCTGGGCCATGGCGATGGCCATGCGTCCTTCGGTAACGGTGTCCATGGCCGAGCTCAGCAGCGGGATGTTCATGGAAATGCTGCGCGTCACCCGCGTGCGCGTATCCGCCGTGGACGGCAGAACCGAGGACGCGCCCGGAACAAGCAGTACATCATCAAAGGTGAGGGCCTCGCGAATCTCCATTGTCTACCTCGCAGCTGGAGTGTTCATTTGGCAGTTTCCTATTTCACGGGGCCGCAGAAATTGAAAGGGCAAAAACCACCAAATATGGCCCCTGCCCCATTGCCAGCGGCCCCATCCAGGAGGAAACTGGCCGGAAGGTTTATCAAAGGAAACATTTCGCATGGCAGGACACGGGTATGAAGGCGGCAGGCTGGATCTGCCGTTTGTCGGGATCTCCACCTTTGGCAAGCGCCCCTATGAACCGGACTGGCAGGCGCTGCAGGCCGATGCCGCCATCCTCGGCGCGCCCTTTGATGCGGGCACCCAATGGCGGTCGGGTGCGCGCTTCGGGCCGCGGGGCGTGCGTGAGGCGTCGACCCTGTTCAGTTTCGGCCACGCCGGGGCCTATGACCACGAGGACGACGCGACCTATCTGCCGGGCGACGTCCGCATCGTGGACATGGGCGACGCTGATATAGTGCATACGGACACCGAAAAGAGCCATGCCAATATCGAAACCGGGGTGCGTGCCGCTTTGCGGGCGGGTGCCCTGCCGGTGGTGATTGGCGGAGATCATTCGGTCAACATCCCCTGTATCCGTGCGTTTTCCGGGCCGGAATATACCGGGCGGCCGCTGCATATCCTGCAGATTGATGCGCATCTGGATTTTGTGGATGAACGCCACGGCGTGCGTCACGGTCACGGCAATCCGATGCGCCGGGCGGCGGAACAGGATTATGTCACCGGCCTGACGCAGGTGGGTATCCGCAATGTCAGCTCCACCGCTCAGGAAGGCTATGCCGATGCCCGCGCGATGGGATCCAGCATCATCTCGGTGCGGCAGGCCCGCGCCATGGGTCGCGACGGGGTGCTTGCGCATCTGCCGGCAGGGGCGGACATCTATATCACCATCGATATTGATGCCTTCTGTCCTTCGATCGCCCCGGGGACCGGTACGCCCAGCCACGGTGGCTTTCTCTATTACGAGGTTCTGGAACTCCTGCAGTGCGTCGCGCAGAACCACCGCGTCGCAGGGATTGATCTGGTCGAGGTAGCACCGGATTATGACCCCACAGGGTCCACGTCGATCCTTGCGGCACAGGTGCTGCTGAACCTTCTGGGGTTCATCTTTCATGCCCGTGCGCACAACCCTGCGTTGGGCTGATCAACCGCTGCTCATAACCTTCATGACGATTTCTGGCGGGCAATGCCGCGCGGGGTGCATTATGTGACGCAGATCAGCAGTTTAGCGGCGCGCAATTCCTTAGACTGTTGTCAGACCAAAAATAACAGGTGACCGAACCAAGATGTCCAGCGATCCCCTTGTCGTCTTTACCCCTTCCGGCAAACGGGGGCATTTTCCCGTGGGCACACCGATCCTGACAGCTGCGCGGCAGCTGGGTGTGGATCTCGATTCTGTCTGTGGCGGGCGTGGTATCTGTTCGCGCTGTCAGATCACCCCGAGCTATGGCGAGTTTTCCAAACACGGCGTCACCGTCGAAGCGGACGCCCTGTCGGAATGGAACAGGGTGGAACAGCGCTACAAGGACAAGCGCGGGCTGATCGACGGCCGGCGGCTGGGCTGTCAGGCCACGGTTCAGGGCAATGTCGTGATCGATGTGCCGCCCGAAAGTCAGGTGCACAAACAGGTGGTGCGCAAACGGGCCGAAGTGCGCGACATCACACTCGATCCGTCAACCAAACTCTTTTACGTCGAAGTGCAGGAACCGGACATGCACGACCCGTCCGGCGATCTTGAACGACTGCGCGATGCACTGCGTGACCAGTGGGAGCTGGAGAACGTCACCGCCGATCTGCATATCCTGCAGGAGATGCAGCCGATCCTGCGCAAGGGCGACTGGAAAGTCACTGTCGCGGTGCATCTGGGGGATCACGAAAACAACCCCCGGATTATGAACATCTGGCCCGGTTACTATGATGGCACAGTTTACGGCCTGGCGGTCGATCTGGGCTCGACCACGATCGCGGCGCACCTGTGTGACCTGCAGACAGGTGAAGTGCTGGCCTCCTCCGGTCTGATGAACCCGCAGATCCGCTTTGGCGAGGACCTGATGAGCCGGGTCAGTTATTCTATGATGAACGAAGGTGGTGCCGCGGAAATGACCCGCGCAGTGCGCCAGGGCATGCGGGACCTTTTTGAACAGATCGCTGATGAAGCAGAGGTGGACCGCCGCCTGATTGTCGATGCGGTTTTCGTCTGCAACCCGGTGATGCACCATCTTTTCCTTGGTATTGACCCCTTTGAACTGGGACAGGCCCCCTTTGCGCTGACTACCAACAACGCACTGCGGCTGCGTGGCGACGATCTGGAACTGAACATCCACCCTTCTGCGCGGGTCTATCTGTTGCCCTGCATTGCCGGCCATGTGGGCGCGGATGCCGCGGCGGTGGCACTCTCTGAGGCACCGGACAAATCCGATGATCTGGTGCTGGTGGTGGATGTGGGCACCAACGCGGAAATCCTGCTGGGAAACAGGGAAAAGGTGCTGGCCTGCTCCTCGCCGACCGGTCCTGCCTTTGAGGGCGCGCAGATCAGTTCTGGCCAGCGCGCGGCCCCCGGTGCTATTGAACGTGTCGAGATTGATCCCGAGACCAAAGCCCCGCGGTTCCGCGTCATCGGGAGCGACATGTGGTCGGACGATCCGCGCTTTGTGATCGAGACCGGCTCTACCGGCATTACAGGCATCTGCGGCTCCGGGATTATCGAAATGGTCGCCGAAATGCGCATCCACGGTATCGTCGATGCAGCGGGCCTGATCGGGTCACCGGAACAGACCGGTTCTGATCGCTGTTTCCTGGACGGGCGCACCTATTCCTATCTGGTGCATGACGGACGCCTCGATGGCGGGCCCCTGATCACCATCACCAACCGGGATATCCGCGAAATTCAGATGGCCAAGGCAGCACTCTATTCCGGGGCGCGTCTGCTGATGGACAAATTCGGCGTCGACGAGGTGGACCGCGTGGTGCTGGCCGGTGCCTTTGGTGCACATATCTCCAGCAAACACGCGATGGTGCTGGGCATGATCCCGGATGCGCCGCTCGACAAGGTGACCTCTGCGGGCAACGCAGCGGGCACCGGAGCGCGGATCGCGCTGCTCAACACCGGGGCGCGGGCCGGAATCGAAGCGACCGTCAGAGCCATCCACAAAGTGGAAACAGCCATTGAACCGCGGTTCCAGGAGCATTTTGTTAATGCCTCTGCGATCCCCAATGCGGTTGAACCTTTCCCGATCCTGAACAGTCTGGTGTCGCTGCCCGATGCGACCTTTAACACCGGCGGTGGTGAAGGCGGCGCGTCCGGTGGTCGCCGCAGACGGCGGCGCGCATGACCGGGGACAACACCGAACAGCGGGACTTCTGGTCAGATGCCGCCGGGCCCAAGTGGGTCGAAATGCAGGTGCAGATGGACCAGCTGATGCAGCCGGTACTGGATGCACTGTGGTCCCGCGCGGGCCTGCAACCGGGGCAGAATGCGCTTGATGTCGGCTCGGGCACCGGGGCCAGCACCCTGCAGGCCGCGGATCTTGTGGCACCGGGGGGCACGGTTACCGGCGCGGACATTTCCGACAGCATGACGGCACTGGCGCGCACCCGAACCGTAGACCATGATGGCGTTTCGCTGTTGCTGGCGGATGTTGCAGAACACCGGTTCCCCGCCGCCAGCTTTGACGCGGTGATATCGCGTTTCGGTGTGATGTTCTTTGCGGATTCTGATGCCGCTTTCGCCAATATCCGCGCATCTATGGTGCCCGGTGCACAGCTTTGCTTTGCAGCGTGGGCGCAGATACCTGACAACCCGTGGTTCACCCTTGCTGCCAGTGTGGCGAAACCGATCACAGGCGCGCCGCCCCGCCCTGACCCGGATGCCCCCGGCCCCTTTGCGTTCCGGGATCCTGAGCGGGTGCACGGGCATCTGACAGCGGGTGGCTTTTCGGATATCCGGATTGAAACAGCCGACATTCTGCTGGACGGTGGCGACGACCCGCGCGTTCTGGCGGAGACCATGTGCCGGATCGGACCGGCCGAGGTCGCGCTCAGATTTGCAGAGGCTGACACCCGGACAGAAGACGCAGTACGAGACGCGCTGGCGATGGCACTGGATGCTTACACGACCCCTGAAGGCCTGCGTGTTCCGGCATCCATTCACTTTGTCACCGCCCGCGCTTAGGGGCGGCGAAGCTGCTTGACGGCTGACCGGCGCAGGCCTAATCAGATCGCAGAGCGCGGGTATGGTGAAAAGGTATCACGCGAGCTTCCCAAGCTTAAGTTACGGGTTCGATTCCCGTTACCCGCTCCAGACATTCCGTACCAGTGGCCCATCCGGGCCAGAGAATTGACCGTGCTGTTATTGAGGCCCGGAGACTGCAGCGCTGCTTTTGCGGAATTCTGCCTCAATCCAGGTCACGATGCGGTTGATCCGCTGGCGCCCGAGGTGGCGGCGGGAGAAGGACACGTACAGCCGGTCCGTCGCAGGCGCCGGGTCCGACCAGACGGTGACCAGCCGTTTCGCGCGCAGATCGTCCCTGACCATGTAATCCGGCGCAATCGCAATCCCATGCCCCCCGACAGCCGCGTCCAGTGCCAGGGCGGATCGGTCAAAATTGAGCAGTTTGCCGGCGCGTCCCTGCCCCGCTTTTTGTATCAGTTTTTCCCATCGCCGATGTGCGTCCTGAAGCAATGGCAGCGTCAGCAGCGCTTTCAGGTCCGGCGTTCGGGCCGGATCGACCAGCGCCGGGCTGCACACCGCGACCAGCCGGATGTCCGTCAACGCACGGCAATGGTGTTCCGGATTGCCGTCCGGCCCGCGCCCGGGCCAGAGCGCGATTTCATTGCGTCCCAGACTGCGCGGCAGGATCTGCTCATGCACTTCGGTGGTAAGGGAAACGTCAGGAAAGCTGTGAGCAAAGGCGTCCATTCGCGGCATCAGCCACCTGGCCGCCGTTGACGAGCCCAGATGCAGAATGATGCGGTCCTCGCCGCCTCCGATGTCCACGATGGCTGTCTCAAGTATCGACAGGGCCTCGCTGACCGCCTCGTGGCAGCGCACACCTTCAACGGTCAGGGAAACACCGCGCGCGCCACGCACCAGCAACACCACACCAAGGTCAATTTCGAGCTGACGGATCCGCTGGGATACCGCACCGCGTGTCAGGTTCAGCTCCTCTGCCGCGCGCTGCAGGTTCCCGTGAGAGGCCGCCATCGCGAACACCCGGAGCGCATTGAGGTTGATGTGTTGCATTCGGCGGCCCCGAGCCGTTAGTTTTTCTGAACGCTGGCGAAGATATCCTGCTTTGTCAAACCGTTCTGCATGACGGATACAGTGGCGAGGAGCACAACAACCCAGCAGGTGTGAAAGATCATGGAACAGGTTATCCGCGCCGCAGCCCCCGATGACATCTCCGGCCTGGTCCGGTTGCTGATGTCGGACGCAAAGGCGCGGCAATCCACCGACCCGGCTCTGTGGAAGATTTCCGGCGACGCACCTGCGCAGATCAGCGAGGCGCTGACCTTTGCGCTGACCGCGGCTGAGCAACCTTTTCGCCAGGTATGGCTGGTGGCCGAAACCGCCGGGCAGATCACCGGGGTTGTGCATTCGATGCTGCTCCCGGTACCGCCGATCTATGCAGGCTCAAAAGGGGATCCGGGGCTGATCCTGCCGGACAGTTTTGTGTCCCCTGATGCGCCGGATGGTACCGCCGGTTCACTTGTAGCGGCGGCTGAGGATGCCCTGCGCGCGCTGGGTGCACAGATCATTCTGTCATCATGGGTCACGGGCGAAAACTGGAAAGAAGCTTTCGCCCGGCGTGGCTATGATCCTCTGACCCTATATCTGTCACGGACCGGGTTCCGCGCGCAGGATGAAGCCACTGATGTGCGCGACGCCAGCATGGATGACATCGCGGGGATTGTCCGGCGCAGCGCCGAAAACAGGCGTGTTCTGTTCGACATTGACCCCTTCTGGGAAAGCCATCCGGAGGCAGATGCCCGGTTTGGGGCCTGGATGACCCGCAGCCTGACGCTCGAAGACCGCGATATGCGGGTTGTCGGACCGCCCGGTGAAGTCGCGGGATATGTGATTGCACAGCCTGCGTCGCGGCTCCATTTTCCGCCCGCCAATGACATCAGCGGCACCGGGGTTATTGATGATTTTTACCACCACGAACTGGCTGATTTTGAGAAGTCCCTACCGAATGCTCCTGGTGCGGCTGCTCTGCTTCATGCCGCTGAAACCGCTTTTCAGCAAAGAGGCATTGATACAGCTTTTGTAGTTTGCCCGGCGGGCTGGTATTCAAAAATCCGCATGCTGGAGACCGCCGGTTACGAAACGGCCATGGTCTGGTCCATCAGGCGTTGACTGAGCGGCCCCTCTGCTGCAATGCCGATGGGTCGGACGGGTCGGAGAACCGACAGACCCGCGGGACACGGGCGTGTCCAGCGGATGTCAGCCGGAAACGATCTGAAGATGCCGGTGTTTTCTGGCGTACTCCTGAAATTCGCTGAAGGGCATTGGCTTGCCGAAGAGGTATCCCTGTGCTTCGCCGACATGGTGCGCTCTGAGAAAATTCAGATGTTCCTGTGTCTCTACACCTTCGCACAGAATGATCATTCCCATCTTCCGGCACAGTTTTTCAACGGCTTCGAGGATGCTCTCCGCAGCCGGATCAGAGCCAAGCCCGGATATCAGGGATTTGTCGACCTTCAGCTTATTGATCGGCAGACGCGACAACTGGCCCAGCGACGAATAACCGGTGCCGAAATCATCAAGGGCCCAGCGAACGCCCCTGAACTGAATATCCCGCATCTTTTCGACGTGCTCACCGGTTCCGTCGAACAACACGGTTTCGGTCAGCTCCAGCCAAAGGCGGGAGGCCGGGAAGCCCGTTTTCTGCAACAGGTTATTGAGGTTGCAGACGATATCCCCGGAGGCCATCTGCACACCTGAAACATTGACTGCCACCGTCAGGTGCTCTGGCAGCTGTAAGGTGTCCGCGATGGCTTTTTCAATGACCCAGGCGCCGATTTCGTGGATGAACCCCGTCGATTCCGCGATTTCGATGAATTCGTCAGGAAAAACCTGGCCGAGGGTGCCTGATTTCCAGCGGATCAGCGCTTCGGATCCGGTCAGCCTGAGGTCCCTGACGCAATGCTGGGGCTGGTACCAGACCTCGAATTCTTCACGATCAAGTGCCTGTCCCATGGCGCGTTCTATCTGGCGGGAGCGGAACTGCCTGGCGGAGATCACCGGATTGAAAGGACGCGGAGCGCTGTCGCCTTCCTGACGGGCGGAATCGAGTGATTCTTCAGCCCGGGTCAGCGCTTCCTGCGCCGAAATACTTTTGTCGGGCGCGATCACTGCGTAGCCTGTGTTGACCCCGACGCTGGCGTGCGACCCGTCCAGTTTGTAAGGGGCGCTGACAATATCACCGATCCGTTTGGCCAGAATGGCAGCATCATGTTCATCAGTCGCGAATTCAGTAAAACAGGCGAAAGTATCGCCCCCCAACCGCGCGACGGCTGATGTATTCACGTCCGCGTCCTCAAGCCGCTTGACGACTGTCTGCAGCAGTGCATCCCCCACGGGACGGCCCAGCACGGTATTGACGGTTTTGAACCGGCTGAGATTGAAGGCAAAGACCGCAAACGGTTCCCTGGCTTCGAGGCGCATCTGGATGAATTCGATGAACACCCCGCGCCGCAACGCACCGGTCAGCGCATCGTAGCTGGAGAGATAGGCAATGTCGCGTTCCTGCTGTTTTTGCGTCGTGACGTCCCGGATCGAAAGCGTCGCAATGCGGACAGCCCGCCCCCTGCCTCGCGAGAAAGAAACCGTCTCCGAAGGCGTGACGGTGTATTCCAGGTACAATGTGCCACCGGTGCCGCCGGTTTCATGTTTGCGGAGCGAACTGCCTTTGCCGCTCTTTATTGCGTCAAGCGCCTGCTGCTTGAGGCGCGGGGGCACTATGGGCACCCCGTCCGGACCACCCCCAAAGAGCCGCAGTGCAGTCTGGCTGTGTTTCCGCACCGCGCCAGTCTCATCAACAATGATGATCGCGTCGAAACTGTCGTCAAAAACCTGTTGCAGCAGCGCAGAGGTGTTCGCAACCTCCTGCCGCTGGCGGCTGATGACAGCGCGGTTGACTTTGAGGCGCCACAGGAGAGACCAGCTGCAGAAGGCCAGCAACCCGGGGTAAAGAGCCCCTGTTGGCAGAACGATTGCGGATCTGGCGAAAAGATGCAGGGCGGCTACCTCAGCGGCGGCAATGCTGACGGCTCCGGTCACAAGCTGAAACGCCGGGTTCCGGAACGGGCGGGTCTGCAGCACCAGAAGCAGGATCAGAAGGGCGCCACAGACCAGCGCTGGTTCCAGTCGCATCGGGACGGCACCCGAGGCCAGAGTTTCGGTGGCCAGAACATGCACAAGAGGTCCGGGAATAATGCCGTGAACGGGCACGGTGAACAGATCGCCCAGTTCAATGGCCGATGCGCCAACAACCACCGAGCGCCCCGCAATACTTTGTGGGTCAAACCTGCCGCGCGCAACATCGTAAGCGGACAGCACCGGCACGCTGTCCGGCCGGATTGAATAGTTGATGGAAAAACTGTCTGACCGTTCGGAGAAGGCCCCGGTGAGCAATGCTGCGGCCGATGGGATGAATTCATCCTCCACCATGTCACCGTATGGGTAAAAACGGACAGCCCCCTGGTTGTCGCTGAAGACATTGACCAGCGCAGGCCAGCTTCGGGTGGCGAACAGATCGAGCGGGCGGTTTGTCACAGGAGCGGTCGCGCCATCCCGGTCCAGCTGCCGGAAAACCGGAAGATAGGCATTGCCTGAACGCTCCAGCGCATCGGCAAATGCGGCGTCGCCCGCGGGATCTGCCGCAAAGGCAAAATCCACATCGAAGAACACATCAAGCGCACCGGCCTCAGTGAGATTTTCGAGGATGTTACCGTGTATTCTGCGCGACCACGGCCATTCACCAACGGCCTGCAGAGAAGCCGCATCGATCGCGACAAACACGAAATCCCCGGATGCATCCCGGGTGATCAGTGCTGACCGGACATCTTCCAGCCGTTCATTGAACGCGCGCAGAAAGCCGCCGCGGTCCATCAGGACAACCGCGGCGACGATCACATGTGCTGCAATCAGACAACGTGCGATATGCAGCCGGGCAGTCAGTCGTCCCTACCGTTTCCGCCGCCGTTCCCGCCGCTGTTTCCGCCGCCGTTCCCGCCGCTGTTTCCGCCGCCGTTCCCGCCGCTGTTTCCGCCGCCGTTCCCGCCGCTGTTTCCGCCGCCGTTCCCGCCGCTGTTTCCGCCGCCGTTCCCGCCGCCGTTGCCGCCGCCGTTCCCGCCGCTGTTGCCGCCGCCGTTCCCGCCGCTGTTGCCACCGCCGTTCCCGCCGCTGTTGCCGCCGCCGTTCCCGCCGCTGTTGCCACCGCCGTTCCCGCCGCTGTTGCCATTGCCGTTTCCGCCGGCGTTGTTCGATTTACCGCCTGCGTTGTTGGTTTTGCCGTTTGCTGCAAAGGCTTTCCCGTTGGCGATACCCGTCGCACTTGCATTCTGACGGGCAGTCTCAGGCGGTGCTGGCCGCAGGCTCAGGCTGAAACTGTTTGGAGCCCCCGGGACGCGACTTGTCACTTCAGAACGCTCAACGCTCAGTGAGCCACCGGAAGATGTGGCCTCCCGGCCTTCGCTGACGTCAACGCTGCGGCCCTCGCTGCGCACTTCGACAAGCCCTTTGTCCACGCGGACCGATGCGCTGTTCTCATCTGTTGTGACTTCAAGCACGGTGCCTTTGATCACCGCGGCCAGATGTGGGGTCACAACGCTTGTCCGTTTCCGGTCCCGGCTTGAGACTGACAGGAACACGGACCCACGCCGCTGGGTAACCTGTGTCGTCTGTCCGGTCGGCTTAGAGACCGACAGCGCTGCGAGCGTATTGGCCCGGTAAATGATCCGCTCGGAACCCCGTGCCAGAATTACGCGGCTGCGGGCGCCTGTCCTGATCCAGGTCCCGCTGGTCAGTTCGGTGCCGTCTTCTGCACGGCTCCAGGTCGTCCCGTCAACTGAAACGCGGACGTTGCCGTCTGCACGCTGCAGCTCCCAGGTTTCAGCAAGCGCCGGAAAGGTGCTGATCATCAAAAAGGCTACAAAGGCCAGAATACGGACGAACATGAGTAATCTCCTTGGAAAGCACAGAGGGAATGCCTCCAAGAAGTAAAAAAATGCCAAATACCACCCTGTTTCGGGCCGTATATGGTTAACAGTCGCCTGGTCTGCACGGGCGCCGCGGATGCCGGGTTTTCGTCCAACAGCGGTGCACAATAACTGCGCCCCCAGCCCTGCATCATGGCGCAGCTCGACAGCCACAAAACCCGCTCATCACAGCCGGAACCATGCGTGTACCAGGGAAACACGCGCGCCCGACCACCAATGCCCGAACGTCGGCGGGGTCAGCTCAGCAGCACATCCCCGAATGTCTCGCGCAGATTGCGCTTGAGCACCTTGCCTGTGGCATTCCGTGGCAGAACGTCCGTAAAGACCACCGTGTCAGGCACCTGCCAGCGTGCAACCCTGCCCTTGAATACCGCCAGAACGTCTTCAACGTCTGCCTCGGCGCCCTCCTCCAGTACGGCAATCAGCACCGGGCGTTCGTCCCATTTGGCATGACGTGCGCCGATCACAGCCGCATCCGCCAGAGCGGGATGGGCAATGGCAATGCCCTCCAGTTCGACCGAACTGATCCACTCTCCGCCGGACTTGATGATGTCCTTCGAGCGGTCGCGGATCGTCAGGTATCCGTCGGGATCAATGGTGGCCACGTCGCCGGTGTTGAACCAGCCGTCCTGCAGCGTTTCATCGGCTGTGCTCTGGAAATATGCCTCAAGGATGTAATGCCCGCGGACCAGCAGTTCGCCCTGTGTCTGCCCGTCCTGCGGCAGATCCGCACCATTCGCATCCACGATTTTCATCTCCACGCCCCAGGGTGGTCTTCCCTGGTTCTCGCGCAGCCGGTGCTGGTCAGCAAGCGGCAGTTCCGCGTGCCGGGCCAGAGGCGTGTTGATCGTCCCCAGCGGTGACATCTCGGTCATACCCCAGGCATGTACGGTGTCCACACCATAACGCTCCCGGAAAGTCCCGATCATCGATGGCGGGCATGCTGATCCTCCCACAACCGTTTTCTCCAGCGATTTCAGTTCACTGCCAGCCGCTTCTGCATGGCCGAGCAGGCCGAGCCATATCGTTGGCACACCCAGAGCCACAGAGACGTTATACGTATCGATCAGACTGACCAGGGATGCGCCATCGAGCCCCGGCCCCGGCAGCACCATGCGCGATCCGGTCATGGCGCAGGCATAGGGCGTGCCCCAGGCATTAACGTGGAACATGGGTACAACCGGGAGGACCACATCCTTCGCGGAAAAACCGATGCTGTCCGGCAGACTCGCGGCGAAACTGTGCAACACCGTGGACCGGTGGGAAAAGAGAACGCCTTTTGGGTTCCCGGTCGTTCCGGAGGTATAACAGAGGCTTGAAGCCGTTTCTTCATCCAGTTCCGGCCATGTGTATGCGTCATCACCCGAAGCCAGAAGATCATCATAGGCCATGATGCCCGGTAACGTTTCACCGGCATCGCCCACATCCGCCTCCATCAGCACGATGTGCTTCAGCGTCGTCAGCTGGTCGCGGATGGCGGCCACAAGCGGCACAAAGGTGCTGTCGATAAACAGGACCTCGTCCCCGGCGTGGTTGATAATATAGACCAATTGTTCGGGAAAAAGCCGCGGGTTTATGGTGTGGCACACAAAGCCCCCGCCTGAGACACCGAAGTAAATCTCCAGATGCCGCCTGTTGTTCCAGGCAATGGTGGCGCAGCGCGCCTGTGGACCGAGACCGAGGCCGGTGAGTGCCGAGGCGAGCCTGCGCGCATTTCTGTCAATCTGCCCCCATGTGGTCCGTTCGGTTCCGCCGCCGGTGTTCACCGACACAATGTCCGTCTGCCCGTGATAGCGGCCCGCATGTGCCACAAGCGACGAAATCGTCAGCGGCATCTGCATCATTTGTCCCAGCATCGGATCCCTCCCGTGATCGCCCGTGTCACAGCGTGCCCGCTGGGTCGGGTTCTGGCAAGCCTTGGCAAAACCGGCCGGGGCCGCTAAGCCCGCGCCATGACCCTGAAATACCACACTCCGCTGAGCGCTGAGGAACAGTCAGACCTTGGCATTGACCCGCCTGCCGTGCTCGCCATGGCCGACCGGGTGCGTTTTTCTGAACTCGACCCCCTGAAGCACGTCAACAACGCAGTCTATATGGCCTGGTTTGAGCGGTTGCGGATCAGGTACACCCAGGAATGGGGCCTCACACGATACGCTCTGACCGGCGACGGACCACGCATCGTGATCCGGTCGGGTGCTATCCATTACCGGCAGGAGATGCTGATGGATGAAGACTATGTGGTGACCTGCCAGTGCACGGGTTTCCGGCGGACGTCCTTCACCCTGGCGCAGCAGCTCTGGGCCGGTGGCACGCTGCGCGCCACTTTCGAATGCGTGCTTGTCCTGCTGAACCAGGACGGTGACGGCAGGTACCCTGTTCCCGATGCGATGATCGACAGGTTCCGCGCAGTTGATGGCGCGACACCCGACAGGTGAGATCAGCCGCGGTTGCGGTGGATGAAGCCCACAAGCGCTGCGGTTGAGCCGTCTTTGCCCGAGGCATCTGCCGTGCCCTCGACGACCGGCTGAAGCGACGTGGCTAGTTCCTTGCCCAGCTCCACGCCCCACTGGTCGAACGAGTTGATCCCTAGGATAACGCCCTCGACAAACACCCGGTGTTCATAGAGCGCCACGATCTGACCGAGGGTAAACGGATCAAGCTGCGGCCAGGCCAGCGTAACGGACGGCCGGTTACCTTCGAACACACGGTGTTGCGCCTGGCGCTCCAGTTCGTCGCCTGTCAGGCCTTTTTCGGCCATGCGCGCGCGCGCTTCCTCAATGCTGCGGCCGCGCATCAGGGCTTCGGACTGCGCGAGACAGTTCGCCACAAGCAGCTGATGGTGATGTGCCAGATCGCTTTCGTGACCTTCAGCGGCAATCATGAATTCGCAGGGAATGACCCTCGTGCCCTGGTGGATCAGCTGGTAAAAGGCGTGCTGGCCATTGGTGCCCGCCGCCCCCCAGACAACCGGCCCGCTGTCGACAGTGACCGGCATACCGTCCATCTGCACACGCTTGCCGTTCGATTCCATCTCAAGCTGCTGGAAATAGTCCGGCAGCCGCGCAAGGCGCTGGTCATAGGGCAGCACAGCCCGGCTGGCATGACCGCAGACCTGCGCGTGCCAAACGCCTGTCAGCGCCAGCAGGACCGGTAGATTTTCAAGGAATTTTGCCGCCTGAAAGTGCCGGTCCATTGCCTGTCCGCCGCGCAAAAAGGCGTCAAAGGCTTCCGGTCCGATAGCGATCATCAGCGACAGGCCAATCGGGCCCCACATGGAGTAACGGCCGCCAACCCAGTCCTCGAACCCGAATACACGCTCTGCCGGAATGCCGAAATCTGCGGTTAGTTTCGCCGCAGTGCTGAGCGCTGCGAACTGCGCGCCAGGATCAACGCCCTGATCGGCCATCCACGCGCGGGCCGTGCGCGCATTGGTCATTGTTTCGATCGTCGTAAAGGTTTTGGACGCGACAATTACCAGCGTGGTTCTGGCATCCAGCCCCCGCAGCGTATCGGCAATATGCGCGCCATCGACGTTTGACACAAAATGACAGCGTGGCCCGTCCGCCCAGGGGCTGAGCGCCTGATATGCCATCGCGGGGCCAAGGTCCGATCCGCCGATCCCGATATTCACCACATCCGTGATGCCGCTGTCGCGCACCTGACGCGCATAGGCCCGCATCCGGTCCAGAGTGTCCAGCACGCCGGGCATCACATCCTGCCCGTCCACCATGACAGGGTCGCCATCTAGGTTCCGCAGAGCTGTGTGCAGAACTGCACGTCCTTCGGTGTCATTGATGGCCGCACCGCTGAACATTGCGTCGCGTTTTTCTGCGACCCCGGCAGCGTCAGCCAGCGCAATCAGCGCATCGCGCGTTTCCGTGTCGATATTGGTTTTGGAGTAGTCAAACAGCATATCGCCGGTCTGGGCGCTGAATACCTGCGCTCTGTCAGGCGCGTCGAAGAGCGAAAGGATCCGACGGTCCCGGTTTTGCCGTTCAAGGCCGCGCAATGCGTCCCACTGCGTGTTCAGGCGGCCCAATGGACATTCCCTCCTTTGATCGCGGCACCAATCGGGGCCTGAGCCGCCGGCAGGGTCATGGCCCGTTCCAGTGCTGCTTTTTTGTCGTCACCAAAGATGATCAGATGTTTGTCCATGGCTCCCTCAAGAACGGGTCCGCTGAGCGAAATGCGCGCTTCGGGCTGGCTGTCCGGCGCCATGGCGACCAGATGCGGCGCGTTGCGGTCCAGGGCTGCCTCAACCCCTGGTGCATCAGGGAACAGCGAGGCCGTGTGCATATCGGCCCCCATACCCAGCAACAGCACCGAAACCGGGATCAGCGGCGCAATTTCCGCAGAGAGCACCGGAGCTGCCTCTTCGGCCGTCATGCCCTCACGGTAGAACGGAAAAAACTGTGCCGCCGCCGCCCGGCCCGTCAGCAGACGCTCTTTGACCAGCGCGGTGTTTGACCGGGGGTGGTCTTCGGGCACCCAGCGTTCGTCTGTCAGCATGACATGAACGCGGGACCAGTCGATATCCACCGAACTCATCGCATCAAAAACCGGCCCCGGCGTTGTACCACCCGGCACAGCAAAGCTGGCTACATCGTGGCGCAGCAGGCATTTTCGCAGATCACTTGTGATCGCATGGGCGACATTCATCACCGCCATGTCTCTGTCAGCATTTTCGTTGAAATTCATGGTGCCACCTTTCGCCAGGCCCGCGCGTCCCGCGCCATCAGCTGATCTGAGGCATCCGGGCCGGCGCTGCCGCTGTCATAGGGTTTGGGCACATCGGCGCGTGCTGTCCAGCCCTCAATGATCGGATCGGTCCAGGCCCAGGCGGCCTCAACCTCGTCGCCGCGCATAAACAAAGTCTGGTTGCCACGGATCACATCCATGATCAGCCGCTCATAGGCATCCACGTTTTCAGCGCCCTCCGGGCCAAGCGCATCCGCAAAGGTCATGTCCAGCGGCACATCAATCAGGCGCATCCCGCCCGGTCCGGGCTCCTTGATCGTCACGCCCAGCGTAATGCCCTCGTTCGGCTGCAGCCTGATTGACAGCACATTGCGGTGACGTCCGGCTTCGTCACCAAAGATCGAATGGGGCGTATCCTTGAAAACAACAGAAATCTCGCTGGACCGCGCCGTCATCCGCTTGCCCGTGCGCAGATAGATCGGTGTGCCCGCCCAACGCCAGTTGGCCACATGGGTTTTCATTGCCAGAAAGCTCTCGGTCCGCGAACGCGGATCGCCGACGGCGGTACGGTAATCCGGCATGTCCTCCGGGTCATCCGGATCAGCGTCATACTGGCCCCGGACGATGTGATGCGGCTCCACTGGCTCCAGCGCGCGGATCACCTTGAGCTTTTCGTCGCGCACAGCATCGGGGTCAAACCGTGCCGGCGGCTCCATCGCGATAAGGCACAGCAGCTGCATCAGGTGGTTCTGCACCATGTCCCGCATGGCGCCGGATTTGTCGTAATATTCGCCCCGCCCGCCGACACCAACGGTTTCTGCGACCGTAATCTGGATATGGTCAATGAACTGACTGTTCCACAACGGCTCAAAGAGCATGTTGCCAAACCGGATCGCCATCAGGTTCTGTACGGTTTCCTTGCCCAGATAGTGGTCAATCCGGTAAATCTGTTTCTCGTCAAAGTACTTTGCGAGCGTGGCATTGAGTTCGCGCGCTGTCGCAAGATCGCGGCCAAAGGGTTTCTCCACGACAATTCTGGCGGTGTCGTCCGCCATGCCATAGCTTTGCAGCCGCTCGGCCAGAACACCGAACAACGACGGTGCCACCGAGAAATAATAGGCTTCGATGCGGTCGCTGCCCGCCATCTTGTCCCGCAGCGTTTCCCAGCCGCCCGTGCCTTTTGCGTCAATTGCCACGTAATCAAGGCATTCAAGGAAGTTCTCAAGTGTTCCGTCCTCGCAGGCGCGGTCGCCGCCGAATTCGCGGATCGCTTCGGCGGCAAGCGCCTGGTATGCTGCGCGGTCCATACTACTGCGTGCGGCACCGATAATGCGCGCATCCGGCGGCATCTGCGATGAACAGTACCGGCGGAACAGGCCCGGCAGAATCTTGCGGCGGGCGAGGTCGCCTGTTCCGCCGAAGATGACAAGATCAAAGGGATCGACAGGGATAACGCGCGAAACCATAGTTTTTTTCCTGAATGCACTGCCCGCAGGCCGGTTTGTGTTAGCGCAAACATACTCAAAAGCGCCCTGATCACAAGACCGTGCACGGCAGTGGGCGGATGTTTTCTTGCCTTTATCTGTACCCTGCCCCATTTTCTGGCTCAAGAAGGACAAAGGACCCCCCGCGATATGAAAGATCTCGCTGAGGCCAACGCAGGCAAGTTTCTCGACCCGGACGTCACCGCGAAAGGAGAACAACGCGCTACCGTCGCGCTCACCGCTCCAAAAACGCTTTGGTTCAATACCGGTACCCTGTGCAACATTGAATGTGTGAACTGCTATATTGAGAGCAGCCCGTCCAATGATGCGCTGGTGTATATAACAGCGGATGAGGTCCGTGACTATCTGGACCAGCTGGAAGAGCGGTCCTGGGGCGTGACGGAGATCGCGTTCACGGGGGGCGAACCCTTCATGAACCCGCAGATGATCGGGATGGCTGAGGCGGCGCTGGAACGCGGGTATGATGTGCTGATCCTGACCAATGCAATGCGCCCGATGATGCGGCGCGGTATGCAGCAAGGCCTGCTACGCCTGAACGCCGCATGGCCGGGGAAACTGACGCTGCGGATATCGGTCGATCACTACGACATGGATCTGCATGATGCCGAACGCGGTGCCGGTGCTTTCGACAAGACCCTGAAGGGTATGCACTGGCTGCGCGACAACGACATCCGCATGGCTGTGGCCGGCCGTTCTGTGATGGCGCACAGCGAGGCGGAAAGCCGGGCCGGATATGCCGCATTCTTTGCCGAGCATGGATTTAACATTGATGCAGACGACCCGGGCATGACTGTTCTGTTTCCTGAAATGGACACGAGTGTCGAAGTGCCGGAGATCACGACCGCCTGCTGGGGTATTCTGGGCAAATCCCCGGACGCACTGATGTGTGCGTCATCTCGGATGGTCGTCAAACGCAAGGGGGCTGCGAAACCCGCCGTGCTGGCCTGTACCCTCCTGCCCTATGATGCGGCTTTTGAACTGGGGACAACGCTCCGGGAAGCCGAAGGGTCGGTTGCGCTGAACCATCCTCACTGCGCGAAGTTCTGCGTTCTGGGTGGCGCGAGCTGTTCTGCCTGAGGACAGGGAGGTCAGTGCAGTGTGAATTCACCTGTCACGTTGCGCCATTCGCCGGGGCTGATCATTTTGCGGTGCGTGAACCGCACCGAATGCAGGGGCCCTTCGATTTCTGACTGCCAGTACTCCACAAACTGAAATAACCGCGGATGGTCCGGGGCGATGTCGTATTCCTGCCAGACAAAGGTGTTCAGCACATGGGTGAAATCTGGCATGTGATAAAAGAACTCGGCTGTCGTCAGGCCATAGCCCTTCAGCATCAGTTCGGTCTCGGACATGGGCATTTTTAGCGCCTCTTTTCTGTTGCTCCCCCTCAGAATGCCACGAAGAAATTACTTTTCAATAAAAACAGTGTGTTATCACTCAAGCAGCGTTGCTGCCAGCGCCCCGGGCACAGAGGCATTGCACCTTATATGTCCCCTCTGCTAGTATTCGGACACAAAATATAGACCCTGCACACAGATCGGGCAGTTTACGTGAGCGACACACCACAACCCCCTGAAAATGATGATGAAATGACGCCAGAGCGCCCCGCATATGAGGGCCCTTCTGTCAGCATCGAGCATGAGATGCGCACGTCCTATCTGGACTACGCCATGTCGGTCATCGTCAGCCGCGCCATCCCGGACCTGCGGGACGGGCTGAAACCGGTACACCGGCGCATTCTGTTTGCGATGCACGAGACCGGAAACAGCCACGACAAAGCCTATCGCAAGTCGGCGCGTCCGGTGGGTGACGTGATGGGTCAGTATCACCCCCACGGCGACAGCGCGATCTATGACGCACTGGTACGGATGGCACAGGACTTTTCCATGTCGCTGCCCCTGCTCGACGGCCAGGGCAACTTCGGGTCAATGGACGGCGATAACCCGGCGGCCATGCGGTACACCGAAGTGCGCATGGATAAACCCGCCGCCTATCTGCTGGCCGACATCGACAAGGATACAGTCGACTTTCAGGACAATTATGACGGTAAGCAGCAGGAACCAACGGTTCTGCCTGCCCGTTTTCCGAATATGCTGGTCAACGGGGCCGGCGGTATTGCCGTGGGTATGGCCACCAATATCCCGCCGCATAACCTGGGCGAAGTGGTTGACGCCACGCTGGCCCTCATTGATGAGCCAGACCTGACATCTGAACAGCTGATTGAATATGTTCCCGGACCGGATTTTCCGACGGGCGGTATCATGCTGGGCCGGTCCGGCGCACGCAAAGCATATCTGGAGGGCCGTGGTTCGGTCATCGTGCGCGCCAAAACGCGGGTTGAGGAGATCCGCAAAGACCGCTGGGCGATCGTCATCGACGAGATCCCCTACCAGGTGAACAAGGCAACCATGATCGAAAAGATCGCGGAGCAGGTCCGCGAGAAAAAGATTGAGGGCATCAGCCATGTCCAGGACGAATCCGACAGGAACGGCGTGCGCGTGGTTGTCGAGCTGAAGCGGGACGCGACCGCCGAAGTGGTCATGAACCAGCTTTACCGCTTCACCCCGATGCAGACGTCTTTCGGGTGTAACATGCTGGCGCTGAATGGCGGCCGGCCGGAACAGCTGACCCTGCGCAAGTTCCTGACATACTTCATTGATTTCCGTGAAGACGTCGTGGCGCGGCGTACGGCGTTTCTGCTGCGCAAGGCGCGGGACCGCAGCCATATCCTGTGTGGTCTGGCTGTTGCCGTCACCAACATCGACGAAATCGTGGCGACCATTCGCGCATCGTCGGATGCCGCTGAAGCGCGCGAGAAACTGATGACCCGCCGCTGGCCGGCGGAACAGATCCTGGATTACATCGCGCTGATCGACGATCCGACCCACACAGCAAACGACGACGGGACCTACAATCTGTCCGAGACGCAGGCACGTGCGATCCTGGAACTGCGGCTGCAGCGTCTCACGCAGATCGGCGTGAAAGAAGTTACTGACGAGCTCGAAGAACTGGCCGGTAAGATCAAGGAATACCTCGAAATTCTGGGCTCGCGGGACCGGATCATGAGCATCATCGCGGACGAGCTGCGCGAAGTGCGCGAGCTTTTCGCTGTGCCGCGCCGTACCGAGATCGTCGACTGGTCGGGCGACATGGAAGACGAAGACCTGATCGCGCGCGAGGATATGGTCGTGACAGTCACTTCCGGCGGCTACATCAAGCGCACGCCCCTGGCAGACTTCCGGTCGCAGCGCCGGGGCGGCAAGGGTCTGGCGGGCATGCAGACCAAGGAAGAAGACGTGGTCACCACGCTCTTTGTGGCAAATACGCACACGCAGCTGTTGTTTTTCACAACCGACGGGATGGCTTACAAACTCAAGACCTGGCGTCTGCCTCAGGGCGGGCGCACGTCCAAGGGCAAGGCGATTGTAAATATCCTGCCGATCCCCACGGGCGTCTCTGTTGCGGCCATTCTGCCCATCGACCGGGACGAGGATGACTGGGATCAGCTGCAGATTGTCTTTGCAACATCTGCAGGAACTGTGCGGCGTAACGCCTTGTCAGACTTCACAAATGTCAAATCGAACGGCAAGATTGCCATGAAGTTCGAGGACGAGCACGCAGAGACGACACTGATCAATGCGCGCATTGCCTCGCCCGATGATGATGTGATGCTGGTCACGGCTTCGGGCCGGGCGATCCGCTTCCCGTCAACGGATGTGCGGGTCTTCAACTCGCGGTCCTCGGTGGGCGTGCGGGGCGTGAAACTGACCGGCAACGACAAAGTGGTGTCAATGTCTGTGATCCGCCACTTTGATGCGAGCCCGGATGAACGCGCCGCCTATCTCAAGATGCGCCGCGCCATGGCGGGCCTCGCTGATGATGCGGATGCGGCGGCAGATGACGATGAGACAGATGCCAATGCGACCATTTCGCAGGAACGCTATGCCGAGATGTCGGCAGCAGAAAATCTGATCCTGACGCTGACCGCAGGGGGTGCGGGCAAGCTCAGCTCCAGCCACGACTATCCCGTGCGCGGACGTGGCGGCATGGGCGTGCAGGCAATGGACAAAGCGATGCGCGGCGGCGCGCTGGTAGCGTCCTTCCCCGTCGAGATGGACGACCAGATTATGCTGGCCACGTCGCGCGGCCAGTCGATCCGCGTGCCTGTAGACGGCATCTCGTTCCGGTCGCGGTCTGCGGGCGGGGTGCGGGTGTTCAACACCGGCAAAGGCGAAGAGGTCGTCAGCGTCGCCTGGATCGCGGATCAGGGCGAGGATGACGCCGCCCCGGAGGCGGATGCCGAAAGCTGACCGGAGCGTTTACGCAACGGTCGGTGGCCTCTGCGACGCGCCGACCGGCGAATCGCGTGTTACCCGTTCTTTTTATGGCTGGACCGGCGTCGGTTTCACGTCGGTATAACGTCGGTATTTTGTCGGTGCGCGGGTCAGTGGGGCCGGGATTAATATAGCGCGCGGTCGGGTTTGTTACGTGGGCGTTAACGGTGGTTTGGCGGACCTAACTGACTTTTTCAAACCGTACGTCAGGGGCTCTCTCCCGCATGCTGAGCATTCAATGCGTATCATAGTATAGTCATATCTGCGACGCGTTTTGGTCAGATGTATTTGTTGTGATTGTCCTTAACTTCAGTGGTCAAAAATGGCGGGCGAATATGAACACGGAATTTGAGCGGGAAGTCAAAACCGCTTTCACACAAGCGAAGTTTGGTGATCAGGTTGATAAGATTGCGCCGGTGGATCTGCACTTTGTTTTACCGCTGAAAGTATACGCACGCTATGAAACCCTGATTAGTGAAGTTACAAGCGGCGACTTCCAAGTTACTGCCGGATATAACCTCGTTCTGTTATATATCGACCCTGAGGACGCCCAACGAGCAGGAACAGCTATGTTCGGACGTGATTTAGACGGTTTGATTGCAGCCTGGTCGAATGTGCTGGACGATATTGCCGCGGACCCGGACCAGACTTCACGCCTCCAAAAATTCAAAAATGCACATGCACACTTTAGGGGCGCCTTGTGGTTTGAGCCAAACCCGGGTGATCCCTGCGCGAGCGCAAACCCAATCAAACGTAACTCAAGACACGCCTCAAAACCATTCTGGCGCCGCCTTTTGAACTGACGGCGAATTTCCCTTTAACGGGGTGTGTCGGATCATAGGTTTTCGAACCTGACGTCTGATGCCATTCATCCAAGCTTTTAGCGGCCAAGGGCTCAGGAGCAGACGTTGTGACTTCCAGAGCCCGCGCCAGAACCACGCCTTACAGCCGGTAAATGCCGGAGAACTTCTCTTTGAGATAGGACAGCAGCGGGGCCTCGGAGGGGACGCGGCCACTGGCGCGGGCGATCACGTCGCGGGGTTCATAGAGGCCGCCGTGGGTCTGGACGTTCTGCGCCAGCCATGTGGTGGCCGCCGAGGTATCCCCGCGTGCCAGCTGGTCATCGAGATCCGGGACTGCCCCGCGCAGGGCGTCATGCAGGCAGCCGGCATAGACATTGCCGAGGCTGTAGGTCGGGAAGTACCCGAAGAGACCCACGGACCAGTGCACATCCTGCAGCACCCCATTTGACGGTTTGTCCACCGTATAGCCGAAATCCGCCGCGAAGCGGTCGTTCCAGGCGGCCTCCAGATCGCCGACGGTCAGGTCACCGGACATCAGCGCGCGTTCCAGATCAAAGCGCAGCAGCACATGGAGGTTGTACTGCAACTCGTCGGCTTCGGTGCGTATAAAGCCGTTGTTCACGCGGTTCACGGTGGCATAGAAGCTCTCCGCGTCGGGAATGCCGAAGTCACCGAAGGCGTCGCGCATCTGGCCGTAGAGCCAGCCGGTAAAAGCACGGCTGCGGCCCAGCTGGTTCTCATAGATGCGGCTCTGGCTTTCGTGCACGCCCATCGAGACGCCCTGCCCCAGGGGTGTCAGCAGGTAATCGCGGCTGATGTTCTGCTCATAACAGGCGTGGCCAACCTCGTGGATCGTGGAATAAAAACAGTTGAACGGATCGGTTTCGCTGGTGCGTGTGGTGATCCGCACATCAAGACCCGAGCCGGAGCTGAAGGGGTGCACCGCCTTGTCGACACGGCCATATGCCATGTCATAACCAAAGGTTTCGGCGAGTTTCTGTGACAGGCGCATCTGCGCGGCCTCATCAAAGGTGCCGGTGATTTCCGCGGGCGGTTCGGCGTCCAGCACAGCGGCGCGCAGGGCGCTGAGTTCGGGGCGCAGCGCGCCGAACATCGCCTCAAGTTCGGCGGCCGTGGTGCCGGGTTCATAGTCCGAGAGCAGCGCGTCATAGACGTCGCCCCCCTGTGCCAGCGCGGCGCCCTCCTCCTGTTTCAGGCGGATCACGTTTTCCAGCGTTGGCGCGAAAGCTGCAACATCGTCACTGGCGCGGGCATCGGCCCAGACGCCCTGCGACACAGAGGTGACACGCGCGATTTCCGATGCGAGGTCGGCGGGGATTTTCGACGCCCGTTCCCAGGTCCGCCGGATGTGACGCAGCTGTGCGCGGGGGACCTCCTCTGTCTGGTCCTCTTCTGCGGCGGCCAGCCAGTCCCCCATGCGCGGGTCGGTGCGGCGCGCGTGCAGGACGGATTCGAGGGCTGCGACCTCCTCGCCGCGCTGCTCTGCCGCACCGCGCGGCATCATGGTTTCCTGGTCCCATCCAAGCCGCCCCGCGATCGAGGACAGCGCCATGGTTTCACGGGTAAAGGCCAGCAGGTCGGCGTAGGTGCTCATCAGGAAGACCCTCTCAGGGATGTGACGACGGGATAGCCGCTCAGGAAACGCGCGCGTAGGATCAACACCCAGACAACCACGGCCAGCAGCTGATGAAAGATCGCGATATGCGCCGGGGCCGCATAAAGGACCGTCACAATGCCCAGGACGATCTGCAGTGACATGGCGGACATGACGGCGTTGAAGGCGAAACGGGTGTTCGGGTGCGCCGAGCGGCGTCCGCGCAGCCAGACGACCACGGCAAAGACCAGCAGAACATAGCCGGTGATCCGGTGGATGAACTGAACAAGGCCAGGGCTTTCAAAGAAGTTGCGCCAGACGGGTTCAAGCACCATGGCACTGGCCGGGAAGAACTGGCCGCCCATCAGGGGCCAGTCGGTATAGCTGCGCCCGGCGTCGATCCCTGCCACGAGCGCCCCGATCAGGATCTGCAGGAAGGTGAAATGCAAAAGGCCCGTGGCCATGCCCCATTGTTTGCGTTCGCGCGCGCGGCGCGCCTGCATCAGGTCCTGTGCGCTGCGGCCCAGTTCCATCACGTACCAGGAGATGAAGCCAAGGATCACGAACGCCAGTCCGAGGTGCACCGCCAGGCGGTAGCTGGCTACATCCACCATGCCCTCGCCCTGGGTCACGCCAGAGGCGACCATCCACCAGCCGATCGCCCCCTGGGCCCCGCCCAGAACGCCGAGCCACAAAAGCCGGGGTGTCCAGCCGGGCGGGATTTTGCGTCGGATGCCAAACCAGACAAAGCCTGCAGCCCACACGAGGCCGATCACGCGGCCCAGCTGCCGGTGGCCCCATTCCCACCAGTAAATCACTTTGAAATCAGCCATTTGCATCCACTGATTCTGGATGCGCCATTCGTCGATCTGCTGGTATTTCTCGAATTCCGACTGCCATTCGGCCTCTGACATCGGCGGCAAGGCACCGGTGATCGGGCGCCATTCGGTGATGCTCAGTCCGCTGTCGGTGAGACGGGTCAGCCCGCCCACGGCAATCATTGCGAATACCAGTGCAAAGAGGATCATGAGCCAGACGCGGATCGCGCCGCGCGCACCTGTCCGGCCTTTGTCAATGAGCCCCGGCGTTGCGGCGGGGCGGATGTCGGCGGTGCTGCCGACCTCTTCGAAGATGTTGCGCTTGCTGCTCATCCCGGTGCCTTATCTGACAATGTTGCGGCTATACCTAAGCCCGTGCGCAGTCGAGGTCCAGCGTCACTGATTGTCGCGGTCCCTGCCCCGGATGATCTGTCGCAGCATGCCGTGCAGCATCTGCACATCAGCGCGCGTCAGTGGCATGCGGCTCCACATATTCCGCAGGTTGGTGCGCATGGATTGCGATTTGTGCTCGGGAAAGAAGAAACCGGCATCGTCAAGCCGTTCCTCATAGTGTTGCGCCAGACGTTCGACCTCAATCCCTTCGGCCCAGTCGGTACCGGCCATTTCGGTCACATCGTGCGTGACATCACCCGTGGCGCGCATCCATTCGTAGCCTGCCAGCAGCACACATTGCGCGAGGTTCAGCGAGGGAAACTCCGGGTTCACAGGCACCGAGATGATGGCATTGGCCCGCGCGATGTCCTCGTTTTCGAGGCCCGCCCGTTCCGGACCAAAGAGCACCGCCACGCGCTGGCCTTGCGCGATCTTTGCGGCGGCCAGTTTCATAGCGGCTTCGGGGCTCATGACAGGTTTGGTCAGATCGCGCGACCGGGCGGTTGTCGCAAAGACAAAAGCACAGTCCCCGACGCTGCCTGCCAGATCATCGCTGAGCTGTGCGGTGTCGAGCACCCGGCCAGCACCGCTGGCCATCGCCACAGCGGACTGGTTCGGCCAGCCATCGCGCGGCGCCACAATGCGCATACGGTCCAGCCCGAAATTCAGCATGGCACGGGCCGCGGCACCGATGTTCTCACCCATCTGCGGGCGCACGAGCACGAAAGCCGGAGTACGGGGTGTTTCAACTGGATCTGACATGGCGGCCTGATAGGCGCTCAGGCCCGCGCCTGCAACGCCCTGACGCTGAAATCGTTGGGCGCCGGGCATAATCGTTTTCCTTTTGGCGCGCCGGCGGCTAGAGATCAGTGCCAGACGACCTCAAGGACAAGACCCATGGATGACACGCCCGAACTGCCGCAGATTTACCTGATCACCCCGCCGGAGTTTGAGCTGAGCACCTATCCTGACCTGCTGGCGCGTACGCTGGATGCCCATGAGGTGGCCTGTGTACGCCTGGCGCTGGCCAGCCGGGATGAGGACCGGATATCTCGGGCGGCAGATGCCCTGCGCGAAGTGACCCATGCCCGCGACATCGCGCTGGTGCTGGACGAGCACACGATGCTCGCGGACCGGCTTGGGCTGGATGGTGTGCACCTGACGGACGCGGCGCGCTCTGTCCGGGATACGCGCAAAACCCTGGGCGATGACGCAATTGTCGGCGCTTTCTGCGGGACATCACGGCATGACGGCATGTCGGCAGGAGAAGCCGGTGCGGATTACGTGAGCTTCGGGCCTGTGCAGGCATCCGCCCTCGGCGATGGGTCCTTTGCCGAAGCGGCGCTGTTTGAATGGTGGTCCGAAATGATCGAAGTCCCGGTTGTGGCCGAAGGGGGCCTGACCACCGACCTGGTGCGGGCGCTGGCCGGTTACACGGATTTCTTTGGCATCGGCGATGAAATCTGGGGCGTGGAGGACCCGGCCGCAGCGCTGGGTGATCTGATCGCCGCGATGGGCTGATCAGAAGAAAACCCGCTCAACACTCCACCAGGCACCTGTGACCGCAATGAGGATCGAGGCGGGGATCGAGACCGAGCGGAATACCACAGGATAGGTTGTTGCCGCCTGCTCCGCCGGGTCCAGCGCCATGCGCCGCGCGAGCCGGGCCGACAGAACCAGCAGGAGTGCGGCCAGCGCAATCACCGTCAGCTGCCCCAGTTCCACACCCACATTGAAACCGATCAGTGCCGGGATGAACTGGTCATCGGGCAGCCCGAAGTCGCCCAGCACTGAGGCAAACCCCAGCCCGTGCAGCAGCCCGAACCCGAAAATGACCGCGGGTCGCCACCGGCTGAGCCCCTGATGGAAAATATTCTCGACGGCCACATAGACGATGGAAGCCGCGATCAGGGGTTCCACAATACTGCCCGGCAGCGTTACCCACCCAAGCGCTCCGAGTGCCAGCGTGACCGTATGGGCCAGCGTAAAGGCCGTGACCTGCCACAGCAGCGGCCGCCAGCGTGTGCTGAGGAAAAAGAGCCCCAGGACAAACAGAATGTGGTCGAGGCCCTTTGGCAGAATGTGGTCGAACCCGACGGGCACATAGGCCATGAATGCCTCGCCCGGCGTCTGCGCGCCGCCGCCCTCAAAGCTGATGGCCGGGCTGCTGTCTCCGCCGGCCAGATAGCCGGTGTAGGGTTCCGCGACACCCTGCTGGCGCAGCACCATAGCGCCGGACCCTGCGGGCCAGTTAACTGTGACCGTAGCTGCACCCTCCGGCAGCGGGGCCACCAGTTCCACCAGTGAAATGCGGGGCAGTTCAAAATCGGCGGGCGTTTCCGTTTCCACACTGCGCAGCGCGAACCGGAGTGCATCGCCCGCTTCGGCCAGCGGCACTGCGTTCCACTGTGTGATCAGTTCCGGCAACCGCGCCTGCAGGTCCGGTATGTCCATGGCCCGCAGCGTGTCATAATCATCTGAGCCTTCGGTGTCGTCCGTGTCCGCCACATTGTCGAGATCAATGCCCGACAGAAAGGCCTCAATATTCATGCGCAGGGTCAGCGTCACCTCTGCCTCATCCGTCACGGACAGGTCGGCCACTGTGGGGATCAGTTCGTGCGCGGTTGCATCCCGCGCCTGCCCCACCAGGAAGTGAGTTGACACGAAACCAAAAAGCATCAGCTTGACGATGCAGCGAAGAAGGGTCCTGGGCATGGTAATGAAACGTCTTTTCGGTCTGGTGATGATGGTCGCGGGTCTTCCGGCCGTTGCGCACGAGTTTTGGATTGAACCTGAAGAATATCAAGTCGAAAGCGGAGAAGTGATCACCGCAAACCTCCGGAACGGCGAAAATTTCGAAGGTACGGCGCTGGGTTGGTTCGACAGCAACTTCACCCGGTTCGACATTGCCGCCGGTGGCACGATCGTGCCGGTGGAAGGACGCCCCGGTGACTACCCGGCTCTGAATATGCAGGCGCCCGGCGATGGACTGATGGTTGTGCTGCATGAAACCACGCCTGCGCGGCTGACCTATCGCGAATGGGAGAAGTTCCTGAAATTCGCGGCGCACAAGGATTTTCCCGATGCCGCTGCCACCCACGACGCGCGGGGCTGGTCGAAGGAGAAATTCCGCGAAAGCTATACTCGCCATGTCAAAGCGCTGATTGCAGCGGGTGACGGGTCCGGGCAGGACCGCGCCTTCGGGCTGGAGACGGAGATCGTCGCACTGGACAATCCCTATGCCGATGGCTTCGCAGGCCCGATGCGGGTGCAGGTTTTCTATAACGACGCGCCGCGCCCGGATGCACAGGTTGAGATTTTCACGCGTGATCCGGCGGGCGCCGTTGAGGTGACACTGGCGCGCACCGACGGCGACGGCATCGCGTCCGTTCCCGTGAAAGCAGGCCACGAATATCTGCTGGATGCGGTTGTGCTGCGCGAGGCAGAGGGCGCGGGGTCCGATCCGGACGCACCGGTCTGGCGCACGCTCTGGGCGGCGCTGACCTTCCGCGTGCCGGAGTAAGGCAAAGACGCTCTTGATCCGGCCCGCGTTCCCCGTCACAAGGCAGTCATGAGCAAAAACCCCGACATTCTGTGCATCGGTTCTGTCCTGTGGGATGTGATCGGCCGCTCGGCGAGTGTGATGCGTCAGGGGTCGGATGTACCGGGCCGGATTACCCGTCTGCCCGGTGGTGTCGCCATGAACATTGCGATGACACTGGCACGGTTCGGGCTGACCCCGGGGCTGCTGACGGCCATCGGGCGGGATGCCGAGGGTGAGGAACTGATCGCGGCATGTATCGCGCGGGGTCTGGTGACCGATTATGTGTATCGCTCCGATGATCTGCCCACTGACGTCTACATGGCCGTCGAAGGCGCCAATGGACTGATTGCGGCTATTGCGGACGCCCATTCGCTGGAGGCCGCCGGTGCGCGCATCCTCAGCCCGCTGTCAGATGGCAGGGTTGCGACCCCGGACGCGCCCTATGCGGGACCCGTGGCACTGGACGGCAATCTGACGCTCGATCTGCTCAGCGACATCGCGGCCAGCCCGCTGCTGGCAAAGGCCGACCTGCGGGTGGCACCAGCATCGCCGGGCAAGGCAGAACGCCTGTTGCCCTTTGTCCGCTCTGGGCGTGGTACGCTCTATGTGAACCTGGAAGAGGCCGGGTATCTGTGCCAGCAGCCCTTTGACAGCTCGGAGAAGGCAGCGCGTGGACTGCTCGACCGTGGCGCGTCGCGCGTGCTGGTGACCGATGGCGGCAATGATGCTACCGAAGGGTCCGGCCAGGACCTGATCACCCGCAAGCCCCCCCAGGTTCTGGTGACCCGCGTCACCGGTGCCGGTGACACTTTCATGGCGGCCCATATCGCTGCCGAGGCGGAGGGTGCCGACCGTGACACCGCCCTTACCCGCGCGCTTGGCGCTGCTGCCGCATATGTATCCGGAGAAACACACCTGTGAGCCAACTGCCTTTTATCCGCAGCAGCGAAGTCGCTGCCGCCACCACTGCCGGCAAACCGATTGTGGCGCTGGAAAGCACCATCATCACCCACGGCATGCCGTTCCCGCAGAACCTTGAGGTCGCGCGCCAGGTGGAAAATGACATCCGCGCCTCGGGTGCCGTGCCCGCAACCATGGCCGTGCTGGATGGCACGCTCTGCGCAGGCCTGGAGCCTGAACAGCTGGATACGCTGGCCCAGGCGCGCGGGGTGGCAAAACTGTCCCGCGCGGATCTCGCCGCCTGCATGGCCACCGGGGGGACCGGGGCCACAACCGTCGCCGCGACGATGATCGCCGCCCGTCTGGCCGGGATTGACGTCTTTGCCACCGGTGGTATCGGCGGCGTGCACCGTGGCGCTGAAAACAGCTTTGATATCTCCGCGGACCTGATGGAACTGGCACAGACCCCCGTCAGTGTCGTGGCAGCAGGGGCCAAGGCAATCCTCGATGTCGATAAAACGCTTGAAGTGCTGGAAACCCAGGGCGTGCCGGTCATTGCCGTGGGGCAGGATGATTTTCCCGCCTTCTGGAGCGCCGGTTCGCCGCTGCGCGCGCCCCTGCGCATGGACACGGCCGAAGACATTGCGCGCGCCCATCACATGCGTGGTCTGCTGGGATTGCCCGGTGGACAGCTGATTGCCAATCCGGTGCCCGCTGCAGACGAAATCCCGGCCGCTGACCTGGCCCCGGTGATTGCCCAGACCCAGGCCGACGCGGATGCACATGGCATCCGTGGCAAGGCCGTCACCCCGTATCTGCTGCAGCGTATCTTTGAGCTGACCGAAGGCCGTTCCCTGACCGCAAACATCGCGCTGGTTCGGAATAATGCCCGTCTTGCCGCCCGGATCGCCCAGGCACTGAGCACAATCCGCAACGCCTGATCACAAGAGGAGCTCCAGGTGCACCCCGCCCATTGTGGAGCACTGCCAAAGCGCCTAACTATCCAGTGCATCATCCGTTGGAACCTGAATGAACACGCCCTTCGATCCTGAAACGCCCCCGTCCCGCCGCAGCCTTTTCGCCAGTCTCCGCGCCTCCTTTCTGACAGGCCTGGTTGTCATCGCACCTGTGGGTCTGACGATCTGGCTGATCTGGTCCGTTGTGGGCTGGATTGACGGATTTGTCCTGCCGCTGGTGCCGCGCGCCTATCAGCCGGACCGCCTGATCCAGGACCTGCTGGGGCTGGACCCTTCCGTGCAGATCAACGTGCGCGGCATCGGTGTGATTATCTTCCTGATCTTCACGGTGATCGTCGGCTGGATGGCCAAGGGTATCATCGGCCGGTCCATGATCCGCTTCGCAGAAAGCCTTGTGGAACGCACGCCGGTTGTCCGCACCATCTATTCCGGCATCAAACAGATTTCGGAGACCGTATTCGCCCAGTCGGAACGTTCTTTCGAGAAGGCCTGCGTGATCGAATACCCGCGCAAGGGCATCTGGGCCATCGGGTTTATCTCGACCAATACCAAGGGCGAGATTGCCGCACGGGCAAACGACGGCAGTCCGATGCTGAGTATTTTCCTGCCAACCACACCCAACCCGACCTCCGGGTTTCTGCTCTTCGTGCCGCAGCAGGACGTGATCGAACTTGAGATGACCGTCGAGGACGCAGCCAAACTGGTGATCTCCGCAGGCCTCGTCTATCCGAACGACAAAGATCCGTCAGTGCCACCCGGGCAGATGTAGTCAGCCGAACATCGCCGGCAGATCGACGGTGCTGCGCAGGTTCAGATCCTCTTTGTGCTGGTCAATAAAGACATCCGCTGCGCGCTGCCCGGCCTCTTTCAGCCGCGCCAGCGTATAAGGCGTCGGCACCAGTTTCGTCGCAACCGACAGCTCGTTCATCAGCGCATCATCGGCGATCATATGCACCAGCACACGGTTTTTCTGATCCGTACTGAGCGTGCCCTGCTCCAGCAGCCGCTGAACGAATTCAATGGCGCGCAGTTCCCGCAGAAGGGATGAGTTGAAACTGATCTCATTGATGCGGTTCTGAATGGCCTGAGCCGTGCGCGGAATCTCTGTCCGCTCCAGCGGGTTGATGTTCACCACCAGAATGTCGTCCGGCAGATTGCCGTGAAAGAGCGGAAACAGCGCTGGGTTGCCGGTGTATCCACCGTCCCAGAAGGCCTCGACAGTGCCGGTTTCGGCATCCTCAACCTCGACCGCCTGAAACACCGTGGGCAGACAGGCAGAGGCCAGAATGGCCTCCGTGCTGATCTCGCTGTCCTTGAATACCCGGACCTTGCCATTGCGCACCCGCGTGGCGCAGACGAACAGACAGGGCCCGTGCCCGTTTTCCTGACAGACATAGTCAAAGTTCAGCTGACTGACGATCGGTTCCAGCGGGTTACGGTAAAACGGCCCGTAAGAATAAGGCGAAAACATCCGCGACCACGCCTCTGACGCCATAACGGGCCAGGAGTATTCCAGTGCGGTGGAGAAATCCCCCAGCGAGAACGGCGTCATCCACTGCGGAATGTGCATGTCCGGCCGCGCGCCAACCTCCTGCCACAGCCAGTCCAGACGCGCCCGCGCGCCGTCACGCCCGTCCTCAATCATCCCGGCCTTGAACGCAGCACCATTCAGCGCACCGGCACTCGTGCCCGAAATAGCCGAGATGTGAATGTCTTCCTCAGACAGCAACCTGTCCAGCACGCCCCAGGTAAAGGCACCATGGGCACCGCCACCCTGCAGGGCAAGATTGATACGCTTTTCCGCCATAACCGACACCTTCCCTTTCTTCTGGCCCGAAATATCCCTGCCGGAGGCATGAAATCCTCAGAGCGCTGTCCAGCCACCATCCACAGAGATCGTTGTGCCTGTGATCTGCGCCGCAGCATCCGAGCACAGGAACGTCGCAGTACCCCCCATCTGTTCGACGGTGGCGAATTCTTTGGACGGCTGGCGTGTCAGCATCACGTTCTCAATGACCTCATCCCGGGTCATATCGTATTCTTTCATCGTGTCCGGGATCTGTTTTTCAACGATCGGCGTCAGGACATATCCGGGACAGATCGCATTCGCGGTGATGGGTTCCTTCGCCGTTTCCAGCGCGGTGGTCTTTGTCAGCCCGACCACGCCGTGCTTTGCAGCAATATAGGCAGATTTATAAGGCGATGCGGTCAGACCATGGGCGGAGGCGATGTTGATCACCCTGCCCCAGCCTGCCGCGCGCATCATCGGCAGGGCGACCGCCGTTGTGTGAAACGCCGACGACATATTGATCGCAATGATGGCATCCCACTTTTCCACCGGGAAATCAGGGATGCCCGCCACATGCTGGATGCCCGCATTGTTCACAAGAATATCGCAGACACCTGCCTTTTCGATAAGGGCCCGGCACTGGTCTCCTTTGGACATGTCCGCCTGAATATAGCGGGCCGTTACACCGGTCTCCTTTGCGATTTCAGCCGCCAGCGCGTGATCTTCCTCGTTGTCCGTGAAGGAATTGAGCACAATATCCGCGCCGGCCCGCGCCAGTTCCCGCGCGATCCCAAGGCCAATGCCAGAGTTTGATCCTGTGATCACGGCGGTCTTTCCGCTGAGTGAGATTTCAAATGCCATGTGACGCTCTCCCGGTTGTCTTACAGCACTTTGCGTTTTTCTGAGGCACCCTGCATCGCGTTCCGCGTTCAAGCGAAGCGAGAGACAGCGGGTTGCGATTCAAATCAAACGCAAAGTGCTTTTTGCTGCGTTGCAGTGATCATGCCTTGCTGCAGCTGCAAAGTGAATGAGAAATCCGCAGAAACCCGGTCCCGCCCGATATCGTGATCCGCCCAGGACAGCAGGCCAAAAAAAACGCCTGCACAAGGCAGGCGTTAAGTTATTGAGGCAGGTTTCATACAGGCAAGAAACCTATCGAGCAGTGATCTCTTTATAAGCAATCCGACGCCGCTGTCCAAGCTAAAAGTTTGATAACGCGTAAATTCACCGATAGGTTATGGGCAATGAAAATAAGGGCAGCAGGGGATTGTCTCCAAAATGAGCACGGTTTTTTTCCACCGTATCCGGGCGGGTATGCTGATTGTCGCGGCGATTCTCTGCACAACCCACGCGGTTGCTGAGCCGCAGCATGGTCTATCTATGTATGGTGATCCGGCGCTGCCACCGGATTTTGTGTCCCTGCCCTATGCCCGGCCGGATGCGCCCAAAGGCGGCAGCATAACGCTTGGAAACACCGGCGGTTTTGACAGCCTGAACCCCTTTGTGCGCAAAGGGACCGTGCCATGGCAGCTGCGGTTTTTCACCCACGAGTCCCTGATGGGCCGCAGCTGGGACGAACCCTTTGCACTTTATGGTCTGCTGGCCGAATCGGTTGAGGTGCCGGACGACCGCTCCTGGGTCGCCTTCACGCTGCGGGAAAACGCCCTCTTTTCAGACGGTACACTGGTCACAGTGGACGACGTGATTTTCTCCTACGACCTCCTGGCCACGCAGGGGCATCCCAGGTACCTCGGGCTGGCCGGTCAGATTGACAGCATCACCCAGACCGGCCCCCGCAGCCTGAAGATCACCTTCAACACGGAAAACCGCGAACTGGCATTGCTGGCGGGCATGCGCCCCATCCTGAGCCGGGCACAATGGGAAGGCCGGGATTTCGCCAATGCGCCGATCGGTGACATCCCGCTTGGCACCGGACCCTATGTTGTCAGTGACTATGAGGCCGGCCGGTTCGTGGAGCTGAGCCGCAATCCTGATTACTGGGGCGCTGATCTGCCGTTCCGGGCGGGGACGCATAACTTTGACCGGATCAAACTGGATTTCTATGGCGATGCCTCAGTGCTCTTTGAGGGGTTCAAGGCAGGCGAGATTTCCGCAGTGCGCGAATTCAACGCGGAAAAATGGGCGCGCCAGTATGACTTTCCCGCTGTCGAACGCGGAGAGGTTGTGAAAACGGAGATCCCGCATTCCAAACCATCCGGCATGACGGGTTTCGTGATGAACAGCCGCCGCGCGCCCTTTGATGACTGGCGAGTCCGCGAGGCGCTGATCCACGCGTTCAACTTCGAGTATATCAACGACACGCTGACGGGGGGCGCGCAGCCGCGCATCACCTCCTACTTCTCCAATTCGGCCCTCGCCATGGAGCCGGGACCCGCACCCCAGGCGGTTGCCGGACTACTGGCCCCCTTTGCGGACGAACTGCTGCCGGGCACACTTGAGGGATACGAACTGCCGGTCAGTGACGGGTCCCTGCGAAACCGCAAAGGCATCCGGCGGGCCATGGCGCTGCTGGAGGAGGCCGGCTGGAGCCCACAGGACGGCGTGATGCGAAATGCCGCCGGTGACACCCTGGCCTTCACCCTGCTCATCGCACAGAACAGTGCTGAAAACCGCGCCATCGCCGACATATACCAGTCTGCGCTCGACCGGCTGGGCGTTGAGATGACCATCGAGGCCACCGATGACGCGCAGTTCACGGAGCGCACGAGTGACTTCGATTTTGACATGACAACCTATCGGCGCGCGCTGTCGCTGTCGCCGGGCAATGAACAGCGGTTTTACTGGGGGTCGGAATCGGCCGCACAGGAAGGGTCGCGCAACCTGATGGGCGTTGCCTCACCGGCGGCGGATGCAATGATCGACACGATGCTGCAGGCCAGATCGTCAGAGGAATTTGTTTCCGCTGTGCGCGCGCTCGACCGGGTGCTGACCGCTGGCCGCTACGTGATCCCTTTCTGGCAGTTCACCACAGGGCGCATCGCACATATCCGCGAAATGAAGTTTCCGGACAACCTGCCGATCTATGGCGATGGTCCCAGCTATATGCCGCATGTCTGGTGGTACGAGGCCTCAGACCAGTGAGGTGACCCAGAGGATGTTCGCATCCTCCTGACTGACCGAGACCACGTTATGGCCCATCGAAGCGTCATAATAGGCACTGTCGCCCCGGCGCATCTCAACGGGTTCGTAGAATTCCGTATAGAGGCGGATGACACCGGTCAGCACATAAAGGAATTCTTCGCCGTCATGGCGGACCCAGCCGTCAAACTCTGACATTTCGCGGGCCCGGACGCGTGCGCGATAGGGCAGCATCTGCTTTTTGGTCAGCGTATCCGCCAGAAGTTCGTGCTCATAGGTGGCCGTTGCCTGGGGCGTGCCCTGCCCGGTGCGCGTGACGGCCATCCTGCCGTTGACCTGCCCCGGACGGGGGGGCGTGAAAAGCTGGGGCACTGATATTTCCAGCCCGGTGGCGAGCTTTTTCAGCGCGTCATAGGTCGGTGACATCTGACCGTTCTCGATCTTGCTGAGCGTCGATCGTGCCAGCCCGGCCTGACGGGCGGCCTGTTCCAGGGTCCAGTCCCGCGCTTTGCGCAGCTCGCGCACACGCACGCCCAGATCAAGGGGTACCGCCTGCGCATCCTGTCCGCTTTCGCGCGCGATACGGATCAGATTTCTGGGGTCCCGGTCGGTCATACCCAATTCTATAGGAGGCCCGCCGCGAGCTTGCAACGCCCCGAAGGCCAGTCTAGCAGGTGGCCTATGCTTTCTGTTGTGCATGAGGCCAGCGCGCCCGAGATCCCTGACCCGTTCAATCTGGCGGCCTATGTGCTGACTGAGGCGGGGGTGTCTGTGGGCCGGACCGCGCTGGAAATCCACGGACCGGACGCCGTTGAGACCTGGACGTACGGCCAGCTGACAGCGGCGGTGCGCGGCACCGCGACCGGACTGCTGGATCTTGGGCTGTTACCAGGGGACCGGGTTCTGATGCGGCTGGGAAATACTGTCGATTTTCCGATTGCCTATCTGGGCGCCCTGGCGGCCGGGCTGGTGCCGGTGCCCACGTCGTCTGCGTTGACCGCGGGCGAAGTGGCACGGATTCTGCCGATGATCCGGCCTGGCGTCATTCTGCAGGACCCCTCTGTGGCCTGCCCGGACGCGCCGGGGATCATCCTGCCCGACACCCTGCACAGCTGGCGGGCACTGCCCCCGGCGGACTGGCACATGGGTCCGCCGGACCGGCCGGGCTACATCATTTTCACCTCCGGGACTTCCGGGACACACCGGGCGGTTGTGCATGCCCACCGTGCCATTCTGGGCCGCCGCATGATGATGCAGGGCTGGTACGGGCTGGGCCCGGACGACCGGCTGATGCACGCCGGTGCGTTCAACTGGACCTATACGCTGGGGACCGGCCTGATGGACCCCTGGACCTGCGGCGCCACGGCGGTCATTCCGGCGGCGGGCATGCCATCCGATGCGCTGCCCGACCTGATCGCCAGATCACGCGCCACCATTTTTGCCGCGGCACCGGGGGTTTACCGCCAGATGATGCGCACTGCGGGGCCCTGGTCCCTGCCCGCCCTGCGCCACGGGCTGAGTGCGGGAGAAAAGCTGCCACAGCGCACGGCAGAGGCCTGGACAGCTGCCACGGGGACACCGGTTTTCGAGGCCTATGGGATGTCCGAGTGTTCTACCTTCATTTCCGGCTCTCCTGCGCACCCGGCGCGGGCAGGCGCGCTTGGGTCCGCACAGCCCGGGCGACATATTGCGCTGCTGGGTCCGGACGGGCCGGTGCCCCGCGGACAGGAAGGCACGATCGCCGTGCATCGCAGTGATCCTGGCCTGATGCTGGAATATCTGGACGCGCCCGAGGCAACAGCCGCGCGCATGCAGGGCGACTGGTTTCTGACCGGCGATCAGGCGGTCATGGATGACGATGGGCAGATCTTCTATCTCGGTCGCAATGACGATATGATGAACGCGGGCGGCTTCCGCGTTTCCCCTGTCGAAGTGGAAAACACGCTGGCGGAAGTGCCGGGAATTGCCGGTGTCGCGGTGACCGATGTGGCGCTGCGCGAGGATACCCGCGTGATTGCTGCATTTTACACCGGACCTGCCCCTCTGGACGATGCGATGCTGCATGACTATGTGCAGAAACATCTGGCGCGGTACAAACAGCCCCGCCTCTTTATCCATATGCCTGAGCTGCCCATGGGGGCGAACGGCAAAATCCTGCGCCGCGCCCTGCGTGACCAATTCAAGGCTCCTGAATGACCGATACGATCAAACTCGACATCATGTCCGACCCCATCTGCCCGTGGTGTTATATCGGCAAGACACATCTTGACCGCGCTCTGGCAGATTTCCCGGATCACCCCTTTGCCATTGAATGGCATCCGTTTCAGCTGAACCCGGAAATGCCTGCGGGTGGCATGGGCCGGCGCGCGTATCTGGAAGGTAAATTCGGCGGCAAAGAAGGTGCCGTGCGGGCTTATGCGCCCGTGGTTGAGCATGCGGAGGCGGCTGGTCTCAGCATTGATTTTGAGGGCATGCAACGCACGCCCAATACGCTGGACGCGCACCGTCTGATCCACTGGGCCGGGATTGAGGGCCGCCAGATAGCCGCCGTGAGCGCGTTGTTTCAGGCCTATTTCGTCGACGCACGGGACATCGGCGATCACGAAGTGCTGGCCGATATTGCCGATGGTATCGAAATGGATGCGGCCGTGGTCTCCAAGCTGCTGAAGTCAGATGCGGACGCCGAAGATATCCGCAAACGTGACGCCCACAGCCGCCAGATGGGAATTTCCTCTGTCCCGACCTTCATCGTCGCCGGGAAACATGCGGTGCCGGGGGCTCAGCCACCTGAGCTGTGGAAGAAGGTCATAACGGAACTTGCAGGCGACACCTAACAGGTCCTGTGCATCTTTACAGAGGCGCCTGTGCTATTCTGTGATTGTGCAGACTTCAACTTCCGGTTACTTCTGACGCTAAAGCGCGCCAAATTTCGGGCGCGGGTGTGCAGGGTACTGACGGGTGAGTGGGTCGCAAAATCCGATACCGATGGGACGGGGTGAATTCATTGCGCTGATGGCAATGATGTTCGCGACGATTGCCTTCTCTATCGATGCAATGCTGCCCGCGCTGCCGGAAATCGCCATGGAACTCACGCCGGATGATCCGACGCGGGCGCCGCTCATTCTGACATCCTTTGTTCTGGGCATGGGGCTGGGCACGTTTTTCGCCGGTCCGCTGTCGGATGCCTTTGGCCGCCGCACCATCATGTTCTGTGGCGCGGGGCTCTACATTGCCTCTGCCGCGGTGGCCTGGGCCTCAGCCTCGTTCGAAGTGATCCTCGCCGCCCGTATCGCGCAGGGCATCGGTGCGGCCGGTCCGCGCGTGGTGTCGGTTGCGATCATCCGTGACCTGTTTTCCGGCCGCGAAATGGCCCGGATCCTGTCGATTGCCATGATGATTTTCACACTGGTGCCAGCATTTGCACCGGCCATGGGTGTCGTGATCATCGAATTCAGCGGCTGGCGCGGGATTTTCATGGCGTTCATCGTGTTTTCGCTGATCTCGGCCTTCTGGCTGGGCCTGCGGCTGCCGGAAACGCTGCCTGTCGCGCAAAGACGCCCGATCCGGCCACACCTGATCTTTGATGCGGTGCGACAGATGTTTGCCCATCCGGTCGTGCGTCTGTCGATTTTCGTGCAGACGCTGTGCATGGCCATCCTGTTCTCGCTGCTGATGCTGATCCAGCCGATATACGAAAAGGTCTTTGATAAGCTGGAGAGCTTTCCGTTCTGGTTTGGTGGCATCGCGCTGGTGTCCGCACTGGCCAGCCTGCTGAACGCGATCCTGGTGGTACGGCTTGGCATGCGGCGGCTCGTGACCATTGCGCTTTTTATCCAGATCGGCCTGTCGGGCGTGATGCTGATCAGCGCGGGCGGGATCGGCCCGCAGGGGTTCGCGTTTTTCGCGGTCTGGCAGGCCTATGTCTTTTTCCAGGCCGGGCTGACCGTCGGCAATCTAAACGCCATTGCTATGGAGCCGATGGGCCACATCGCGGGCATGGCGGCCAGCGTGATCGGCGCTGTATCGACCGTGCTTGCTGCGGCAATCGCCTCGCCCATCGGGTTGCTTTTTGATGGCACGATCCGGCCGCTTGTGGGCGCGGTGTTCGTCATGGCGACGCTGGCCACCGGTCTTATGCTTTACATGGCGCGGATAGAGGCACGCGTTCCGGCAGAGTAACGCTCAGCCCGCTTTCGCTTTGCGCTTTTTCTTTTCGGCGACAACCTTTTCAGCGAGATCGCGGGCGATGGCAAAAGCCCCTTTGATCTTGTCGTTGTCGGCTTTCCAGTCACGCCGGACAACAATCCTGTTGTCCTTTACCTTGGCCATGCCGCGCTGATCCTGAATGAACTCGACCAGCCCCTGGGGCGAGGCAAACTTGTCATTGTGGAACTGGATCGTGGCCCCACGCGGACCGCCATCCAGTTTGGCGATACCCGCGCGTTTGCACATGGCCTTGATCCGTACAACCAGCATCAGCGTGTTGACCTCGCGCGGCAGTTTGCCGAACCGGTCAATCAGCTCGGCGGCAAAACCTTCGAGTTCAACCTTGGTACTGAGACTGCTGAGACGTCGGTAAAGCCCCAGACGCACATCAAGATCAGGCACATAGTCTTCGGGGATCAGCACAGGCACCCCAAGGTTGATCTGCGGCGCCCACTGATCGTCTGCCTCGCTGAGGCCTTCCATCTCGCCCGCACGGATCTTGGCAATCGCCTCTTCCAGCATCGACTGATAGAGTTCAAATCCCACATCGCGCATCTGTCCGGACTGTTCCTCGCCCAGCAGATTGCCGGCGCCACGGATGTCCAGATCCTGACTGGCCAGCGTAAAACCGGCGCCCAGTGTGTCGAGGCTCGACAGCACACGGAGCCGTTTTTCCGCCGTGGGGGTCAGTTTCGCGCGCGGTTTCGTCGTCAGATAGGCATAGGCACGCGTTTTGGACCGGCCCACCCTGCCCCGGATCTGATAAAGCTGGGCCAGGCCAAACATATCCGCCCGGTGCACAATCATCGTATTGGCGGTGGGAATATCGAGACCGGATTCGACAATGGTGGTGGCCAGCAGGACGTCGAATTTGCCGTCATAAAAGGCGTTCATCCGGTCATCGAGTTCCCCGGCGGCCATCTGACCATGCGCAACAACGTAGGTCAGTTCGGGCAGCTGTTCTTTGAGGAATTCCTCAATTTCAGGCAGATCGGAAATGCGCGGCACAACATAGAAAGACTGACCGCCCCGGTAATGCTCGCGCAACAGCGCCTCACGCAGGGTGACACCGTCAAATTCGCTCACATAGGTGCGGATCGCCAGGCGGTCGACCGGCGGTGTGCCAATGATCGACAGATCCCGCACGCCGGTCAGGCTGAGCTGCAGCGTGCGCGGGATCGGCGTGGCGGTCAGGGTCAGCACGTGGATGTCCGTGCGCAGCTGTTTCAGACGCTCCTTGTGCGTGACCCCGAAATGCTGTTCTTCATCAATGACCAGCAGGCCCAGGTTTTGAAAACGAACGCCCTTCGCAAGCAACGCATGGGTGCCGATGACGATGTCGACGGTGCCGCGCGCCATGCCATCCCGGGTGGCATTGGCCTCTTTGGTGCTGACAAAGCGGCTGAGCTGGCGGACGTTGATCGGGAAACCGCGGAAGCGTTCGGCAAAGCTCTTGTAGTGCTGACGTGCCAGCAGTGTTGTGGGCGCGATCACCGCCACCTGAACACCGGACATGGCGGCCACAAAGGCTGCGCGCATCGCGACTTCGGTTTTCCCAAAGCCCACATCGCCACAGACCAGACGGTCCATCGGATTGCCGGAGGTCAGATCATCAATCACCTCGCCGATGGCGCGCAGCTGATCATCCGTTTCCTGATAAGGAAAACGCGCGCTGAAGGCGTCCCACATGCCCGGCGGCGGCTCCAGCACCGGCGCCTTGCGCAGCGCGCGTTCCGCGGCCACCCGGATCAGCTTGTCGGCGATCTCGCGGATGCGTTCCTTGAGGCGTGCCTTCTTCGCCTGCCAGGCACCACCGCCCAGCCGGTCCAGCAGCCCTTCTTCGTGCCCGTATCTGGACAACAGCTCGATATTCTCTACAGGCAGGTAAAGCTTTGCCTGCTCTGCATATTCCAGCAGGATGCATTCGTGCGCCGCGCCGGCGGCGGTCACAACCTCCAGCCCCTTGTAGCGACCGATGCCGTGATCCACGTGCACGATCAGATCGCCGGGGCTGAGGGACTGGGTTTCGGTCAGGAAGTTCTCGGCGCGGCGTTTTTTGCGGGTGCTGCGGATCAGTCGGTCCCCCAGCACGTCCTGTTCCGAAATCACCGTCAGGCCGGGCGCTTCAAACCCGTGCTCCAGCGCCCAGACGGCAAGATGCAGCCCGCGTTTGCCGATGCGCGTGGCGTCAGGTACGGGGATCGCTTCGGCCAGACCTTCGTCCTCGATCAGCCCGGTCAGGCGTTCACGCGCCCCTTCGGAATAGCTGGCGATCAAAACAGGACCTGTGTCCAGTTTTGCTTTAACATGCGCGGCCAGAGCACCGAAAAGGCTCAGAGATTCCTGCTGTCGCTCCGGCGCGAAGTTCCGTCCGATACGGGCACCGGCATCCGTCACCCCCGGACCGGTCGCCTGGGGCAAAGCGGCCAGCTGCAGGACACGCCGGTCAGAAACCGCAGCGTTCCAGGCGTCATCGTCCAGATACAGGCTCTCAGGTGGTGCCGGTTTATACACCGTATCCATTTTCGAGCGGTTGGCCATAGCGAGGCGGCGCGTTTCATACTGATCCGCGATGCTTTCCCAGCGTGCAAGACGCGTCGGGGTGACCTGATCATCCAGTGTGATGGCGGCGTCAGGCAGATAATCGAACACTGTCTCAAGCTGTTCATGAAAGAAGCCGAGCCAGTGCTCTGCGCCCTGGTGCTTGCGCCCCGCGCTGATCGCTTCATAGAGCGGATCATCCGTGCCCGCCGCACCGAATTCGATGCGGTAATTCTGCCGGAACCGGGTGATCGCAGCCTCATCCAGAATAACCTCGGACACGGGCGCCAGCTCAACGATATCCAGCTTTTCGGTTGTACGCTGACTTGCAGCATCAAACCGTCGCGCACCGTCCAGCACATCGCCGAAAAGATCGAGACGGACCGGCCCCAGATCACCCGGCGGGTAAATGTCGACGATGCCGCCCCGCACCGCGTAATCGCCAGGTTCGGTAACCGTGGGGCTTTGCACAAATCCCATGCGGACCAGAAAGGCGCGCAGGGCCTTTTCGTCAATCCGGTCGCCGACACGCGCCGTGAAGGCGGCATCCCGCAGCACATCGCGCGCGGGTATCTTCTGGCTGGCCGCATTCAGCGTGGTAAGCAGAACAAACCTGTCCGGCATCCCGTGCACCAGTGCCGCGAGCGTTGCCATCCGGCGGGCGGAAATATCGGCATTCGGCGACACCCGGTCATAGGGCAGACAATCCCAGCCCGGGAACACCATGACCGGAAGATCAGGGGCAAAAAACCGCAGGGCCGCCTGCATTGCCGCCAGCCGTTTGTCATCGCGTGCAATATGCATCACGGGACGGCCGCCACGCTCCAGTTCCTGCAGCAGGAACCGGGCGTCAAAGCCTTCGGGCACGCCCGAGACAGTTATATGCGAAGTGTCAGCCATGGGCTGCTTCAATTGGCCCATCGGGCGCTGGTGTCAACCGCCCAGAACGCCCGCAGAGAGGTTTTGGTACATTCCCCACAGCGCGGTGACAAAAATTGACACCACCCCGATCATCTGGACGTAGAGCCTGTGCCGCGTGAGCCGCCGGCACAAGAGCTCGCCGCTCGCATCTTCTGCCTGAATAAGGCGCGCCGTCGACAGCGAGATCAGCGCGATGACAGACATCGGCAGGCCGAGCAGAAACAGCGCCTGGGCGATTTCCAGCCCGTAAAAAAACCCAAGTCCACCCAGCATCGTCAGCAGAAAACACCCCAGTGTCAGCAGCCAGAGGCCGGAGACCCGCGCGATAAACAGCAGACGGTTGGTATTGATGCGGACGAGATCCTCAAGATCCTGTTCGGACTGCCCGCCGTGGCGGCGCGCGCGCTGCACCATGTCAAAGGGCACGCCCAGAACCCAGTGGCTGGCCGTGGACCACATCACGGCAAGTGCGATCCAGAACCAGAGGTTCGAGAAAGACCGCATGTCGATCAGCTCAAAAACGGAAGAATAGAAATCCAAGGGCGCGTGCTTTGGTTGCAGGTTTCGAGTGTCTTAGCTGCGCTTTGTGACGAATCCTAGCCTTGGCTTGGGTAAAAATACGTGCAAATCTCAGGTGTAACAGAAATTGGACACCTCCCACATGCGACCCACACAGGCTTCTTTTCCGGCGACCCGTCTGCGCCGGTCCCGCCAGTCACCTGCGCTGCGCGCTCTGACGCGTGAAAACACGCTGAGCGTGGATGATTTCATATGGCCGGTGTTTGTGCGGTCCGGCGACGGTATTGAGGAACCGGTGCCCTCGATGCCGGGCGTTTTCCGGCGCTCTGTCGACAGGATTGTTGAGGCGGCGCGCGAGGCGGCGGATCTGGGCATTCCGGCGATCTGCATTTTTCCCTACACGGGCATTGAGGAACGGACCGAGGATTGTGCCGGCGCCTGGGACCCTGAAAACCACGCAAACCGCGCCATCCGGGCGATCAAAAAGGCGGTGCCGGAAATTGCGGTGATGACCGACGTCGCACTGGATACCTACAATATCAACGGGCACGACGGCTTTGTCGAAGACGGCGAGATCGTCAATGACCGCACAGTTGAGGCGCTCGTGAAAATGACGCTCGCCCAGGCCGAGGCCGGTGCTGATATTATCGGCCCGTCAGATATGATGGACGGCCGTATCGGTGCGATGCGCAGTGCGCTGGAGGCCGCGGGCCATCAGCGGGTGATGATCCTGAGCTATTCGGCAAAGTACGCCTCGGCCTTTTACGGGCCTTTCCGTGACGCCGTGGGCGCATCCGGCGCGCTGACCGGTGACAAGAAAACCTATCAGATGGATCCCGGGAATTCCGACGAAGCGCTGCGGCTGATCGAACGCGATCTGCGCGAGGGAGCGGACATGGTCATGGTGAAACCCGGGCTGCCCTATCTCGATATCTGCCGGCGGGTGAAGGACACCTTTGGGGCGCCCACCTACGCCTATCAGGTGTCGGGTGAATTCTCGATGATCCAGGCGGCGGCAGAACATGGCTGGATCGATGGGGAAAAGGTCATGATGGAAAGCCTGATGGCCTTTAAACGCGCGGGCTGCGACGGCATCCTGACCTATTTCGCACCGGCCGCCGCCCGCCTGCTGGCCAAACAGCGATAAGCCGCGCAATCACGGCAGTTTGGGGTGACAGAGCCGCGCAATCGGCGTATGTTTGCGCATAAGCCGGGCAAACCGGCGTTCGGGCAACAGAATACAGGCAATCATATGAAACGTTCAGGAATTTCCCGGCGGGTATTCACCATAGGTGCATTCGCCGGTGTGGCCGTTACCGCAGCATGCGGCAACGGCATTGGCTCCCCCGGTGGCGCCCAGATCGACGCACGCGTGGATGCAACGCTGGAACAGATGTACCAGAGCTACCCCAACACCCGTAATCTTGCGGACAAGGCCAATGGTATCCTTGTGATGCCGCTGGTGACAGAGGCCGGATTCGGCTTTGGTGGCGCGTATGGTCAGGGTGCGCTGCGGGTCAACGGGATCACCGTTGATTATTATTCGACGACCAAGATCACCGGCGGTCTGCAGATCGGCGCGCAGCAATATGCGCATGTGCTTTTCTTTATGACCGAGGATGCGCTGGCGAACTTCCGGCGCTCTTCCGGCTGGGCGGCCGGCGGTGACATTGAATACGTTGTTTCCGATCAGGGAGACGGCGTGAGCGCCAATACCACGACGGCTCTGACACCAGTGATTGCTGCTGTGTTCGGGCGTGCTGGTCTGCGCGTCGGCGCGACACTGCAGGGCACCAAATACACGCGCATCATTCCCTGAGCGGCTTCCGGCGACAGTGTTTCAGCGGTTCAGGCCGCTTTGAGCGGATCCGCTGAAACCTGCGTTTCCTGAATAAACGCAACGCTCGCTTCAATCCTGAGAATGACGGCTGAAAGCTCGCTTTCGCATCTGTTCAGTTCTGCAATGGATTCGTCCAGCCCGTCCGCGTCCCTTGTCAGGCCGGCCCGTTCGATTTTGCACATAATGCGGGTCATTTCGAGGCCGGACATCACCCGGCGGATATCGCGGCAGCGATCAGCGAAATGCTTGCTGCGCCTGGCCAGATCCCTCAGCCCCGTTACCAGCACATCACCGGATGTACGTTTCAGTTTTTCGAGGCGGGCCTCCTCGGCCTTCTTGTCGACATCATCCGGCGTCACTTCATTGTCAAAGCCATCCAGAATATCCGACAGCAAACGCGTGGTCGATGTTACGAAGCAAACCTGACCAATGTGATCGGCGCTTTCCTGAGCCGTGCGGGAAAAACCTGTCACAGCCTCTTCGAGCGAGCGCATCATGTCCTGGTGATTACCCGAAATGACGCCGATGGGGCCGTCGCGCCCTTCCAGTTTTTGTGCCTGCAGTTTCATATTGTGCGGGATCTGCTTGGTCTCCTCAAAGATGCTGGCAACCGTTCGCGCGTTTTCTTCGATCTGAGCCACTGCTTCCAACATCTTTTCCAGTGATCCAAGTGACGCGTCCGGTCCCAGTCCCAGTGCCTTCTGTCGTGCCGCAATCTATTCGTTCAGAGCTGTAACCATAAAGTGCTGGTAAGATTTACTGCCATCTTTTTTCAGCGCGTCCAGCAAAGCATTCGCGCTTTCCTGCGGAGAAATATCGTCGTCGAGTTCTCTGCGCCGCAGATCGAGATACAGTTTGGAAATTCGGGTCAGCCTTGGTCCGAGGGGTTTCAGCCTGACGGAAAGATATCCGTCATCTGTCGGAACCATGACGGCAAAAACCCAGTAATGCGTTCCATCTTTGCTCAGGTTCTGGACATAACCTCCGACCGGTGTCGACCGTCCAAGGCACTCCCACAGAAGATGAAATACACCGCGCGGCATGTTCGGATGCCTGATGATTTTGTGGGGCGCTCCACGCAGTGCTTTCCATTCGTATACGCTGATGCGACAGAACGTTTCATTGGAAAACCTGATTACGCCGCGTTTGTCAGTCCGGGAAAAAACAATTCTTCTGCCTGGAAATCCTTAGACTCCATTGAATTCAGTATTTGGTTTTTGGAGTTCATGTTCTTCTGCTTCCGGGATCGTTTCGACCTCAAAAGTGGCTTCCAAATCTTTGCCGTTTGGTAAACCAGACCAGCTTTTCTTGGTTTTTGTGGTGCTGCCCCCACCCCTTGCCTAAAAAACAGAACGCAGCCGGGCTTCCTCGCCACTTTTTTGAGCTGGGGTTCCGGGGGCATTCTGCAGACTCGCAGGCCATACGGCACCGTAAACGAATTTTACGGTGCCGATTCTTTTCTGCATCCGAAAATCAGCGCGCCGCTCAGGAAGCCAATAACAGGCTCAACCGAGCGCCTGCAGCCGCTTGAACAGGCTGGAGGTATCCCAGCGGCCGCCGCCCATTTTCTGCACGTCTTTATAGAACTGGTCAACCAGTGCCGTGACCGGCAGGCTGGCTCCGGTCTCATCCGCTGTGCTCAGGCAGATACCAAGGTCCTTGCGCATCCAGTCGGTCGCAAAACCGTGGTCGAAATGATCGTCCAGCATCGTCTCATAACGGTTTGACATCTGCCAGCTCCCAGCGGCGCCCTGGCTGATCACCTCAACCACTGCACGACCGTCGAGGCCCGCTTTGTCCGCAAAATGCAGCGCTTCGCTCAGGCCCTGAACCAGACCGGCAATGGCAATCTGATTGCACATTTTGGTCATCTGACCTGCCCCGCTGTCTCCTATGCGGCGGCAGATTTTGGAATACACTTCCATCACCGGCAGCGCACGGTCATAGGCGGCTTCTTCACCACCACACATGATCGACAGGGCAGCGTTTTCCGCGCCAGCCTGACCGCCGGAAATCGGCGCGTCCACAAAACTGACCCCACTGTCGCCGGCTGCTGCAAAAAGTTCGCGGGTCACTTTGGCGGACACTGTGGTGTGGTCTACAAAAACCGTGCCACTCCCCATGCCTGCAAAGGCTCCGTCATCGCCCAGACAGACGCTGCGCAGGTCATCATCGTTGCCGACACAGGCCATGACGAATTCCGCGCCGTCCGCTGCCTCACGCGGGGTGAGCGCCATTGCGCCACCGTAGGTTTCCACCCATTTTTCCGCCCGCGCCGCGGTGCGGTTATAGACTGTGACCTCATGGCCTGCCTTCTGAAGATGTCCTGCCATCGGGCCGCCCATGACGCCCAGCCCCAGAAATGCCACCTTGGCCATATTTCAATCCCTCCCTTTGGGTGTTGCGTTACGCTGCTGTCCTACCTAACAGTCAGATGCGCCGGGTCAACAAACCGGCGGGATATTCACGGGGCAGCAGATGGCTCTGATCTTCAAATGGCTGATGCGTCTCGCGGGGGCGATGATTGCGCTGGTGGTTCTGGGTGTGTGCCTGGTGTACTACCTCGCGTCCCGGTCACTGCCGGAATACGACGCGGTGATCGAGGTACCCTACCTGAACGCGCCGGTCGAAATTGTACGCGACAACGCCAACGTGCCGCATATTTTCGGCACCACCGACGAGGATGTTTTTTACGCCCTTGGTTTTGCCCATGCGCAGGACCGTCTGTGGCAGATGACAATGATGCGGCGCACCGCACAGGGGCGGCTGTCTGAGATATTCGGCACCGCGACGCTCAATGTGGACAAACTGCTGCGCCGCCTGGATCTTTACACCCTCGCCACGGCATCGGTTGATGCCCAGGACGAACGCACGATGCGCATGTTGCGGGCCTATGCCACTGGCGTGAATGTCCGGCTGGATCAGGTAAACGCGCAGGCTCTGGGGCGCGGTGCACCGGAGATGTTCCTTTTCAACGCGCCGATGGCCCCCTGGCGGCCGGCGGATTCGCTTGCGATCATCAAACTGATGGGTCTGCAGCTGTCGGGACACCTTGATGCCGAAGTGCTGCGCGCCCGGATGTCACTTGCAGTACCGGATGCTGACCGGCTGGCTGACATCCTGCCTGACGCGCCCGGCACAGGCGTTGTGGCGCTGCCGGAATATTCAGCGCTTTTTCCCGAAGCGCCCCGGTTCGCAGAAAGCCTGCGCCATGATGATCACCCACTGTCGCCGTTCAAACGGCGGATGATGGCCGGTGCGTCAAACGCCTGGGCTGCGGATCCGACACGGTCGGCGGCCGGTGGTACGTTGCTGGCGAACGACCCGCATCTGGGCTTTACCGCGCCTGCAATCTGGTATCTGGCGCGCCTGGAACTGGAAAGCGGTGGCGTGATCGGTGGCACCATTCCTGGCATGCCGGTTGTTCTGACAGGCCGGAGCGCGGAGCTTGGCTGGGGACTTACATCTGCAGGGATGGACGATCAGGACGTCTATATCGAGGCGCTGAACCCGGATAACCCCGAGGAATACCGGACCCCTGACGGTTTCAAAACTTTTGAGACACGTTCTTCGATCATCAACATCAAAGATGAAACGCCTGTTACGATCACGCTGCGGTGGACCGACAACGGCCCTGTCCTGCCCGGCACGCATTACAATCTGGCGACCATCACACCTCCCGGCCATGTAGCATCGCTCGCCTGGACCGTTCTCAGCCCCAATGACACTTCAATGGCCGCAGCACTTGAGCTGATGCGCGCCAAATCCGTGAGCGAAGGCATTGATGCTGCCGAAAGCTTTGTGGCCCCGGCCCAGAACCTGATCCTCGCGGACCGCAAAGAAATTGCGATGAAAATGATCGGGGCCATGCCCCGGCGCGATGCGAACCATCAGAGCCAGGGTCGGATGCCCAGCCCGGGGTGGATTGCCGCCAACCGCTGGCAGGGCCGCCTGCCCTATGCCTCAAACCCGCGGGTCACAGCACCCAATGGCGGCATTCTGGGCAACACCAACAACAAGGTCGTGGACAGGCCGTTTCCAAACCACGTGTCCTTTGTCTGGGGCGACACCCAGCGTGTGCAACGCTGGCAGCGCCTGATGCAGGCACGCCAGGTCCACACGCGCGACAGCTTCATCGAGGCGCAGCTGGACAATGTGAGTTTCACCGCCAGGTCCCTGCTGCCGCTGATCGGAGCAGAACTGTGGTTCACCGGCGAGGCCGCACCCGAAGGCACACCGCTGCGCCAGCGCCAGCGTGCCCTGACCCTGCTGGCCAGCTGGTCCGGTGAAATGAACGAACACATGCCCGAGCCGCTGATCTACATGGCCTGGCTGCGCAGTCTGCAGGCCCGTATGGTGCAGGATGAACTGGGACCGCTGGCACAGGAACTGACCCATGTGGAGCCGCTCTTTATCGAGCGTGCCTTCCGGGATGTGAACGGCGCAGCCGTCTGGTGCGATGTGATCCAGTCCGCGCCGGAAGAAACCTGTGCGGACATGGCGCGGCTTGCGCTGGATGACGCGCTGATCTGGATCAGTGAAAACTGGGGACCGGCTCTGGAAACCCTGCGCTGGGGCGACGCGCATCAGGCGACCCATGACCATCAGGTGCTGGGAGGTGTGCCGGTGCTGCGCTTCTTTGTGAACATCCGCCAGTCCACAAACGGTGGTGACAATACCCTGCAGCGCGGTCTGACGCGTGGCGGAAACGGGCCGGACCCGTTCCACAACGTGCATGGGGCCGCCTACCGTGGTGTCTACGACTTTGCCGATCCCGACAGTTCCGTATTTATTACCTCCACCGGCCAGTCCGGGCATTTTCTGTCGCGGCACTACGATGACATGGCGCAGCTGTGGCGGCGGGGCGAATACATACCGATGTCGCTTGACGAGGACCTGGCCCGCGCCGCTTCGGTCGGTGTCACCATTCTGCGCCCGCAGGAATAGATGGCCCGCGTTATCCTGTTTCACAAACCCTTTGGTGTCCTGTCCCAGTTCACGGACAAAGGCACCGAAGGCTCACCGCGCCCCACCCTGTCGGGTTTTATCGACGTGCCAGGATTTTATCCCGCCGGCCGGCTGGACCGGGACAGCGAAGGCCTGATGGTCCTGACCGACAATGGCCGTCTGCAGGCGCGGATCGCCAGCCCGAAGCACAAGATGCCCAAAACATACCTTGTGCAGGTGGAGGGCGCCCCGGATGCGGATGCTGTGACACAGTTGGCGCGAGGGGTCACGCTGAAGGACGGGCCGACACGCGCCGCTGAGGTCACACAGATTACTGAGCCTGATCCGCTCTGGCCCCGTGATCCGCCCGTGCGGTTCCGCAAAACGGTGCCCGATCACTGGCTGCGCATCACGATCACCGAAGGGCGCAACCGGCAGGTAAGACGCATGACCGCCCATGTGGGCCTGCCCTGTCTGCGGCTGATCCGGGTACAGGTTGGCGCCTGGCAGCTGAACAGCCTGGCACCGGGGGCCTGGCGGTATGCGGATGCAGACGGGCCCTGAAGCGTCGTACGCAAAACTTAAGCACTTAGCGCTGCCTGAAACCCAGGACTTCAGCGCGTTAAACAATACTGTATTTCGTCAGACGCTTTAAAGCCGCGCGAACTGATCCTGCTGCGCCCTCGTCCAGCGCACAGTGATATCGAAACCTGTCTCGTTCTGCTCTTCGCGTTCCACAATGTCCTGCTGGAAAAGCCAGGCCCGTTTCTTGCCATCCGCAAAGCCCAGCGACAGGGTTTCTGTCTGGCGTGCGCCTTCCAGACGCGTCGTGACGGCCTCAAGCAGCGGATCAATGCCTTCCCCCGTCAGGGCGGACAGGGCAAACACATTTTCGTCCCGTGCCGCGCGGGCGCGCATGGCTTCCGCCTCGCTCTCCGGCAGCAGATCCAGTTTGTTCCAGATCTCAAAGGTCGGCCGGTCGTCCTCGACACCAAGGGAGGCCATGATGGTCCGCACATCCACTGCCTGCTCTTCGGTCTCCGGATGCGAGATATCCCGGACGTGACAGATCACATCTGCAGCCAGCACCTCTTCGAGTGTCGCCCGGAACGCGGCCACCAGTTCGGTGGGCAGATCGGAAATAAATCCAACCGTGTCCGACAGGATCACCTCCGGTCCCTCGGGCAGCTGCAGCCGCCGCATGGTCGGGTCGAGTGTGGCAAAGAGCATATCCTTTGCCATGACCTCGGCCCCTGTTAGCCGGTTAAAGAGAGTCGATTTCCCCGCATTGGTGTAGCCGACAAGTGCTACAATCGGGTACGGCACCTTGGCGCGGGCGGCCCGGTGCAGTGCGCGGGTCTTTACCACCTTGTCGAGCTGGCGGCGCAGCCGCACAAGCTGTTCGTCGATGGCACGCCTGTCCGCCTCGATCTGCGTCTCCCCCGGGCCACCCACAAACCCGAGACCACCCCGCTGGCGTTCAAGGTGGGTCCAGGCCCGCACCAGCCGCGTGCGCTGATAGCTGAGCGCTGCCATCTCGACCTGCAGCACACCTTCACGGGTCGCGGCGCGATCGCTGAAAATCTCCAGGATCAGGCCCGTCCGGTCGAGCAGTTTGACGCCCCAGGCTTTTTCGAGGTTTCGCTGCTGCACAGGGCTGACGGGGCCGTCCACCAGCACAAGGTCAATCTCTGCCGCTTCAAAGCAGGCCTTGAGTTCGTCGATCTTGCCGGACCCGAAGAGCATGCCAGCCCGAACGGTTTTGAGCGGCACGATATCGGCACCGATCACTTCGAGCTCCGGGAGCGCACGCGCGAGCGATACCGCCTCCTCAAGAGCGTACTCCGGCATACGGCGCTCAGCATCCGAACGGATGTCAGGATGCAGCACCCAGGCGCGGGTCACCTTTGGACCAGCGGTATTGTCGATCTGAAATGTGGGACGGCTCAAGAAGCGTCTTCGCCCTCATAAAGGCTGATCGGCTGGCTTGGCATGATTGTCGAAATGGCGTGTTTATACACCAGCTGAGACTGGCCATCGCGACGCAGCAATACACAGAAATTATCAAACCAGGTGATCACACCCTGCAGTTTTACCCCGTTGATCAGAAAGATCGTAACGGGCACTTTGGTTTTTCGCACGTGATTCAGGAACGCATCCTGAAGATTCTGTCTGTCCGACGCCATTCTGGTATTCGCCTTTTTTCTTGCCGGGGACCGCGGACCGGACCCTCTCCCTCCGGGCAGAGTATGAAGGGGACAGCGCCGAGATTCCACCCCAAAAAACAGTCCGTTACGGACCTATTCCCGCGGGCAGGTCAGCCGCGCCAGAGATCAGGCGTCAAAAGCGCAATAATGGCAAGGGTTTCCAGCCGGCCAAGGACCATTGCCGCGCAGAAAACCGCCTTAGCGCCGCCGCTGAGTTCAACCAGAGCGATAGGGTCTTCGGCGGCAAATGAGATGAGCGGCCCGGTGGTCGACAATCCCGCCACGGCCAGCACCATCGCATCCTCAAAGTCGACCCCCAGCAGGGCGAGCAGCATCGTGATTGCGGCCAGCGTAAGCGCAAAAAGCATGAAGAAAATCCATGCAATGAAGGCGCCGTTCCGCTGAATTCGGCGGCTTTCCCGGCCTGCGCGGCTCACAGAGGATGGATGCACAAGCTTTTCCAGTTCCCGCCGCCCGTTCAGATAGAGTGCGAAGACCCGTAGCAGTTTGACACCACCGGCAGTGGTCGCGACCCCGCCCCCGATGAGCGCGAGCCCCATCAGGATCAGGCCGGGTGTCTGCAGGCCGGACCAGGCCTGGGCCTCTGACCAGCCCGCGCTGGCAAAACCGGTGGTTGTCAGGAAGGACATCACAGTGAAGAGCGCTCCCCAGAATGCGCGGATCGCCGCCTGCAGCTCTTCACCCGTCTCGAAATCCAGCGCCCCGATCCAGTGACGCAGGAAAATGACAAGGGGCACGCCGAGGACAATCGCCAGCCCAAGCCTGAATTCCGGATCCGTGCTCAGACCGCCCTGCGTCGCCGTAATGGTGTCAGACGAAAACGTCAGACGCGACAGCGCAAACAGCATAAAGAGCAGCATCAGGATCTCGCCGGTGAAACCGGACCCGTTATCGCCGACGCCGCCCACCGCCGAAATACCCGAGGTCGCCATGACCGACATTGCATGTGTGAGCGCCACGAGCGGCCGGTCGCCGCTCACAAAAAGAAGTATCCACAGCAGCAGCGTCAGCCCGACATAGATGGGCACCAGGGTTGAGACCACACGCAACAGGCGGTCCCGTGGATTTGTGCGGCCGTAAATGGTGCTCTGGCTTTCCCGTTGCCCGGGTTCAGCCTGGGCCGTCACTTCAAAACCGCCGAGGTTCAGCGGGGCCAGAATGGCCGATGCGGCGATCCACATGGTAATCCCGCCCATCCAGCCGACCTGCGCCCGCCAAAGGTGCAGCGTATCGTTCAGCCGCGCGGGCCGGTCAAAAAGCGTGGCACCAGTAGTTGTGACGGCACTGACCATCTCGACATAGGCATTGATAAAAGTGGTGGTCCCCAGCCCCTCAAAGAAGGGAACCGCCAGAAAAACCGGCAGGAACACAAAGGTTGAAAAGAGTGACAAAAGCGTTCCCAGCGTACCATGGCGCGGTTTGCGCCCGGCGTGGGCTGTGGCGACCATGCCGAAGATGATCAGCCCCAGAAGACTGCTGTAGAAAAACGCACGTGCGGTTGCCAGTTCGCGGATCGCACCACCATGCAGCGCCGGCACCAGCATAGAGACAGAGGCCACCCCAAAGATCAGCAGAAAGAGCGGCATCTGCAGCAGCTGTTCCAGTGCTGATCTGCGCCCGGGGCTTTGTCGTGCGCGGGCCATGGATCAGAAGAAGTCGATAGAGACCTGCATCAGACGTTCCACTTCCGGCACGTCTTCTGTCAGGGCAAAAATAGCAATCACGTCACCTTCGCTGATACGGGTGCTGCCCACCGGCCGGATCACTTCGTCCCCTTTGCGCAGAGCACCGACCAGCACGCCTTCGGGGAAATCAATTTCCGAGATTTTCCGACCCGCAAGAGGCGAGGTTGACAGCACTTCGGCTTCGATCACCTCGGCCTCGGCGTCGCCGATGGAATAGACGGCACGCACGCGGCCATGCCGGATATGTCGCAGGATCGACGACACAGTTGTCGCACGCGGGTTGATATAGGCGTTGATCCCCAGTGGCCCCATCAGCGGCACCAGCGTCGGGTCATTGATCAGCGCGATCACATAAGCACAGCCTTCGGCCTTGGCGCGCACACAGGCCAGCATGTTGGTTTTATCGTCGTCGGTCACCGCCAGCATTGCATCCGCACGCGCAATGCCTGCTTCGGCCAGCAGCCCGGAATCGAGCCCGTCCCCGTTCAGCACGATCGTGCGTTCCAGCGCTTCGGCGGCACGTTCCGCACAATGGCGGCTCTTTTCGATGACTTTGGTGCGCACCCGCGCAACGCGCTTTTCCAGTGCGCGCGCAACCGTCAGCCCGACATTGCCGCCACCCACCAGTACCACGCGCTCCTGCTTGGATTGCTTTTTGCCAAAGATCTCCATCGCGCGCGGGATATCGTCGACATGGGTAAAGATGTAGCATTCGTCGCCCGCAAAAAGCTGATCCTTCGCCTCAGGTGCAAAAAGCGTGCCCTCGCGCCGGACACCGACGACAACAGCGCGCAGTGTCGAAAAAAGATCCGTCAGCTGACGCAGAGAGGTGTTCAGCACCGGACAGCTTTCATCGAGGCTGATGCCAAGCAGGTGAGCCTTGCCCTCCATAAAGACTTCGGTGTCAAAGGCCGCGGGTGCAGAGAGCCGCTGCAATGCTGCTGCTGCCACTTCCTTTTCGGGGCTGATCACCACGTCAATCGGCATGTGATCGCGGCGGTAAAGATCGGAATAGATGGCATCCAGATAGGACTGGCTGCGCAGGCGCGCGATTTTCCGGTTAATCCCGAAAACCGAATGCGCCACCTGGCAGGTCACCATATTGACCTCGTCCGAATGGGTCGCCGCGATGATCATCTCCGCATCCCGCGCCCCTGCCCTGTCCAGCACGTCGGGATAACTGGCAAACCCCGCAATGCCCTGAACATCAAGGGAATCCGTTGCCCGGCGCACGAGATCTGGGTTGTTGTCGACCACGGTGACGTCATTGCGTTCACCGGACAGATGCCGCGCGATCTGCCAGCCAACCTGGCCGGCACCGCAGATGATGACCTTCATGCTTTGCGTCCTTCAGAGCATTTCCGGACCTTCTGAATGGCAGATGGCTCTGAGGCGGTCAATTCAATTGTCCCGCCTGCCCGGGCCATGCAATATACGGGTATGAAACAGTTTCTGCCTGCCCTGCGGTTCCTGACATGCCTGTCGCTGGTGGCCTCCTGTGCCCCGGTGACCATGTACTATGACGCCGGCGCCGAGGTTTCGCGGCTGGAAAGCGACCTTCTGAGCTGTCAGGTCAGCGCAGCACAGAACGTTCCGGTGTCCAACCAGGTGCGCCGCGAACCGCCGCAATACTACCCGGCCCGACGCATCTGCCACCATGACGGGTCCTGTTATACCCGCGGCGGGTTCTTTGAGCCTGGGGCGGTTTACACCGTGGATGTCAACGCAGGGCTGCGTGCACGCGTCACCGACCAGTGCATGACCGCGCGCGGGTACAACCAGGTCAGCATCCCGCGCTGTCCGGCAGATGTGACGCGTAATGCGATACCTGCCGTGACCCGCGTGCTGCCGCCACTCACCGCCGACAGCTGTATTTCGCGGAACAAAGACAAAACCTGGCAGATTCTGAACTCCCCGGGCTGATTTTGTCGCTTTTGCGCTGGCACCGGGGGATACGGCTTTCTACTCATTGCGCATGAGTGTTTCGATTCCCCGTATTTCGCCCGATCTGCAGCCCGCCAAATCGCTGGTCCGCAGTCTTTATGCCGATATGGCCGGTGCAGACGCTGCCGGTATGGCAGAGGTGCTGTCGCGCTACATGAGCACGGATTGCCACTGGTACGGCATGCATCCGTTCCACGAGCAGACCGGCCCCTCAGCGATCGCTCAGACCTTCTGGCAGCCCTTTCTGAGCGCTTTCAGCAGCGTGCAGCGGCGCGAGGACATCTTTTTCGCCGGTCTGAATGAAATTGACGGGTTTCAGGGCCAGTGGACCTGTTCGATGGGCCATCTGATGGGGCTCTTTGATGCGGCGTTTCTGGGCATCCCGCCCACCCGCAAAATCGCCATGCTGCGCTATGCGGAGTTTCACAAGGTGCGGGACGGCCAGATCGTGGAATCGGCGCTTTTTGTCGATCTGATCCACCTTATGCTGCAGGCAGGGCTGAACCCCCTGCGTACCGAGCAGACGGGTGCGCATCTGATCCAGCCCGGACCCCTGACGCATGACGGTTTGCAGTTCACGGCCGGTGACCCGGAGGCATCAGAAATTACCCTTGCGCGGATCAACAATATGATCGGCAGTATTGATGAGGCCAATGCATCCGCAGACCCGCTGCATCCGCGGGACGAACTGGCCATTGACTGGAACACGGACATGCTGTGGTGGGGGCCCGCGGGCATCGGCGCGACCTATACGATCGACCGGTATATCGAACAGCACCAGGGCCCGTTCCGCACCCACATCAGTGACCGCGCCTTTAACGGGCACCTGTGCCGGATGGCCGAAGGGAACTATGGCGGCTTCTTTGGATGGCCGAACCTGACGCTGACCAACAGCGGGACATTTATGGGGTTCCCGGCCTCAGACGCACGCGCGGATATGCGTGTGGTCGACATTTACCGGCGGGACGGAGACCGCCTGGCGGAGAACTGGATTTTCATCGATATCCTGCATTTCCTCAAAATGCAGGGACATGACATCCTGGCCGAAATCGGCGCCTGACCGGATCAGTCCGCCGTTTCGGGTTCCTCGTCCAGCTGTGCCACGCGTGCACCGGATTTTGCTGAGGTCACAACGCCCAGAGACTTGAGTTTGCGGTGCAGCGCGGAGCGTTCCATGCCGACAAAGTTAGCGGTGCGGGAAATATTGCCACCAAACCGGTTGATCTGCGTCAGCAGATATTCACGCTCAAAGGCTTCGCGCGCTTCGCGCAGTGCCAGAGTGGCCAGTGCTCCGGACAGAACAACCCGGTTCTGATCACCGCCGCCCTCTTCATTGCCCGGCAGTTCCCGCGCCTCGATCTCACCGTTACCGTCACCCAGTATCAGCACGCGTTCGATCAGGTTTTTCAGTTGCCGGACATTTCCGGGCCAGACCATCGTCTGCATCAACGCCTCGGCATCATCGGTAAGCTCCCGAAACGGCAGACCCTGCGATGTGTTCATCTCGGCGATAAAATGACGCGCGAGCTCAGGAATGTCCTCGCGCCGCTCTTCGAGAGCTGGCACCCGGATCGGCACCACGTTCAGCCTGTGGTATAGCTCCTCGCGGAACGTTCCTGCCGCAATGGCTTCCTCAAGATCCCGGTTCGTCGAAGAAATCACCCGCAGGTCCACCCGCACCTTGTCATTGCCACCAACCCGCTGGAACTGCTGATCCACGAGCACGCGCAGGATTTTCGACTGGGTACCGATCGGCATATCGGCGACCTCATCGAAATAGATGATCCCGCCATGGGCCTCTTCGAGCAGACCCGGTTCCACACCGCGCTCCGGTGTTTCCCGCCCGAACAGCACCTCTTCCATCCGGTCGGGTGCGACGCCGGCACAGTTGACGGTCACAAACGGACCATCCGCGCGGTTGGAATTGGCGTGAATATACCGGGCCGCAACCTCTTTGCCGCTGCCCGCAGGTCCGGTCAGCATCACGCGTCCGTTCGATTTGGTCACCTTGTCGAGGTTACTCACGAGCGTACGGAACGCCGGTGAACTGCCGATCATCTCAGAGCGCGTATCGTCACGACGGCGCAGGCTCTGGTTTTCGCGCCGCAACCGGGAGGTCTCCATGGCGCGCCGGATCACGACCAGCAACTGGTCAATGTTGAAAGGCTTTTCGATAAAGTCGTAAGCGCCCTGCTTGATCGCAGCCACGGCAATTTCGATGTTGCCATGGCCGGAAATGATCACCACCGGCACATCCGGATTGTCGCGGCGCACGGCCTTGAGGATATCAATACCATCCATCCGGCTGTCCTTCAGCCAGATATCCAGAATGATCAGCGCGGGTGGCTCGCCATTGATGGCAGCCATCGCGTCGTCCGAATTCCCAGCCAGCCGCGTCGCGAACCCCTCGTCCTTCAGGATGTCAGAGATCAGCTCGCGGATGTCGCGTTCGTCATCAACAATCAGAATATCACTCATTGGTTTCGGTTCCTTCCTGAGTCGTTTCTTTTTGCGGTGCATCAGTTGTCAGGCAGGGCAGTGTTATTACCGCCATTGCACCGGAATGGGTTTGCCCGCCGAACACAGGCGCATCTTCGAGCACGAGGCTGCCGCCGTGCTCCTCAATAATCTTTTTGACGATCGGCAGTCCCAGGCCCGTGCCTTCGCTGCGGGTCGTCACATAGGGTTCGAACAGCCGGGCCCGGTCCTCGGGCAGGCCGATCCCGTTATCGGCGACGGTCACGCGGGCACGGCCGGCCAGCAGCGCCATCTCGACCCGGATCTGTGGTTCATGACCTTCCGGTGTGCCTTTTTCCTTCAGGCTATCAATGGCTTCCCCGGCGTTCTTGATCAGGTTTGTCAGCGCCTGGCTGATCATTGTGCCGTCCAGCTCCGCCTCAACTTTATCGTCAGGCAGCGACGCAGTAATACGCACATCCGGCTGGCCTGTCTGCTGCAGCAGAACCGCGTCGTGGACCAGTTGTTTCAGATCAAGCGGCTTACGGTCGGGTTCGGGCATACGGGCAAATTTGGAGAACTCGTCCACAATTCTGCGCAGATCGCCGGTCTGCCGCACGATCACACCGGTCATCTGTTCGAGTGCCTCGCTGTCTTCGCCCACGCGGGAGGCAAACTTGCGTTTGATACGTTCTGCAGACAGCTGAATGGGCGTAAGCGGGTTTTTGATCTCATGCGCAATGCGGCGGGCCACATCGCCCCAGGCCGCCATCCGCTGGGCGCTGACCAGATCGGTGACGTCATCAAACGCCACAACGTATCCTTCGAGCCTGCCGTCTTCGCTGCGCCGGGTGGCCATCCGGACAAGAAGGTTTTCGCGCCGCCCCTGACGGCTGACCTTGACCTCGCCCTGTGCCACCTCCTCCGGCGCTTTCTTGAGGGTTTCGAACAGAGGGCCGAACTCCGGCACGGCAACCGAAAGAGCAACAGTCTGACGGTCACCGTTCCAGTCCAGCAACCGTTCGGCACTGCGGTTCACAAATGTAATCCGGCCATCAGGGTCCAGACCGACCACACCGGACGTCACAGAGCTCAGAACAGAATCAAACAGCCTGCGGCGGCGCTCGATCTGCTGGGTATTGTCCATCAGCGTCTCGCGCTGCACCTTCAGCTGACGGGTCATCTGGTTGAAATAGCGACCCAGCATGGCAATCTCGTCGTCGCCGACTTCTTCGCGCACCTGAACGTCCAGGTCCCCTGCACCAACCTGCTGCGCCGCGCCGGTCAGCCGGCCCACAGGACCGGACAGTCGCTCCGCGAACCACAGCCCCAGCCAGACCGCCGCCAGGATCAGGATGAGCGCAAAGGCAAGATAGAGAAGCCCGAAGTCAAAAAGCAGCCGTCCGCGATCATTTTCCAGTTGCTGATAAAGACGCACCGTTTCCTGGGTTTCATCTATGAGCGAAAGGATTTCGCCATCAACGTCGCGGCTCACATACAGATATCGGTCGGTAAAGGCAGTCAGCATAACCAGCGCGCGGAACTCGTTGTTTGGCCAGTCCTCGATGATCACAACTTCATTCTGCTGGGCGTCACGGATATGCGCGGCCGTCGGTTCTTCGTAGTTGAAGAGGTATGACCGCTCACCACGGGCACGCAATTCGCGTGTCCCGTCGATCATATAGGCCTCGCGAAGGCCCCGCTGGATCTGCCGCTGACCTTCGCTCAGCAGATCGCTGTCCGAAATCAGAATTCCGGCTCTGCGCGCCTCATCAATGGATTCGGCCAGTGCCAGGGCATCTTCTGCCAGGTCCTCGCGCTGTTCGTCCTCATAGGCCTGTGCCGCAGCCAGAGAATTGCCGACAACCTCGCGTACACGGTCGGAAAACCACCCCTCAAGGCCAACATTCACCGTCAGACCTGAAAAGATGGCGACCGTGACAGTCGGAATAAGAGCGAGAGAGGCGAAAACGCCGGTCAGGCGCAGGTGCAGCCGCGACCCCGCTGATTTGGCCCGCCGCGCCGCGATCAGCCGCCCGACCTGCGCCAGCACAAGCGCCGCAACCACAAGTATATAAACGAGATCTGCCAGCAGAATCAGCCGCAGGCTCAGCGTTGTGCTGGCCTCGCCCAGAGGGCCCAGAATGAGATAGGTGGCCAGCGCCAGAACGGGGCCCAGCACAACAAGACCCAGCGTGGCCACATTGCGCACACGCCTTAAGCGGCGCAGACGCCCCAACCGCAGTCGCAGTGACTTTTCCACACGGGATGCCACCCGATATCCTCACCTATGATGTGGCGCACCTGGCACCAGACCGCTCTATTTTGTGGTCTCCACGAGAAGTGTCCCCCATGTGCCACGGTTTGTGTTGCGGTTTTACATCAATTTACGGCGGCGTGTCACCTCAATATCGAGATCAGTGATTTTTTTCCGCAGCGTATTCCGGTTGATCCCCAGCAGATCGGCGCATTTGGCCTGATTTCCGCCCGTCGCCTCGAGGGCAATTTCGATCAAAGGTGCCTCCACCTCGCGCAGAATACGGGAATAAAGGCCTGCTGGCGGCAGCATATTACCGTGCAGGTCGAAGTAACGCCGCAGGTGGCGCTCTACCGATGCACCCAGTTTTTCGGTATTGCCCGCGGCCCGCATGGGTTCGAGGTCTGGCTGTGCGCCGAGCACCTGCTCCACCTCTGACGCTGTGATCTCAGCCGCGCGGCTGGTAAGACCCAGCCGGCGGATCGCGTTCTCCAGCTGGCGTACGTTGCCCGGCCAGGAATAGTTGCGGAAAATCTCAGCCGCTGCCTCAGACAGACTGCGTGCGGCGGCCCCGGCGGCCTCTGCACGGGCCAGAAAGTGCTCTGCCAGCAGCGGAATATCATCTACCCGCTCCCGCAACGCCGGCACCATCAACGTCGCGCCGCTGAGCCTGTAATAAAGGTCCTTGCGCATTTCGCCCTTTTCCATCGCAGCGTTCAGATCGCTTTGGCTGGTCGCCAGAAACCGCGGGGCATATTCACCGGGCGTGTCCATCATCCGGACCACGCGCGCCTGAAGCTCTTCGGACAGGTCGCCGATTTCGTCGATCAGCAGCGTGCCCCCCTTGACCCGCGCCAGCAGCCGGGCCGGTCCTTCGAGCTCCTGCAGATCCGCGCCTGTTGCGGTGACGAACGGCAGGCTGCGCCGGTCGGAAAAATCGTGAATAGCCCGCGCGATCAGGGATTTGCCCGTGCCGGATTCGCCCCAGACCAGCACCGGCAGATCGGTATTCATCACGCGTGCCACTATGCGGTAAAGCGCCTGCATAACTGCCGTGCGACCCACCAGCGGCAGATCATCCGGGCGCTCATTGCCGGGTGCCGGCGCGCGTTTCGACTGCTGACGGGTCTCAAGCGCACGCGCGGTGCGCTTCATCAGATCGGGCAGATCGAACGGTTTCGGCAGGTAATCATAGGCCTCTGCCTCGGCGGCCTGGATCGCCGTCATGATCGTGTTCTGTGCCGAAATCACAATGACCGGCAGACCCGGGCGGTCCTCACTGATTTTAGGCAGCATTTCCAACCCGTTACCGTCCGGCATCATGACATCAGAGATAACCACGTCGCCCTTGCCCTCGCTGACCCAGCGCATCAGCGTTGTCAGGCTCGAGGTCGCATGCACCCGGCAGCCAGCGCGGGTCAGGGCCTGGGTCAGAACTGTGCGGATCGTGCGGTCGTCATCGGCAACCAGGACGGTACCATCCATCTGTTATTCCTCTCTGAGTGACATTTGTGCGGCGTCGCGGGGCGCGCGCGCCAGTGAAATTCTGAAAACGGTACGACCGGGAACGGAGGTCACGGAAATCCAGCCGCCATGATCGGAGATGATCTTGCTGACCAGCGCGAGCCCCAGACCGGTGCCGTTTTCGCGGCCCGAGACAAAAGGTTCAAAAACATCGCCCTTGATCGCCTCGGGCAGGCCCGGGCCATCATCAATGATCTCGATCTGCAATGGCAGCGACTGGCCGGTCCCGTCGGAACGACGCAGCCGGAAAGAATGCTCGAAATAACTGTGCAGCCGGATCGTACCAGGTTTGCCACGCGAGGCTTCCGAGGCGTTACGGATCAGGTTGAGAACAACCTGCAGCAGCTGGTCGGGATCCCCCCAGGACATCGGCAGAGACGGGTCATAGTCCTCGACAATCTTCATATGCGCGCCAAAACCCAGCAGCGCCGAACGCCGCGCGCGGTCCAGGACATCATGGATATTGACGGGCTGGAAGTCCGGGCTCGACAGGTTACCAAACTGTTCAACCTGCCCCAGCAGCTTCACGATCCGCCGGCTTTCCTCGACGATCAGATCCGTCAGCTCCAGATCTTCGGCGCCCAGGTTCATGCTCAGCAGCTGTGCGGCCCCGGTGATGCCCGCCAGCGGGTTTTTGATTTCATGGGCCAGCATTTCAGCCATGCCGATGGCCGATTTGGCAGCTGATTTGACCGAATGATTCTGCGTCATGCGTCCCGCCAGTTCACGGGGCGAGATCATCAGGATCATATGCCCCTCACTGCCGGTCAGTGGCGCCACCTGAAGGTCGGACTGCATCGGAGCACGTTCGCCGCTGCCCACATCCACATCATTGACGAACAAAGGCGTCCCGCTGTCGCGCGAGCGTTCAAACGCGGCCTCCAGCGGATCATTGACCGCGATCTGATCCCAGACAGGCACACCGCGCACGGACCGGGCTGAGACATTCAGAAACCCTTCGGCGGCCGAGTTGATGTCCACAATCCGGTCATCCGGCCCGATGATCAGGGTCGGCACAGGCAGGCTGGCCCAGATATTCTTGTCGGAGTTCATGCCGCGACTCCACAGGGTGCGTCACAGGCCTCGGCCAGTAATCTGTCTGTTGCAGCGGGCGTATCAGCGGTCAGCACAGCACGCCGCAGCTCGTCGGGTGTGCTGCAGGTGTCCATGTACCAGCCAAGATGTTTGCGCGCGACGCGCAGACCAAGCGTTTCACCGTAAAACCGGATCATGTTTTCGTAGTGCGTCTGCACCATGTCGCTCAGCGCCCGTCCGGACGGAATTTCGGGTGCCTCTGTGCCCCAGAGCCGGTGTGCAACATCCGCAAGCAGCCAGGGGCGCCCCCGCGCGCCCCGTCCGATCATGATCCCGTCCGCGCCGGACAGGGCAAGCGCCTGCTTTGCACTATCGGCATCCACAATGTCGCCATTTGCGATCACGGGAATGGACACCGCATCCCGCACGCGCCGGATCGCAGCCCAGTCTGCAGATCCTTTGTAGAACTGGCACCGCGTCCGGCCATGGATCGTGATCATCGTAATGCCAGCGCTCTCCGCGCGCTGCGCGATGTCCGGCGCATTGAGCATGTTGTCATCCCAACCCAACCGCGTTTTCAGCGTAACGGGGATTTTCACTGCGCGCACAACAGCCTCGATGAGCGTGAGCGCATGATCGGGCGTGCGCATCAGGGCGGATCCGGAGTAGCCCTGCGTCACCTTTTTGGCGGGGCAACCCATATTGATGTCGATAACCGCCGCACCCTGCCCTTCGACCATACGCGCAGCTTCGGCCATCGGCGCAGCCTCGCGCCCGGCAAGCTGAACCGCGGTCCCGGTATGGCCCAGCCCGAGTTCGGCCTTTTCGCGGCTGCCGGGGCGTGCATTCAGCATATCGTGGCTCGCGACCATCTCGGAGACCACCAGCCCGGCGCCGAAACCTGCAACAAGATCCCGGAACGGCAGGTCGGTGATTCCGGCCATCGGGGCCAGAAGAACCGGTGGGGTCATATCGAAGGGCGGCGCAGCAGCCATAAATGCCTAATCCTTGTGCAACTGGCTCTGATCTATCAATTTCGCAGCATTTTCTCAATATTAGCCGTCCGACTGAATACCATCACAACGGTGTTTGCCTGTTTTTTAGGCAGCACATCAGATGATTGCCAGACGCCGGTCAAAGCCATAGACAGAGGCGAGCAGGTCGGGGGGCACATGAAGACAGCAGCAATCGTCGTCGCAGCTGGTCGCGGCACCCGCGCCGGTGGCGGCACCCCGAAACAATGGCGGTCCTTGCTGGGCCGCCCTGTTGCTGCACATTCTTTACAGGCCTTTACAAGCCATCCGGGCATCGCGCAGGTCGTCCTTGTGATCCACCCGGACGACCGCGATCTGGTTGCGTCGGCCAGTCTGAGCGACGTGCAGACCGTCACCGGCGGCGCAACACGCAGTGCGTCTGTGCGCGCAGGCCTTGAAGCAGTGCACAGCAGCTGTGACACCGTTCTCATCCATGACGCCGCACGCCCCTGTGTGTCCAAGGCAACCATTGACGGGGTGCTTTCGGCTCTGACCGCGCAGAATGCTGCTGCTCCGGCTGTTGCCGTTGTTGATGCGCTGTGGACCGGTTTGGACGGCTTTGTGACCGGAACACAGGACCGCGCGGGGCTCTTCCGGGCGCAGACGCCGCAGGGGTTTGCCCTTGATCTCATCCTGGATGCGCATGCGCGGTTTCCCGATGGAGCTGATGATGATGTCGGGCTCGCACGCCGCGCCGGCCATGGGGTTGCCATCACCGCCGGGGATGAGGACAATCTGAAAATCACGCTGCCCGAAGACTTTGCTCGGGCCGAGCGCATACTGAGGGCACGGGATGGACATCAGACTGGGTAATGGCTTTGACGTGCACGCCTTCGGGCCGGGGGATCACGTCATTCTGTGCGGCGTGCGCATTCCGCATGACCAGGGCCTCGTCGGGCATTCCGATGCCGATGTGGGCATGCACACCGTGACAGATGCCATCTACGGCGCGCTGGCCCGGGGCGACATCGGCCAGCATTTCCCGCCGTCCGATCCACAGTGGAAAGGTGCCGCCAGCGAAATCTTTCTCAAACATGCCGCAGACCTTGCGCGCTCCATGGGGTTCGCCATCAGCAACATCGACTGTACGCTGATCTGTGAATTCCCCAAGATCGGCCCGCACGCGGCCAGCATGCGGCAGGAAATGGCGCGTCTTATGGGCGTCGATCAGGCGCGTGTGTCGGTTAAAGCAACCACGTCTGAAAAGCTGGGCTTCACGGGGCGCGGCGAAGGGATCGCCTGTATCGCAACCGCTGCACTGGTCAGCGCATGACGGGTCTCGCGCGGATGATCGGTACGGTCCTGGGCGTGGGATACATCCGCCCGGCGCCCGGCACCTGGGGATCGCTCATTGCCCTGCCCTGGGCCTGGCTGCTGCATGTTCTGGGGGGCTTTCCGCTGCTACTTCTGGGCGTGATCGCGGCCTTCATCAAAGGCTGGTGGGCCACATCCGTTATGACGCGGGACAGCACGGATCATGACCCCTCTGAAATCGTCGTCGATGAACTTGCGGGCCAGTGGATAGCACTTCTGCCGATCTCCTGGGCGGCATGGTCGATGGGGCTGAACATTCTGGTGATGTGGCCGGGCTGGATCGCAGCTTTCGCCCTCTTCCGCCTGTTTGATATCCTGAAACCGGGCCCTGTGGGCTGGGCGGACCGGCGCGGGGATGCGCTGGGTGTGATGCTGGATGATGTGATTGCCGGCGTTTTCGCAGCTGTCGGCGTGTTGGTTCTGGCGGGGCTTTACCATGGGATCGGGTGACGGACGCGCCACCGCACAGGTTATTGAAAACGCGAAAAGTTCCGGCGTTATGATCGCAACGGCTGAAAGCTGTACCGGTGGCATGATCGCTGCCGCTCTGACTGACATTCCCGGTGCATCCGCGGTCGTTGAGCGCGGCTTCGTGACCTACACAAATGCAGCCAAGGTTCAGATGCTGGGCGTCTCAGAGGTGACGCTCTCCGCGCATGGTGCGGTGTCAGAAGAAGTGGCACAGGAAATGGCCACTGGCGCACTGACCTATTCAGGCGCGCAGCTGGCGGTTTCCGTAACCGGGATCGCCGGACCGGGTGGTTCAGAATTCAAACCGGAAGGCCGGGTCTGTTTTGGACTTGCCACAAAAAATGGCGTGAACACGGAGACCGTGGAATTCGGCGCGCCCGGCAGATCCCGCGTGCGGCAGGCCGCCTGTGATCATGCGCTGGCCTTGCTGATGAAGGCACTTCAGTCGCCGATCACCTGAACAAACGCCCTGAAATCTCCGGTATCGACAGCTGACCAGAGCGTATCTGCGCGCCGCGCCCCGATGAGTGCCACCGCTTTGCGCATCAGACGAGACCGCCGTTCCGCGAGCGATACGGGCGCCGCCAGATCGTGAAATCCGGACACCTCTGAGCCGTCATTGTTCATGACCAGGATGCGGGCCTGCATTTCTGACAGTGTATCATCTTCCTGCACGGTGACACGTTCACGCAGGGCAACAAGTTGCGGATCGCATGCGGACTCATCTGTGTAGCGCGCGATGTTTGCGGTGCTGATCCCCGCCAGGGCCATCGCCGCGGTATGCGGGTAGGAGAACTTGACCGCGAGACCCGTTTCCGGATTTTGCTGGTTGCAGACAGTCATCCAGCGCGGGTGCGTCGAAATCATAATTCTATCAACGTGTTCTGCGGTGACATTCATCTTTGAAACCGCCTCAAGCATGGCGTGCAGGCCGTGACAACAGGCATGAAACTTGTGGCTGATCTGCAAAATCTGACGCGCCGGTGATCCCGCATCAGGCAGCGCTGTTTCATCCGCTGATCCATGGTGCGTCGGACCAAATCCCAGAGGTCCGGCAATACCATCAGACGCTGCGGTCACACCAGCCGCAGCCCAGAGAACCGCCTCGATCCCAGTCCGCGCCGCAAGTCCCGCGTTCAGGGGTTTGGCCATGGTGCCAAACTGGGATTTCAGACCCGAGGCCATCGACGCGCAGAGCCCCAGCGCCATGCGCGTCTGGTCCGGGGTCAGCTCCAGCAGGCGTGCGGCACCAAGGGTCGCGCCGAAGGCACCTGCGGTCGCTGTCTGATGAAAACCTGTCTGGTAGTGGCCGCGTCCCAGCCATTGGCCCACCAGAATGGAGGCTTCCACACCGGTCAGCGCGGCCTCGCACATCTCCGCAAAAGGAATGTCCCGTTCCTCAGCCAGCGCAAGAACAGCCGGGACAACAGCAACTGACGGGTGCCCGATATGGGCAAAATGCGTGTCGTCATAATCCAGCGCGTGGCTCAGCGTACCATTGATCAGGGCGGCACCCGCCGGCGGAATGCGACCACCCCCAAAAACCGTTACCGTCCCGGTGCCGGCCTGTCCCGTCACAGTCGCGCGAAATCCATCAAACGCCCGGTCTTCCGCCCCCGCTATGCCACAGGCGGCCCAGTCAGCAAGGGACAGTTGCATCATCTCCAGCGCTTCTGCGTCCGTTTTGGCCTGTGCCAGGGTCAGAAGACGGTCGGTGATGTTCATGACGGACCGTAAAGCGCGCGGGCGCGGGTTTCGAAGGCGCGGACAATCCGTTGCATTGCCTCGTTGAACACCACACCGATCAGACGCTGCAGGATCATATTACGGAAAGCAAAATCGACAAAAAACTCAACCTCGCAGCCCCCGCCTTCGCAGTCCCGGAACGCCCAGTTGGATTTCATGTATCGAAAGGGCCCGTCGAGGTATTCGGTATCGATAAGGTGCTGCGACGGGGTCAGCTCGACCCGGCTGGTGAACCGTTCGCGGAACACTTTGAAGCTGATGACAAGGTCGGCTTCCATGATCTCCTGGTCGCCCTGCGGTGTCACCGACCGGATACGTGCGGCTGAACACCAGGGCAGGAATTCCGGATAGCGCGCCACATCCGCTACAAGGTCATACATCTGCTGCGCACTGTAGGGCAGTTTTCTGGTTTCAGAGTGTGTCGGCATTGCTTTGTCGTGTCTCAGAGGTTAGCCATCCATGTCGTATGTCCCAACCCCAAGATCAAGGTATTTCCGATGCCCTCGCGTCCATATGTCATAGATGAAATGATCTCGGCCAAGTCCATCGCGGCGCGGATCGAGAGCCTTTGCAAGGAGATCCAGGACGAATTCGGCGGCACGGACAAGCTGGTGGTGGTCGGCCTGCTGCGCGGCAGTTTTGTGTTCATCGCCGATCTGGTGCGGGAACTCGATCTGCCCATTGAGGTCGATTTTCTGGAAGCATCCAGTTACGGCGACGGGATGGAAAGCAGCCGCGAGGTCCGCATTCTCAAGGATCTCCGCGGAGCCATCGAAGGCCGCGATGTGCTGGTGGTCGAGGATATCGTGGACACCGGACATACGCTGAACCACGTCACGCACCTGCTGGAAAGCCGTAAGCCCGCGCGGCTGAAATCAATCGCCCTGCTCGATAAACCTAGCCGTCGCGAAGTTGATTTCAGAGCGGACTGGACCGGGTTTGAAATTCCCGACGAATTTGTGGTGGGCTATGGCATCGACTTTGCCCAGCGGAACCGAAATCTGCCTTTCATCGGGTCCGTCCGCTTCACGGGCGACTGATCACCAGGTCCACCGGGCTGCCCCGCACAAGAGGTTGTGACTATACCTTTGCCGGGAATGCGCTACCTTTGTGCTCAGGTGCGCTTGTCCGAAACACATTTCTGGAGACCTGAAATTATGAAAAAGCGGGTAATTCTTCCTCTGATCGCAGCACTGGCCGTTACAACCACAGTGGGCACAGCATTTGGCGGAGGACATTCCGACACCAACCCTGCCGTCAAAGCGCGCAACGCGCAGATGTCTCTCATTGCCTACAACATGGGCATCCTGGGCGCGATGGCCAAAGGAGAAACAGAATTCAGCACAGAAACGGCAACGGCTGCAGCAACCAGCCTGGCGAAAGTGGCCAAACTGGACCGCAGCATTCTGTGGACCGAGGGAACCGTTCAGGGCGACGTCCCCGGCACCCGCGCCAAGGCTGAAATCTGGAGCGATGCCGCCGGTTTTGAAAAAGCAGCCGTCGGTCTGGAGACAGCCGCAGATGGTCTCGTGGCCGCCGCGGGTCAGGACCTTGATGCACTGCGCGCGGCAATGCAGGCGGCCGGCGCGAGCTGCGGTACCTGCCACAAGGCGTACCGCGGTCCGCGAAACTGAGGCGCGGCATGCTGCGCGGGCTGATCCGTCTGGCCGTTTTTCTGGTGGCCGGTGGGGCGCTGGTTTTCTGGGTGATAACCCGCCCGGACACCCTGCCCGCGCAGACCGTTCTGCATGACGGCGATCCCGAAGCCGGTGCTCTTGTTTTTGCGGCTGCCGGCTGTGCCTCCTGTCATGTGGACCCGGGTGCCGGGCAAACCGATGCACCGGTTCTGGCAGGTGGCCGTCCTTTTGTCACAGACTTCGGGACGTTTTACGCCCCCAACATCTCATCCGATCCTGACGCGGGTATCGGCCGCTGGACTGAGGCGGAATTTGCGCAGGCCGTGACGCGGGGTGTCTCACCGGACGGACAGCATTATTACCCGGCGTTTCCCTACACCGCTTATGCGTTCATGACGGATCAGGACGCGGGTGATCTATTTGCCTACATGCGCACGCTTCCCGCATCCGCGACCGAAAGCCAGCCTCATGATCTGGGCTTTCCGTTTAACATCCGGCGCGGTCTGGGCATCTGGAAGCTTCTGAACCAGAGTGCGGATTTTCATCTGCAGGGCGATCTGAACCCACAGGAAACCCGCGGTCGGTATGTCGCGGAGGCTCTCGCGCATTGCAGCGAATGCCATACAGAACGGGATGTGCTGGGCGGGCTGAACCGCAACCGGTGGCTGGCGGGCGCGCCATCACCCACCGGCAAGGGTCGCATTCCTAACATCACACCAGGGGTGCTTGGCTGGTCCGCCGCGGATCTGACTGCCTATTTCACCAGCGGGCTGACCCCTGAGTACGACAGCGCGGGCGGCGACATGGCCGTGGTTGTCGAAAACCTGGCGAAACTGCCCGAAGCAGACCGGGAAGCCCTGGCGGCTTATCTGCTGCGGGTTGAAACGGTGCGCTGAGCGTCAGCCAAGCCCGAGCTTCTTGTTGCGTGCGTCCCGCAGACGGGCAAAGTCATCACCTGCGTGATAGGACGACCGGGTCAGCGGCGTGGCCGAAACCATCAGGAAGCCTTTGCCATAGGCCGCCTTTTCATAGGCTTTGAATTCATCAGGCGTCACAAAGCGGTCGACCCGGTGGTGTTTCGGTGTGGGCTGCAGATACTGACCGATGGTCAGAAAGTCGATGTCGGCCGCGCGCATGTCTTCCATAACCTGGATCACGGACTGGCGGTCTTCACCGAGGCCCACCATGATTCCCGACTTGGTGAACATTGACGGTTCCAGTTCCTTGACCCGCTGCAACAGGCGCAGCGAATGGAAATAGCGCGCACCGGGCCGTACTTCCGGGTAAAGGCCCGGAACTGTTTCAAGGTTGTGGTTGAAAACATCCGGGCGCGCCTCGACCACTGTCTCCAGGACCGACGGGTCACATTTCAGAAAGTCCGGCGTCAGGATCTCAATGGTGGTTCCCGAACTGCGGTGGCGGATCGCGCGGATGGTCTGGGCGAAGTGATCTGCACCACCATCTTCCACATCATCACGGTCGACCGATGTGATCACCACATGGTTCAGACCAAGCTTTTCGACCGCATGGGCCACACGACCCGGTTCAAAGGCATCAAGCGCTTCAGGCGGCTTGCCGGTTGCAATGTTGCAGAACGTGCAGGCGCGGGTGCAGACCTCGCCCATGATCATCATGGTGGCGTGACCCTGGCTCCAGCATTCGCCCACGTTCGGGCAGCCTGCCTCTTCGCAGACCGTGACCAGATTGTTTTCCCGCATGATACGGGCCGTATCTGCATACCCCTTTCCGCCGGGCGCTTTCACGCGGATCCAGTCGGGTTTCTTGGGCTGCGGATTGTCAGGGCGCCGCGCCTTTTCAGGGTGGCGCTGTGCAGGAATTTTCAGATCGCGGGTGGCCATGGTGGATCTCCGGTTCGATTTCCACCTGTCTAACGCTATTGACGGGTACGGTTCAACCGGCCCGGCTGTCGCAGGGCGCATAGCCGCCCTGCGTCCGGCGCGGCCCGGGCCTCAGCCGATAAGCGGGCCGCCGGGGCCAACTGTTTCGTCATAATGACGCTTGAGGCGCATAAGGGCGATTCGGAGCACGATCTTGCCCGAGCGGGCCGACCAGCCGAGCTTTTTCTCAGCTGTTTCAAGCCCTTCCAGATAACAGCAGCACCGCAGCACCACGTCGGACAGGCCCGGCCCGAGGTCCGCCAGCGCATCCGCCACCCGTTTGCGCGCGTTGGCCGGGCCGTCGCCCACGCCGCTGTCCGGTACATAAGTGTCGTTCCCGCCTGCCGTCAGGAAACGGTCCCAGTTCTGGGCAACGCGTGGTCCCATCTGGGCCAGTTCGAAATCCTCGCGCAGACGTTCGCCCACGGTCACGAGTTCGTCGCTCAGAAAGTTCTCGCCGTTTTTGTCCCGGCGACGGGCAAGCGCTGTGAGCGGGCTTTCCGCAAGGTTGTAGCGCATCCGTCTGGGACGTCCGGTATCCGCATCGGGCAGCGTTTTCTCGCCCCACTCACGATGTTGCCCGGCAAAAGGCGTCTGCGCATCCGCAAAACCAGGGACTTTGGTGTCGTCGCCCTGTTGAAGCATGGTCTCGAGTGCGGTGCGGCCGGCCGCCGTGATGGAATAACGGGTGATCCGCCCCGATTTTGCCGGTGTGATCCAGTCTTTCAGCGCCATCGCCTCGGCCACCGACCGTTCCACGACACCAGTGCGCGTCGCCTGACCTGCGGCACCGTCACGTACAATCACGGCTTTTTCCATGTCCGTGGCAACCGCCAGGACCGCGCCCTTTTCACACAGACGGCGCAGGACACGGCGTGCTTCCGCCATCAGCAGGGCATCATCTGTTTCACTGTCAGCTGAAGTGATTTTCTGTTGGAAACTCATACGTAGCGGATCCTTTTCAAACTCATTGTCAGGCCGCGGGCTGTGAAAGTGCACCTGACCCAGGGTACGGAGCGCCGCATCGACCAGCGGGTCGTCACGGCGTGTCTCAATGCGCCGGATCTGACGCAGTACGGTCGAGGCATGACAGCCAGCCGCGCGGGCCAGCGCCCTGATGGGCAGGCCTGCCTCGGTATGGGCCAGGTACATCTGTGCAGATGCAGGCACCCAGTCGGGCATTGCCTTGTCTTCGGTGGTCCTGTCGCGGACCTGTGGGTAATCCTCTGGTGTCATCATAACTTACCGTAACCATCCCCTGCCACGAGTTGCATTCAGACTTGGACTGCAACCTAGAGGAGAATATAGTTACCTGATCGTTAATATCCGGCATTCCCGATAGTATTGTATCTATTGAATAAACAGTATTTAAACCAACGCACGGTATCTTGCACAAATGCGCAACAGTCCCGCCACATTCTGCGTGGTCAGACTTTGTTCATCACCCTTAACAGAACCCTGGCATCCCGGTACGCGCGGCGCGCTCCGGCGCAACACCCGGACTGGTTGTGTCATAGTGTCCTCATCCGGCTAGCAGTCAAAAGCTGCTGCCGCAGGACAAAGGAAGACACAGATGCAAGACGTACTATCAATGCTTCACGCCCTGCGCCGTCCACGACTGCTTATGCGGGCGGCCAGAATTGGCGCAGATGATTACCGCCGGTCAACCCACCTGCCCCGGCTGCTCGGATATGGCAACCTGCCCCGCCACGCCGCCTCACTGCTGCGGCTGATGGAAATTGAGGCGGGGCTGAACACACAGCGCCTGAACGGGGACACAGCCTACAGTCTTGTACGCCATGTTGATGTGCTTATCGCCATGCTGGGTGAGGCCCGCGTGCTCAAGGCATCGCAGACCGCCTGAACTTACATGAAGCTGTCCGGCACTTCCGCCTTCTTGCGTGAAATGTAGTCGGAAAGCGCCTCGTTGACCGACGGATCGATGGCCGGCTGCTGATAATCAGCCAGCATCTTTTCGACCCGAAGTGCCGCAAGCACCTGCGTATCGCGCGCACCCTCGTCTTCCCAGGTCTCATAGGGCTTGTAGTCCAGCAGATCGGATTTCCAGAATGCGGATTTAAAGTTTTCCTGTGTGTGGGCACATCCCAGATAGTGCCCGCCAGGTCCGACTTCGCGGATCGCATCCAGCGCCTGGGCGTTTTCGTCGACACTCACACCCTGCGCAAGGTGATGCAGCGTTCCCAGCTGATCGGCATCCATGACAAATTTTTCAAAGGAAGAAACAAGCCCGCCTTCCAGCCAGCCGCAGGCATGCAGCATGAAGTTCACGCCCGACAGCAGCCCCATATTCAGGCTGTTCGCCGTTTCATACGCGGCCTGGGCATCCGGCAGTTTCGAGCCACAGAAAGACCCGGCGGAGCGGTATGGCAGCCCCAGACGGCGCGCGAGCTGGCCCGCACCATAGGTTATGTGCGAGGCCTCAGGCGTACCGAACGTCGGTGCGCCCGAGTTCATATCGATCGAAGTGACAAAGGCCCCCATGATCACAGGGGCGCCCGGGCGGATGAGCTGACTGTACGCAATACCCGCGAGCACTTCTGCGAGCACCTGCGTGAGCGTACCCGCGACCGAAACCGGCGCCATTGCACCGCCCACGATAAACGGGGAAATGATGCAGGCCTGGTTGTTTTTCGCATATACTTCCAGCGCGCCCATCATCACGTCATCAAAAGTCATCGGCGAGTTGATGTTGATCAGCGAGGTCATCACGGTGTTTTCCTGAACGAAATCCTTACCAAAGAGGATTTCGCACATTTCAACACTGTCCTGCGCGCGGCTGGGTTCGGTCACTGACCCCATGAACGGCTTGTCGCTCAGCGTCATATGAGCGTGCAGCATATCAAGGTGACGCTTGTTCACCGGCAGATCGGTGGGTTCGCAGACCGTGCCGCCCGAGTGGTGCAGCCACTTCGACATATAGCCCAGCTTCACGAATTTGCGGAAATCTTCCATGGTCGCGTATCGGCGGCCGCCCATATTGTCGCGCACAAACGGCGGGCCATAGACAGGCGCCAGCACCAGATTGCGCCCGCCGACGACAACGCTGCGCTCAGGATTGCGGGCGTGCTGTGTAAAGGTTGAGGGCGCGGTGCTGCAGAGTTTGCGCGCAAGTCCACGCGGGATACGGACACGTTCACCGTCAATGTCCGCGCCGGCTTCTCTCCAGCGCTCCAGTGCCGCCGGGTTCTCGACGAAGTTCACGCCGATCTCTTCGAGCACAGTTTCAGCGTTGTATTCGATAATTTCGAGCGCCTCTTCGTTCAGCACCTCGAAGTTCGGGATATTCCGCTCAATGTACTTAGCCGTTTCAAACGACACTGCACTGCGCGCGGCACGTCGTGCGGCTCCGCCACCACCGCGTGCCCGTCTGCGTTCTGCTCCAGCCATGTTCCCAACCTCCGTCCGGCGTAACTGGCACCGGTACTACCCTGGCCCTGCCACTGGCCCCGCGCCGGTTGCGGCGAAGCAGGGAAAAAAGCGACATTACGCGGCGGCACGAAAAAGGAATGCCCCGGCGAACATCATAAAACCCCTGAAATCTGCGCCGAATGATTGCGCACACGGTTCTTCCTGTGGTCAGGTCCGGATCAGACAAAAAGGGAGAGAACCATGCGGCGCGGAATATTACCTGTGCTGATGTTTGTGCTCGGGTGCTGGGCGTCAGCTTCGCAGGCAGTGACATTTGTAAGTGCCCGCGCGGAAAACGGTGCAGACAAGACAGTCATTTTTCTGCACGGCTTTGTCAGCAACGCCAGAGACGCATGGCAGCATCCCGACACCGGGGCATACTGGCCGGATTTTTTCAGGTCTGATCTGGCCCTGTCATCATACAACAGTGCAGTGGTCGATTATTCCACCTCGCTGAATGACCCTTATATCGGCATCGACGAAGTTGCGGACGAGGTCACGCGCGAGCTGAGGCTTTTTCTGCAGTCCAGACCCCCAAACGAGGAAATTGTGTTTGTCGGCCACAGTCTTGGCGGCATCATCGCGCGCAAAATGATTTTGCAAAACAGCGATGTCGCCGGCAGAACACTGGCGCTCATCACGCTCGGCACGCCGATGGGCGGTTCCGGGTTCGCCACGCTGGGGTCGCGGCTCGGGTTTCGGGGCGGCATCGTCCGCGACCTTCGGAGAAGCAGCGACGGCAACTTTTTGGGAGCCTTCACTCAGCAATGGGCGAATGCGCAGTTACAGCTGAATATTCCGGTGCATTGCGCCGGAGAACAACTGGACATTTTCGGAGACAGTCTGCGCAGCCTTACGATCGTCGGGCAAAGCAGCGCCCGGAGGACCTGCGACCATTTTGAGATACTGCAAGGGCATGATCATCAGAGCCTCGTGAAGCCTGAGGGACCGACCGACGACATCCACCGCTTTCTGACCGATCATCTGAACCGGTACTGATCCTCAGAACGGAACACATCTGTGCTGTGCCTGTTGCCGGCACAGCCCGGAACAGATGCCAAGCCCGGGCTCATTATTCCCTGCAGGTGCGCGCCGGGGCTTGCCACCGGCACCCCCTGCCCCTAATCAGCGCGTATGAGCATGATTGATCACGACCGCCTCCTCATCATCGACTTCGGCAGCCAGGTGACGCAGCTGATCGCGCGGCGTTTGCGGGAGCTGAACGTCTATTGCGAAATCCATCCCTATCAGAACGTGACGATGGACATGGTGCGCGACATGGCGCCCAAGGCGGTCATTTTCTCCGGTGGTCCTGACAGTGTGGTCCGCGAGGGATCGCCCCGTCCGCCCGAAGGCATCTTTGACTACGGCGTCCCGATCCTGGGCATCTGTTATGGCCAGCAGGTGATGATGCAGGCGCTTGGTGGCCGCGTTGAGGGTGGTAAAATCTCCGGCGGTGGTGGTACTGCGGAATTCGGCCGTGCCTTTGTGACGCCTGCGGGGGCGCTGGATCTGCTGGAGGGATGGTTTGACGAAGGCCAGGAACAGGTCTGGATGAGCCATGGTGATCACGTCGCTGAACTGGCGCCCGGCTTTGAGGTCTTTGGCACTTCGCCCAATGCGCCCTACGCCATCACGGCCGATACGGACCGTCATTTCTATGCCGTCCAGTTTCACCCTGAAGTGCACCACACCCCGCGCGGTGCAAAACTCTATGAGAACTTCGTACGCCTCGCCGGATTTACCGGCGACTGGACGATGGCAGGTTACCGCGAACAGGCTGTTGAGGCGATCCGCACTCAGGTGGGCGATGCAAAGGTGATCTGCGGCCTGTCCGGCGGTGTGGATTCCACGGTTGCCGCAGCACTTATCCACGAGGCCATCGGCGATCAGCTGACCTGTGTGTTCGTGGACCATGGTCTTCTGCGCAAGAATGAAGCCCAGGAAGTCGTGGGGATGTTCCGGGACCACATGAACCTGCATGTGATCCACGCCGACGAAACGGATCTGTTTCTGGGCGAGCTCGAAGGGCAGTCGGACCCCGAAACCAAGCGCAAGATCATCGGCCGTCTCTTTATTGATGTTTTTCAGAAATACGCAGACCAGATTGAGGGTGCCGCCTTTCTGGCGCAGGGCACGCTCTATCCCGATGTGATCGAAAGCGTCTCTTTCAGTGGCGGCCCGTCGGTCACCATCAAGTCGCACCACAACGTCGGCGGCCTGCCTGAAAAGATGGGGCTGAAACTGGTCGAACCGCTGCGCGAACTCTTCAAGGACGAAGTGCGCGCCCTTGGACGGGAACTGGGGCTGCCTGCCAGCTTTATCGGCCGCCACCCGTTCCCCGGCCCCGGCCTTGCGATCCGGTGCCCCGGCGAGATTACCCGCGAAAAGCTGGACATCCTGCGCGAGGCGGACGCGGTCTATATCGACCAGATCCGCAAACACGGGCTTTATGATGACATCTGGCAGGCCTTCTGCGCCATTCTTCCGGTGCGCACCGTCGGCGTGATGGGCGATGGGCGGACCTATGACTTTGCCTGTGCCCTGCGGGCCGTAACCTCGGTTGATGGCATGACCGCTGATTATTATCCGTTCAGCCACGAATTCCTTGGCGAGACGGCAACGCGGATCATCAACGAGGTGCCCGGCATCAACCGCGTCACCTATGACATCACCTCCAAACCTCCGGGCACGATCGAATGGGAATGATGCCCGTTCGCATCAGCGCGGCATGAATCCGACCGTCAAAGCCTGTCTGTGGATGATCGGCGCGATTGCGTCGTTTTCGTCGATGGCCGTCGCGGGCCGGGAACTGTCCAGTTCGCTCGATACCTTCGAGATCATGATGTACCGCAGCATGTTCGGGCTGGTGATCGTGCTGACCGTGGCTGGTTTTGCGGGGACGCTCCGCGAGGTCAATACCGGGAATTTCCGTCTGCAGTTGGTACGCAACCTGGCGCATTTCACCGGACAAAACCTCTGGTTTTATGCCGTGACCATCATTCCGCTGGCACAGGTTTTTGCGCTCGAATTCACCTCGCCGCTCTGGGTGATCGTGCTGTCACCGCTCATTCTTGGCGAACGGCTCACCGCAATGCGGGGTTTTGCTGCGATCATGGGGTTCATCGGGATTCTGATTGTTGCCCGGCCCGATATGGCCGGGATCAACGCAGGCGTCATTACCGCGGCGTCCTCGGCGATCTTCTTTGCGATCACCATGATGCTGACGAAGAAGCTGACCCGCACGCAAAGCATCACCTGCATTCTGTTCTGGCTCACCGTGCTGCAGCTGATCTTCGGGATAGTCGCGACCGCGTGGGATGGCGACATTGCCGTGCCGGCGGCGGCCGAACTGCCGCTGGTGCTGCTGATCGGTGCTGCGGGTCTGATGGCACACTTTTGTTTGACCACTGCGTTATCGCTGGCCCCTGCCACGGTGATCGTACCGGTGGATTTCATCCGCCTGCCGACCATCGCGATTGTCGGAATGCTGCTCTATCAGGAACCGCTGGAGATCCAGGTGTTCATCGGCGCGCTGATCATTTTTACCGGGAATTACCTCAACCTGTGGGCTGAAACCCGCAGAACAGCGTAGTTCTACGTAACGTCACAACGGCCTTTTCCCCTGCGTCAACAATTGACCGGTGTCAGAATCGTGATTACCTGCGACCACTTTTGAGCAATGGTGCGAGAAAACAAAAAAACCGATCTTCTGGGGAGGAGATTTCATGCGAGTATACATCGGAAGTGTAACAGCTTTGTGTCTGGCCGCGGGTGGCGCGCAGGCTGGCGCGATTGACAGGTCGGGCCAATCGGTTGACGTGTTGTTCGAGGACGGAAGATACCTTGAATTCAGTTTCGGTGCTGTTGCCCCTGATCTGACGGGTGAATCAGTCTCAGCACTGCCCAACGGCAGCGGTTCTGGCAACATATCCCCGGACTACTTTACATACGGAGCCGCATATAAAGCGGACATAAACGATCGGTGGTCCTATGCTCTGATTCTGGATGAACCATTCGGTGCCGAAGTCGACTACGCCGATGGAACAGGATATTTCGCTCAAGGGTCAGATGCCGAATTCGAAAGCAGAGCACTGACCGGTTTGCTGCAGTACAATATGAACAACGGAATGTCTGTTTACGGTGGTCTCCGGATTCAGTCTGCTGAAGCAAATGCAAATGTCATTTTTGGGCCTCTTGGGTTAGATTATTCGGCAGAAGCGGACGTTCACTACGGCGTGGGTTATGTGGCTGGCATTGCTTACGAAAAACCCGAAATTGCGTTGCGCGTGTCCCTGACGTGGAATTCTGAGATTTCGCATTCTGTCGACACGGTTGAAACACAAGCCGGGCTTCCGGCGCCGGTGACAACCTCTACTGAGTTTGAAACACCTCAATCTGTGAACCTGGCGTTCCAGACAGGTGTTGCCGCAAACACACTGCTTTTCGGCGGCGTCCGTTGGGTAGACTGGTCTGATTTCGCTCTTGATCCGGCGCTTTACCAAACACTGACCGGCGGGCCACTTCTCAGCTATGAAGAAGATGTAATTACATACACTCTGGGAATTGGTCGAAAATTGAATGAGAACTGGTCAGTCGCCGCGTCTGTGGGGTACGAGGAAAATACCGGAAATCTGTTCACAAATCTTGGGCCAAACGATGGACAGGAAAGCATTGGTTTCGCTGTCATCTATACGAAAGAGAAAATGAAAATTACCACGGGCTTAAGGTATGTGCGCGTTGGAGACACCCAGACACGCGCTGGTCCGTTTTCTCCCGCAGCCGCGTTCGATGACAATGATGCAATCGCGTTCGGCGTCAAAGTCGGCTTCAACTTCTGATCCGACAAACAGCTCACCGGAAAACGCCCGCCATCGCGCGGGCGTTTTTTATTGCGCATGATCCGGGTGGCGCCGCGCGCCGCTCTGCCCCAGGATCAGGGTCATGACAGATCAGAAATCAATTTCGATGCAGGCCTGGGGTCTTTTGCTGCTGCTGGGCATTATCTGGGGCGCATCCTTTGTGTCTATCCGCGTCGCGCTGGACGAAATCGGCTTTCTGACGACCGTTGCCCACAGGACATTCTGGGCCATGCTGGCACTTTGGATAGTGGTGCTCGTCATGCGGCTGCCCATCCCGCGTGAGCCACGCATCTGGGGTGCGTTTTTTGTGATGGGGTTGCTGAATAACGTTATCCCATTTGGTCTTATGGCCTGGGGACAGCTCCACATTGAAAGTGGTCTGACTTCGATCCTGAACGCAGCTACGGCGATCTTTGGTGTTCTGATGGCCGCGCTGTTCTTTGCCGATGAACGGCTGACCCTGCGCAAACTGGCAGGTGTTCTTCTGGGCTTTGCCGGTGTGGCTACCGCCATCGGGCTGGAGAACCTGCGCAGCTTCAGCCTGCAGTCTCTGGCCCAGCTGGCGGTGATCGGGGGCACCCTGTCTTACGCGCTGGCCGGTGTCTGGGCCCGAAAAAACCTTGCGGGTCTTAAGCCCCAGGTCGCCGCCGCAGGCATGCTGACCGGGTCAACGCTGATCACCGTGCCACTTGCCTTTATGTTCGACGGTCCCGTGACATTGCTGCTGGAACCACGGACCATTGCGGCCATCGGTTACTTTTCGATCATCGCGACAGCAGGTGCTTACCTGCTCTATTACCAGGTGCTGGCTCTTGCCGGCAGCGGCAATCTGTTGCTGGTGACCCTGCTGATCCCGCCGGTCGCTATTGTTCTGGGCGCCCTTATGCTGGGTGAAGCATTGCACGCAGGCGCTTACGCGGGTTTCGCGCTTCTGGCCTGCGGACTGGGTATCCTGGACGGGCGTCTTCTGAAGGGCTTGCAGCGTTCGGCACCGGTGCGCACAGATTGACGCCCTGCGCAGGCGCGGCTAGGAGGTTGCTGAGGGTCTCAGCACGACAGGCGGCGCACATATGCTCTATTCAACTTCCAGCGCATGGCGTTCCGCGCAACACCGATCTGTGCTTGTCTATGGCATGTCGGGCCTGGGCAAAACGCATATGTCCAACCTGCTGCGCGCCAGCGGGTCCTGGTTTCACTACTCGATCGATTACCGGATCGGCACGCGTTACATGGGCGAATACATCGCAGACAATGCCAAGGCTGAGGCCATGAAGGTCCCGTTTCTGCGCGACCTGCTGATGAGTGACAGTATTTATATCGGCTCAAACATCACCTTTGATAACCTGAGCCCCGTCGCCACCTATCTCGGCAAACCGGGCAATCCCGACCAGGGCGGTCTGCCCATGGAGGAATACGCGCGGCGTCAGGAACAGTTCCGGCGGGCGGAAATCGCAGCCCTGCGCGACACGGCGCGTTTTGCCCGCCGGGCCGAAGCGCTTTATGGCTACCCGAACTTCATCTGCGACACCGGCGGGTCCATCTGTGAATGGGTCGATCCGGAGAATGACGAAGATCCGCTGATGCGGGAACTGTCCGAAAGCTGCCTGATGATCTGGATCCGCGGGGATGACGCGCACACAGAAGAGCTCGTGCGCCGGTTTGACCGCGCGCCTAAGCCGATGGCGTATCAGCCGGCATTTCTGCTGCGCTGCTGGCAGGAATACCTGAAAGAAACCGGCAGTGCCGAAGATGCGGTCGACCCGGATGCCTTTGTGCGCTGGACATATGCCCGCGCGCTGGCCCACCGCCAGCCCCGGTATGAGGCGATGGCGCGCTGGGGCGTGACCGTCACAGCAGATGAGGTGGCCGCTCTCGCGTCCGATCAGGACTTTGAAGACCTGATTGCAAGAGCCATCGACCGCGCCTGAAAATCCTCAGAGCACACCGACAAATTTTGTGATCAGGCTCGCGACTTTTTCGAGGCCGTTCAGCGCCGAGGCAATGGAGTTGACCTTCTGCACCTGCTTACGGGTATTGGCGACGAGCGATTTCAGCGCCTTCTCTGCAGTCGATGGGGCTGTGTCCGAGGCCTCATATTTCTGCTGCAGTTCAATCACTTCGATGTGGTGCGCCTGAAGCTTCTTTTCTATCTTAATATGTTCGTCACGGGTCTTCGTATCACCGGCCTTTACCGCTGCATAAAGCAGCTTTCGGTTCCGCGCCCGGGCCTGATTGACCAGTACCAGCAGTTGTTCAAAGTTCTTTTCAGCGACTTTCGAGAGATTTGGCATCAGAGGTTATCCTTCCAGCGTTCCGGCGAGATCCCTGAGAGCCTTGAGGTAGGCCGTCAGCGCCTCAGTTGATGGCGACCCGCTCAGACGGGCAGCCAGCCCGTTGTGTGTCGCGGCAAGCTGATCCAGTTTGGTGTAGACCGACCCTTCTGCGGCTTTGATAAAGGCGGCATGGCTCGCTTCCAGTTCCCGGTAGGCGGCGGCTGTACGTGCCGTATTGCCTGCGAGATTTGCATCGAACGCTTCGGTATTGGCGTTGCGCATCCGGGTCAGCGCGGCGGCGTACCCGGTGTCCAGGTTCAGATCCTGAAGCGTCGCCTTCAGTTCCCCCGTTACTTCGATGATCAAAGGGTCAGCATCGCGAACCGTGCGCTTCAGCAGACGGTTCCTGTACGAAGATACGGCAAAGTCCGTGACCGCCCCGACCTTCTCCTTCTCGTCCTGCAGGCTCTGCGCAAATGACGCGATGCCGGAAGAACCGGATTTTTCCCCCAGCCCTTTGAGCGTATCCGCGAGCCCCGCATAGGCAAGTTTTATGTCCGCTTCTGTCTGTGCAGAGGCCAGATCAGACAGCAACGCACTGTATTCGGACAAAAGCCCCAGTTTCCGCTGCACGGCCTGCAACTGCGTAGGTGCCGCTTCGGGAGCGGTTTCATTCGCCACCCGGTCGATCCTGCAGTTGCTCAGCGCATCGTAATTAAAGACTTCCTCGTTTGTGTCGCAGGCCTGCGACAGCAACCAGAGGTCGCCCGCTGCCGCTGCCCTGTCCGGCGCCGCAGCCTTATAGGCGTCGATCTGAGGTTTCAGTTTGGTAAGCGTTTCATCGGACAGTGTGGCTGTCGCATCGCTCATCAGGGTGATTTCTTTGCTGGCATCGACCGGTACACAGGCCGCCAGTCCGGCTACAAGGAATGGGAAACACCCCAGTGCGCCACGGGTTGTAAATAGGGTCATGTAAAAATATCGTTTTATGGTTCAATCAATACGTGCAGCGTTACACGGGTCATTGATTCAGTCAACCTGACGTGAGGCAGCCCGCTGTGGGCTGGATATTTCCCCGGTGTCGCATTAGGTGAGTGCGCACCAGAACAGGAATACCCCGATGCCGATCAAGATCCCCGCCGACCTGCCCGCCTATGACGTGCTGACGCGCGAGGGTGTTATGGTGATGGACCCTGATCAGGCCGCACGCCAGGACATCCGGCCGCTGCGCATCGGTCTGCTGAATCTGATGCCGAAAAAGATCCAGACAGAGAACCAGTTCGCCCGTCTGATCGGCGCCACGCCGCTGCAGATCGATTTCGAACTGATCCGCATGTCCGAGCATCAGACCCGGAACACCGCTGCTGAACATATGGCCGAATTCTACCGCCCGTTTCAGGAGGTTAAACACGAGAAGTTTGATGGCCTGATCATCACCGGCGCTCCTATTGAACATCTGGCGTTTCAGGATGTGACCTATTGGGACGAGCTGCGCGAAGTGATGGACTGGACGCAGACCAATGTGCATTCGACTTTTGGAGTCTGCTGGGGTGGCATGGCGATGATCAACCATTTTCACGGCGTGAAAAAACACATGTTGGACGCCAAGGCCTTTGGCTGTTTCCGGCACCGGAATCTGGCACCGGCATCCCCCTATCTGCGCGGATTTTCCGATGATTGTGTGATCCCGGTGTCGCGCTGGACAGAAATGCGGCAGGACGAGATCGACGCCGCCTCCGGGCTGCGCACGCTGCTGGGCAGCGAAGAAGTCGGCCCCTGCCTTGTCGAGGATCCGGCGCACCGCGCGATCTATATCTTCAACCATTTCGAGTACGACAGCGATACACTGAAACAGGAATACGACCGTGATGTTGAGGCCGGAACGCCGATCAACGTGCCGATGAACTACTACCCGGATGACGACCCGTCGCGTGAACCGCTGAACCGGTGGCGCAGCCACGCGCATCTGCTCTACGGCAACTGGCTGACAGAGGTGTACCAGGATACGCCCTACGATATCGATGCGATCGGGACCTAAGGCCGTGGCCGCCCTGCTGCTTTGCGCGCTCGCGTTGTTTGCCCTGGTGCAGTGGCGCGCGGCAGCGAATGAGAACGCAGCCGAGGCAGCCTATCCGCCCTCGGGTCAGTTCATCGAGGTGGACGGGATTCGCATTCACGTACATGTCTCGGGCGAAGGTCCCGATATCGTGCTTATCCATGGCGCGAGCGGCAGCCTGCGGGATGCAACATTCCGGCTTGAGGAAAAGCTCTCGCAGACATTTCGCGTGATAGCCGTCGACCGCCCCGGAATGGGCTGGTCTGACCGCCCACGCGGATACGGTGGCATCTGGAACGTGACACCGGAACCCCCTGCTTTGCAGGCCAGGCTGCTGCAGAAGGCCACTGATTCAGTCGGCGTCAGCAACCCGGTTGTTGTGGGGCACTCCTTTGGCGGCGCGGTGGCACTGGCCTGGGCGCTGGAACGCCCGGATGAAACGGCGGCACTTGTTCTGCTGGCGGCGGCCTCCAACCCGTGGGAAGGTGACCTCGGGCCGCTTTATCAGGTCAACTCTTCGCGTCTCGGCAGCGCTCTGGTGATCCCGCTGATCACTGCTTTCGCGCCCCGTGGCGTTGTTGAAAAGACCGTGTCGTCAATCTTTGAACCGCAAGGTGTCCCCGATGGATACCTTGCTCATTTCGGACCACAGATGACACTGCGGCGCGGCACGATGCGCGCCAATGCGCAGCAGGTGAACGGACTGCGCCCCTTTATTGTGGAAATGTCACAACGGTATCATACCCTGCAGATGCCCGTGGAAATTCTGCATGGCACGGATGACACCATTGTCCCACTGGACGTGCATTCCGTTCCCCTGAGCGGTCAGATCGACAGCGCTGTCCTGACCCGCCTCGAAGGTGTGGGGCATATGCCACAACATGTGAGCACCGACGCGGTTCTGGCCGCAATCGACCGTGCTGCCGCGCGTGCGGGTTTGCGTTAATCGCATTAACATCCCATATATGACGGGAAGATCCTGAGCGGAGGCCCCATGGACCTGCCCTTTGACGGCGCGATCAGCGCCTTTTTCGAAAATGAAGCACCGGACGGGGTCCGAAATGCGATCCGTCGCCAGGACAGCGGCCCTATCCTCGATGGCTCCTATCCTCATTCCGAACGGCTCGCGCGCAAACCCTACGAAAAGGATCTCGCGGCGCTGCAGATTGAACTGGTTAAACTGCAGGCCTGGGTTCGGGAAAGCGGCGCGCGCATCGCCATTGTTTTTGAAGGGCGGGATGGGGCTGGCAAAGGCGGCACCATCAGCCGGTTCCGCACTAATCTCAACCCACGCGGCGCACGGGTGGTGGCACTGTCAAAACCCACTGAAACAGAGCGGACGCAGTGGTATTTTCAGCGCTATATCAATCATCTGCCCGCGGCCGGTGAGATCGTTTTTTTTGACCGCAGCTGGTACAACCGCGGCGTCATCGAGCCTGTTTTCGGGTTTTGTACAGAGGCGCAGCGCGAACATTTCTTCGTCCAGGTCAAACCTTTTGAGGAGATGCTGGCGGATGACGGAATCCATCTGGTGAAGTTCTGGCTGAACGTCGGCCGCGCCGAGCAGCTGCGCCGCATGATGGCCCGGGAACGCGACCCGCTGAAGCAGTGGAAGCTCAGCGGCATTGACGTCAAAGGCCTGGGCAAATGGGACGCCTATACCCATGCGATCGGGGATACCCTGAAACGCAGCCATACGGCGGGCGCGCCCTGGACCGTTGTGCGCTCTGATGACAAGCGGCGCGCACGGCTGAACGCGATCCGGGCGGTACTGCATGGCCTCGATTATGACCGCAAAGACACCGGCGCGCTCGGCGCGATCGACACGAAAATCTGCGGTGGGCCGGACATCTGGAATGCCTAAGCGCGGCTATCACCACGGCAATCTGCGGCAGGCACTGGTCGATGCCGCTCTTGAGCTGATTGAGCTGCGCGGCCCAACCGGTTTCACCCTGTCCGAGGCCGCCAAACAGGCCGGGGTCACACCAGCTGCGGTGTACCGGCATTTTGAAGGGCGCGAGGACCTGATCGCCGAGGCCGCCCGTCAGGGGTACGAGATTTTTGCCGATCTGATGGAATATGCCTATGAAAAGGGCCAGCCCTCAGCGCTCGCGGCGTTTTCGGCAACAGGGCGCGCCTACCTGGCCTTTGCGCGGAAATACCCCGGTCACTACATCGCCATGTTTGAAAGCGGGATCAGCGTCAACCGGACGTCAGAACTCGCGGCAGTGTCGTCACGGGCGAACGCAGTTCTGGAGAAAGCAGCCACCGATCTCAGCGAGCATATCCCGGAGGACAAACGTCCCCCCGCCTCTATGTTTTCTGCCCATATCTGGGCCATGAGTCACGGTGTTGTGGAGCTCTTCGCTCGCAACTCTCCCGGTCGTGCGTCGCCCTTCCCGCCTGAGGATCTGCTGGAAACGGGTATCGGGATTTACCTCCGCGGGCTGGGCCTGATCACGCCGGACGCCTGAACGGGTTCAGAGGCGCAGTTTGCGCGCACCATAGATCAGCAGCACATAGGCCCCCGCCGCCGCGATCATGAACGGCAGACGCAGCGCCACTTCGCGCCCCAAAGGCCCTTCGCCCAGCGACACGATCCAGCCCCCCAGCAACGCGCCGATGGGCATCATGCCCCATCCAAAGAAACGGTACAGCGAATTCACCCGCCCCAGCAGCGCGTCCGGAATGCGCCGCTGGCGGTACGAAACGGTCACAATGTTCCACATCAGCGCGGAAAATACCTCGATGAACATTGCAATACCCGCAACCACAGGATGCGCGGTCATCGCGAGAATGACAAAGGGCAGCGGGATCAGGAAAAGAGCGACCAGCACACCGTTCTGCGGCCCGATACGCGCAATGATGCGCGGCCCCAGAATACCGCCCAGGACGCCACCCGCAGCCCCCACGGCCATAAGCACACCATGACCTGCGGCTGTCAGCCCCAGAACTTCCTGTGAAAAGAGGATCAGGATGGTCATCGCCATCACCGAAATGCCGTTGATGAAACCCAGCATGACAGCGAGGCGGAAAATCGTCGGATTGGCCCGCATCCAGTTCCAGCCTTCAGCCACTTCGCGACGCAGTTCGCGCCGGGGCGGATTGGCGCGGCCCGGGATGGCTATGCACCAGACCAGCAGAGCCGCGACACCAAAAGTCACCGCATCAAGCGCAAAGGGTGCGGGTACGGCAAAGGCGATCAGCAGACCCGCCACAGGCGGCCCGACAAAGGACCCCATGACCTGCTCGACACTCCACAGCTGTCCGTTGGCACTCTCCAGATCGGTCTTTGGCACCACGGATGGCAGCACGGTCTGCGCGGCATTGTCCCGTACGACCTCTGCGGTGCCGAGCATCATGCCAAGGGTGGCGAGAACCAGAATATATAACAGCGGGTCACCCTCGGGCGGAAAGGATGGGATCGAGAAGATCAGCGAGATGACCCCACAGGTCAGGATCAGCCGGAACAGATCCGCGCGTACCATCAGCAGGCGGCGGTCATACCGGTCGACGAGCACCCCTACGGGCACGGAAAACAGCAGCCAGGGCAGCGTTGTCGCAAAGGCGACAAGGGCGACCAGAGCGGGATCACGGGTGATCAGCGTGGCCAGCCAGGGGAAGGCGAGCGCGGATACACCGTCGCCAAGGTTGGACACAGCGGTTGCGGAAAACAGCAGCCGGAAGGAACGGTTTTTTACGAGAAGCGCCATAGAGCCACCAAAGCCCCATGCGTCCGGCGTGTCAAACGGGAATGGCTCCGCTCTGTTCTGGCGGTCAGAAAGTGCGCGCGAGGGACAGATTTCCCTCGACGTTGATGAGCTCCATGGTCCCAAGCCCCTTGATGTCGTAGGAGCCGATTTCTTCGACCTGAAACCCGTCGATCAGATCATATTTCATCTCGATCGGCGCCACGATCTTCATCGGGTGGGCAAATACCTCGAGGCGGGCGGCCATGTTCACAGCCGGCCCAAACACATCGTAGACGTATTTCTGAACCCCCACGACCGAGCCGACAGCAGCCCCGCTGCCCAGCCCGATCCGGGCTTCCCATTTGAACCTGTGGCTCTGATTGCGGCGCTCCAGGAACCGCAGGAAACGCACGGCACAATTGGCAACGGCAGAAGCATGATCCGGGGCCTCTTCTGGCATTCCCGATACCGCCATATAGGCGTCCCCGATGGTCTTGATCCGCTCCACGCCAAACTGCTCGGCAATCCGGTCAAAGGCGGTGAAAATGTCGTTCAGCTCGCCCAGGGTCACTGTCGGATCATTCTGTTCGGTAAAATCCGTGAAGCCCACAAAATCGAGCATCAGTACCGACACGTTGCGGTAGAGTTGAGGCGTGACAACGCCAAACGTCTTGAATTCTTCATAGACTTTGCGTGGCATCAGATTGAGCAGCAGCTTTTCAACCCGCTCTTTTTCCCGTTCCAGCTGACGTGTGTTGCGCTCGACCATCTTGGAATAGCTGTCGATCATCTGCTCCAGCTCACGCATGCGCGTGATGTTCTGGCATTCTGCAACAATCATCTTTTCGTTTTCGAGCTCAGTCAGATGCAGACTGACCGAAATAACCAGCGTACGGCGGCGCGGTTTCACCTGTACCTCGCCCGTATAGCGTCCGGTTTCACGCAGTGCCGTCGCCGCGGCCTCCCGGATGGCCTCTATGGCCTCTGACAGAGCCCCCTCTTCCTTCGGATCGCCAAACCAGTCCGCGAAAGCTGCATTGTGGTAAAACACCGACAGGTCGGACCAGCGCAGAATGGCGATGCCGACCCCGATCGATTTCAGCAGCTGTTCATTTATGGTCGTGAGTGTATTGGCGGTCATCGGACACCGGGACGCAGAATGCATCCGCGCCGGGCCTCAAATTCACGCGCCACATCGCGGATGTCAGCATCCGCCATACCATGCTCGCGCATCGCTTCGCCCAGCAGACGCACAACCTCGTCGAATTCCTGTGCGGAGATATCCAGTGCGTGGTGGACATGCGCCAGACGGTCGTCTGTCATCGCAGACGGCCCACCCATGAGCGCGGAGACGAATTTTGTCTGATGATCCATCAGACGCGCCATGTCGACATCATCAAAGTGATGCCCGACAATATCGCTGTCCAGTACCATCTCATAGAACGACAGAACCACCCGGCTGACAGTGCCGAAACCACCATATTTCTGGAAAGTGCTGGACATAGCCTCGTACCCGGTTCCCGTCTCTGTTGTACGGCGAAGCCCCGACGCGCGCAAGAACGCTGCGTAAACATGCCTGTGAACAGCAAAAAGGCCGCTTAAAAAAGCGGCCTTTGAGCAACAATATCCGGGTTGGATTAACGCTTGGAGAACTGGAAGCTCTTACGCGCTTTGGCCTTACCGTATTTCTTACGCTCGACCACGCGGCTGTCACGGGTCAGGAAGCCTGCCGCTTTCAGCGCACCGCGCAGCGACGGGTCGTAAAGCTGCAGCGCTTTGGAGATACCGTGCTTGACCGCACCGGCCTGGCCGGACAGTCCGCCGCCTTTGACGGTGGCGACCACGTCAAACTGACCTTCTGTGCCGGAAACAGTGAACGGCTGTGCCAGGATCATCTGCAGCACGGGACGCGCAAAGTATTCGTTCTGCGGCTTGCCGTTGACGGTGACCTTGCCGGAGCCCGGCTTGATCCAGACGCGGGCAATCGCGTCTTTCCGCTTACCGGTTGCATAGGACCGGCCCAGTTCGTCACGGACAGGCTCGCGGGTGATGACTTCGGCCTCGGGCGCTGCGGCCTCAACGCCGGCCACCTGGCCCAGCTCTTCGAGTGTGTTGATTTCTTCAGCCATCGTTATGCGCTCCGGGTGTTTTTCTTGTTCATGGCCTTAACGTCCAGAACTTCGGGGCTTTGTGCCTCATGGGGGTGTTCCGCACCTGCGTAGACGCGCAGGTTTGTCATCTGCTGGCGGCTCAGACGGTTGCCGGGCAGCATGCGCTTGACGGCCAGTGTGACAACACGCTCAGGGTGCGCGCCCTCAAGGATCTGCTCCTTGGTGCGGGATTTGATGCCACCGGGATGTCCGGTGTGCCAGTAATGGTTTTCCTGGCGTTTGTTGCCGGTCAGCTGGATTTTATCCGCGTTGATGACGATCACGTTGTCGCCCATATCCATGTGCGGTGTGAACGACGGCTTGTGCTTGCCGCGCAGACGCTGTGCGACGATCGAAGCAAGACGGCCCAGAACTACGCCCTCGGCGTCGATCAGGATCCATTTCTTGTCGATGTCTGCGGGTGTTGCAGAGAAAGTTTTCATGGACGGTTCCCCGTTTGAGGTGACAGGCCGCAACAAGTGCGTTACGGCCTCAATTCGATTGGGGCGTTATAAACGAGGCTGTTTCTGCGTCAAGCGCTATTGCTGGCAAATAATCGTTCAAAAACAGTGGTATAAAATATAGGTATCATTTTACCCCACTAATTTTCGCGGATAGCTACTACACAACCGCTTAATCTCTCTGGTTGCGCATGCCGCGTCACCGTTTTCGTGCTGTAATCCTGCTCCACCAACCCCAAAAGACTCCTGAAGACAGTCCTGTAACCGACTTGCCCTGCATCGGCATTCCTGCTGTGTGGTCTTCCCGAATGCGCCAAACCGCAGCCATCAAACGCTCAGTTGTTCCGGCGGGCTGTCCAGCAACTGGCGCAGACGCAACACAGCGGCTTCAAAGCTATCCAGTGACACGCCCGCGTTCACCGCCAGACGGACCGCATGGGGTGCCCGCGCATCACGGCAGACGAATTCTTCGGCGGTACGGATCTGCACGCCCTGCTGTTCGGCGGCCTGACAAAACGCACTCGCGCGCCAGCCCAGAGGCAGGCGCAGCCAAAGAAACGGCACGTCCGGACGCCAGACAACGTCGTATCCACCGAGGATATTGACGGCACTCTGTACATAGAGGTTGAAGGCGCCGCGCGTTTCCTCGGCCAGCGCGTCGATCTGTGGGTGGTTCAGCAATGCAGCGCAGAGATCAATGAGCGGCGTGGCCAGCCCAAAACAATTGTACTCGGCGACCCGGCGCAGCTCCGGTGTCCGGCCAGCAGGCGCAATTGCGAAACCAATCCGCAGCGCCGGGGTGAGTGTTTTCGCAAGCGACGAGACATACCAGCCACGTTCCGGTGCCAGCATCCGGTAGGTCGGCGCCCGGTCGACACGCATCCGGTAACAATCGTCCTCAACAATCTGCAGGTCATTGCGGCGTGCCACAGCGGCAAGCGCATCCCGGCGGGCCAGTGGCGTAAAGACCCCTGTCGGATTATGCACTTCGGGCGAAGTACAGAAGATCTGGGCGTCATGCGCACGCGCAGCTTCTTCCAGCGCCTCGGGGATCACACCTTCAGCGTCCATCGCGACCGGCATCACATCTGCCCGTAACAGCTCCGCCGCGCGCCGGAAGCCGGGATAAGACAGTTCTTCGATCAGAACGGTAGGTTTCCGCCCCTGCAGAATGGTCTGGAAAATAAGCGAAAGGCCATTCTGCCCACCGTGTGACAATACAATGTCCTTTTCACCAAATGCGCCAAGCGGTGTACCCGCAAGCCAGCGCACAACAGCTTCGCGGGCCGGTTGGGCGCCCGAACGACTTGGGTAATGCATGATGCCCGACGGCGGCTCCTGAGCGATCTGCCCCAGCAGTTTCCGTATCAGCTTATCCTGGCCGACCGCAGGCAGGTGCGGTGAAAACATGCTGACTTTGTAGACATCACCGTCTTCTTCAGCGCGGTGCGAAATCACATCCACTTCAATGGGTTCTTCCGGAACAGCCACCGGCTTGCGGGATGCGACGAAGGTGCCCCGCCCGACTTCGGCAACCAGTGTGCCGCTCTCTGTCAGGATCGTATAGGCACGTGCGACCGTGCCCGGCGTAATCTTCAGTGTCCAGGCAAGATCACGCACGGGGGGCAGCTTGTCACCGGGCTTCAGCAGGCCTTCTTCGATACCTTCGCGGATCAGTGAGACCACGGCTTTGTACTTGGGCCCGTCATGATTGCTGAGTTCCGGCTGCCAAATTGTACCCATTACAATGTTTCTCTCGATTCCGTGTACCAATTTTCGTATCAATACATCGTAGCAAGTTTGCTATATTGTGTCAATACAATTGAAGGAGATACCCATGACACAGGATATGACGCTGTCGCCCCGCACCCTCGACTATCTGAACCGCACGCGCGCCGTGCCGGTTGTGTCGCTGATCGCGGTCGAGTTCGCCGTCTGCCTGTCGAAATGGGCCACGCGGCGACGCACCAGGAAAGCGCTCAGACAGCTTTCCTACTGGCAGCTCGCCGATGTGGGGCTGACACCCCATGAGGCTGATACTGAGGCTTCCAAGGTGTTCTGGCGCGCATAACCTCCCCGGTATGCACACCAGACCTCTTCCTGCGGCCGGGTTCGTCCTGGCCGCCTTTTTGTTTCTGTGTTCCGGCAACGCAGTGCCAGGTCAACAATGCTAAACTGCGCCCTGCCCCCGCACGGACTTCGGCAGCGAATACGTCAATGACGCCCGCGCGACCGGCTTGTCGCTCCCTTCGGAATAGATCAGCACGTCTGTTACCGACAGCGACTGGCCGAGCTTGAGCAGACGTGCCTCGGCCAGAAGATCTGCACCGGCCGCCGGTTTTCGCATGAAATCAATCGAACAGTTCGTTGTAACGGCAAGGGCCTCGCGCCCGACATGAGCCATCGTCACCATATAGGCCGCCACATCCGCCAGCCCGAACATGGCCGGCCCGGACACCGTATTGCCCGGGCGCAGATGCCGTTCACCGACCAGCAAACGCGCAACCAGACGCTCCCCATCCAGATGATCTATGGCAAATTCGCCCCGGACCTGCGGAAAAACCTCGTCAATAAAGGCCATCATTTCGTCGGCGTTGAGTTTGAGTGTCATGCCCGTTCCTTCTTGCTGTGCGGGAAATTTGCAGGGTTTTGACGCTGCGGCAAGCGACAGAACCTGTAACCCTGCGTCATTGTTTCCGGATCCGCGCAGGTCCGTTTCCGGTTTGGCCTCTTATAAATCGGGCACGAATGTGACACTTATGAGGCGAAGGTAATGACACCTTCTGCCGATTTTGGGTCGCCGTTCTGCGGAAGGTCCCTCCAGGTCAGCCTCTCACTGACCGACATGCCCGCCGCGGCGACCCCAAAAATCCGGCTTTTCTCCTGCACAACCGGCGTCACGCACCAAAGCCCGTGTTGCGCAAACGTCCGGCCTGCCCTACATGGCGGGCATGACAGAGGAACTCCACATCATCGGCGGCGGTATGGCCGGGTCCGAGGCCGCCTGGCAGGCCGCAAACCTTGGCGTCAGCGTGGTTCTGCACGAAATGCGCCCGGCTGTTGGCACATTCGCGCATCAGACCGGGCTTTTGGGTGAGATGGTCTGTTCCAATTCATTCCGGTCTGACGATCACGAACAGAACGCCGTTGGCCTGTTGCACTGGGAAATGCGCGAAGCCGGTGGTCTGATTATCGGCACGGCGGACAGGCACCGCCTGCCGGCGGGTGGCGCACTTGCGGTCGACCGTGATCCTTTTGCCCAGTCCGTGACGGATGCGCTCAGCGCGCACCCGAACATCCGCATCGAATACGGTGAGATCACATCACTGCCCGACGACGGGTCATGGATTATTGCGACAGGCCCGCTTACGTCCTCCGCGCTTGGCGACGCCATCGCTGCGGAAACAGGCGCCGAAGCGCTGGCCTTTTTTGATGCCATTGCGCCGATTGTCTACTTTGACAGCATCGATATGAGCCGGGCCTGGATGCAGTCCCGCTATGACAAGGGCGACACCGAAGAAGAGCGCACCGCATATCTCAACTGTCCGATGAGCCGTGAACAATACGAGGCGTTTATCGACGCGCTGCTGGCTGCGGATAAGACTGAATTTCACGAAGGCGAAACCGCCGGATACTTCGACGGCTGCCTGCCGATTGAGGTAATGGCCGAGCGCGGGCGCGAAACGCTGAGGTTCGGCCCCATGAAACCTGTGGGCCTGACCAACCCGCATGCGCCGGATGACAAGCCCTGGGCTGTCGTACAGCTGCGCCGTGATAACAAACTCGGCACGCTTTACAATATCGTGGGCTTTCAGACGAAGATGAAGTACGGCGCGCAAACTGATGTTTTCAAAACAATTCCAGGACTCGAAAACGCCAGCTTCGCCCGTCTTGGCGGCATTCACAGAAATACTTTCCTGAATTCGCCGACGCTGCTGGACGGCCAGATGCGTCTGCGCAGTCGCCCCAACATCAGGTTTGCCGGACAGATTACGGGCGTTGAAGGTTATGTCGAATCCGCCGCGATGGGGCTGCTGGCCGGGCGTCTGGCGGCGGCAGAACTGCAGGGACACAGCCTTGACACGCCGCCTGCAACCACGGCAACAGGCGCTCTGATCACGCATATCTCCGGTGGTGCAGAGGCGAAGACCTTCCAGCCGATGAATGTCAACTTCGGGCTTTTCCCGCCAGTTGAGGGCTTGCGGGGCGGACGCCGTGGCCGCAAGGACCGGTACAAAGCCTATACGGACCGCGCAAAAGCGGACTGGAAAGGCTGGTTGCAGGGCGAACTCGCCCCGGCCTGACCGGGCGCGCTGGCTGGACACCCGCGGGGCAGCCCCGTTATAATCCGCCGGTATGACAGATTCCTTTTTGGACAAAGTCTATGACGCGCGCGATGCGGCATCGACACGCAAGCTCTACGATGACTGGTCGGGCAGCTATGACAGTGAAGTCACCGGTCAGGGCTATGCAACCCCAGGCCGCTGTGCTGCGGCTCTTGCCTCCTTTACCGAGGATTTCACGGCACCCGTTCTGGATTTCGGCTGTGGCACCGGTCTTTCCGGGGATGCACTGACTGCCGCCGGATTCAAGACCATTGATGGCCTTGATCTGTCGCAGGAAATGATCGACCAGGCCGCGCAGAAGGGCATTTATCGCAGCCTGAACCGCATCGATGCGGATGGCACCTTGGCATTCGCGCCCGGAACATATTCCGCCATTGCGGCCATCGGTGTGATCGGTGCGGGTGCCGCGCCGGTGAGCATGTTTCACGTGCTGATGAATGCACTGGCCTCTGGTGGAAAACTGGTTTTTTCCTATAACGATCACGCGCTCGAAGACCCGGCGTATGAGGCAGCGTTATGTGAATGGGTGGATTGCGGAGCAGCCACGCTGCTGTTCCGTGAACATGGTCCCCACCTGCCCGGAATTGACCTTAAATCCAACGTGTATGTTGTTGAAAAAGTGTGACTTTCACCACACGTTTTGCACCATCTCCGACCGGCCCCCTTCATCTTGGCCACGCGTATTCCGCGCTGGTGGCGCACGATATGGCCGTGAGGAATGCGGGCCGGTTTCTGTTGCGGATCGAAGACATTGACCAGAGCCGCGCCCGTATGGAATGGGAAGACCGGATTTATGACGACCTGATCTGGCTCGGGATCTCTTGGGAAAAACCGGTGATGCGGCAGTCACAGCGGATGGGTATTTACCGCGATGCGCTGGCCGGTCTCTGGGCACGCGGTCTGCTGTATCCCTGCTTTTGCAACAGGCGCGATATCCAGCAGGCTGTATCGGCACCGCAGGAGGGCGCCCCGCTGACCGGGCCGGACGGGCTGATCTATCCCGGAACCTGCCATGCGCTGCCGCGGGACCCCGGCGCGCCCCTGCCCGACAATACGGCGCTGCGCCTGGACCTGAAGGCCGCGATCGCACTTTTGCCGCCCCGTATGTCATTCACCGAAACGGGCCGCAGTGGTGCGGCGGAACACTTTCGTTTTGAGCCACTGGAGCTGTCCTCCCGCATCGGTGATATCGTTCTGTGCCGTCGTGACATGGGAACGTCTTACCACCTGTCCGTCGTCCTGGACGATGCAGACCAGGAGGTCACCCGTGTTGTTCGCGGTGAAGATCTGTTCGACGCAACCATTATCCATGTTGTGCTCCAGCAGCTGCTGGGCCTGCCGACACCCGTTTACCATCACCACCAGCTGATCCGGGATAGCCATGGAAAACGGCTGGCCAAACGCGACGACGCGCGGGCTATAGCTCTCTTTCGCAACGAAGGCGCGTCACCGGATGATATCCGCAGAATGGTCGGTTTATGAGTGGCCGTCTTCCGGCTCGCTTGTGATCACTTCCATCCCGTCCTGCACATCTGTGTAAAAACAGCTGCGGCGGCCGGTGTGACAGGCCGGGCCGGTCTGGCGCACCTGTAACAACAGGCAGTCGCGGTCGCAGTCGACGCGGAACCCGATGAGCTCCTGTATATTCCCGCTGGTCTCCCCCTTGGCCCAGAAGGACTGGCGCGACCGGCTCCAGTAGGTGACCCGCCCGGTTTCAAAACTGCGCGCGATGCTTTCCGCATTCATCCAGGCCATCATCAGAACCTCGCCCGTCGCTTCGTCCTGCGCAATTGCCGGGATCAGCCCGGCGTCATCATATTTGAGCGTTGCCGCATCGAACGGCACATCATCCCGCACTTCTTCGCGCATCAGAAAGTCCTTTTGCATCCGCCTGGCGCCCCCTATGTATAAAGAGCGAAGAGCAAGGAAAACCTCAAAGGCGTCCGATGTCCACAGATACTGATCTGATTAAACTTTATTCCGGCCAGATCCTCGCCCTGGCCTCAGATATTCCGCATCTTGAGCGTCTGGACGCCCCGATGGCTACGGTACGGCGGCGGTCTCCGCTGTGTGGCTCATCCGTGACGGTGGATCTGTCGGTGACCGATGGCCGGATCAGTGCTTTTGGGCAGGACGTCAAAGCCTGCGCCCTGGGGCAGGCAGCAGCCGCTGTGACAGGCAGTGCTGTGGTAGGCAGGAGCCTTCCGGAAATCGAACAGGCGCGCGACGAACTGCGCATGATGCTGAAGGAGAACGGCCCCGTACCGTCTGCTCCTTTTGACGGGTTTCGCGTCCTGGAACCGGCCAAAGACTATAAAAACAGGCATGCATCCATTCTGCTGAGCATTGAGGCAACTGCCGAGGCAATGGCCCAGGCACTGCAGTCTGACTGCGCCTGATCCGGCATTAGCCATTTTTAAGTAAAATTGTGTCATCACGAATCCCAGGCAATTCGCGGGGAGCCATGACCGTACACCAGCAGATTACAACGCCCGAACAGAGCCGGAGGTTGTCCGAGGCTGCTGCAGCCATCGGGTATGAGATCGTCGACATCGCCGGCTTTCTGGACCTTGTGGAAGAGCACGCAAAGTCGCAGCGCAGTTGCCTGAGGGTGCTGAACGACCGGGCAGCAGACATGACCCAGGCGAACTCTGACGTGCAGGAAGCGGTCGACACAATGGCTGAGCGCACCAGCGAAACCGCCCGTGAAGTGCAGACATCCGCCGGCCTTGTGCGGGCTACCAGCGAAAAGACCCGGAGCGTGGCGGAATGGGTGCACGCGCTCGCCGACCGGACAGAATCCGTGAGCGATACGATCACGGCCGTACGCACCAACAACCAGCAGATTGCCAGTATTGCCACTCAGGTGAACACGCTTGCGATCAATGCCAAGATCGAGGCGGCGCGCGCAGGGGACGCGGGCCGTGGTTTTGCTGTGGTTGCTGAGGCCATCAATGCGCTCTCACAGCAGACACGGGATGCCGCGGTGCAGATTTCTTCAAATATCGAATCGCTGACGGGCTGGATCGGTGATCTGCGTGGCGAGGCAGGCGACATCGCCGAAAAGGCAGCTCATGTTCTCGAAAACGCGGATGGCACGGATTCCGCCCTGTCCCGCATTGAAAAGTCCATCACAGCCGCAGACAAACAGGCTCAGCGGATCGCCGGCCAGACAGGGCGTGTCGAAAACGCCATGACGGAATTCCGCCCGGCTCTTTCCGGGATCGGCGACGCCGTGGAAAGCACCACATCCGGTATCGAGCGGACACATGAGCGTATTCTGCGCCTCATCGACACCTCAGAAACCATTGTCCAGTCGACTGCGATGCTGAACAAGTCATCCGCTGACGGCGCGTTCATTGCACAGGTCCAGAGCCTGTCGCGCAGGATCAGCGATACGCTGGAGGAAGCCATAGATTCCGGCCGCACCACGATGGAACAGCTCTTTGACCGCAACTACCGGACGATAGCGGGCACGAACCCCGAACAGTTCAGCACCCAGGCCGTTGATCTGCTGGATGAGCTTTTGCCGCCCATCCAGGAACCCGCCCTCGCATTCGACAAAAAGATCGTCTTCTGCGCTGCAGTGGATGAAAACGGCTATCTGCCGACGCACAACAACAAGTTTTCGCAGACACCCGGCGACGATCCGGTCTGGAACACTGCCAACTGCCGGAACCGCCGGATTTTTGATGACCGTGTGGGCCTCAAGGCAGGCCGGAACCGCGAACCCTTTTTGCTGCAGGTGTATCGCCGGGACATGGGCGGCGGCGAATTCTGCATGATGAAGGACCTGTCCGCGCCCATCACCGTCAAAGGACGACATTGGGGCGGTCTGCGCCTCGCCTACACCTTCTGAAAAAAAGTGCCGCACGTCCGGCAGGACGGCGGCACAGTAAAAGCGTCTTTCATGTGGGATCCGGCGGGAGCAAGGGGATCAGGAACAAGGCAGTAAAAATCCCCCGCACAATTGGGGACAGCGCAGGTGCCCCAGCCGGCATGAAATCGCAGGCAGAATTCAGAAAAAACCAGGGAGATGGAGCCCGACAAGCAGCATAACAACCAATGCAGCGGCACCTGCGGCATCCTGAGCAAGTGTGCTCTGCGACCGTGTTGCAACCGAGCGGATAAAGTTGAATGTTGCCATCGCTCACCTCCTTTGTTGCCTATTTGTTCTCATAATTTTAACCCTCTGTAAAGAACTAAATAAGAACTTTTGTGAACAAAAAGCTACCCGACTGTGATAAGCCGGATCGCCTCCTCCTTACTCATGAGCCAGAGCAACACCCGTGCCGCCTGCCCCCGCGGTGATGTGAGAGTGGGATCATCATGCAACAGACGCCGGGCATCTGACTGCGCTGTTGCCATGAGACCAGCCTGACGTTCCGGATCGGCAATGCGAAATTTCGGCACGCCGGACTGAGCTGTGCCGATCACATCGCCCGCACCACGCATCTGCAGGTCCGTTTCCGCAATAACAAAGCCATCTTCGGTTTCCCTAAGCACTTCCAGCCGCCGCTGAGCACTGTCGGACAAGGGTGGATGATACATGAGCAGACAGGTCGATTCAGCTGTACCACGCCCGACCCTGCCCCGCAGCTGATGCAGCTGAGCGAGCCCGAAGATCTCTGCCCGCTCAATCACCATAATGCTGGCCGCGGGCACATTCACACCAACTTCGATGACCGTGGTGGCAACGAGTACCCGCGTGTCGCCGGACTGAAACAGCCGCATGGCCGCGTCTTTGTCCTGCGCCGGCATCTGGCCATGAACAAGACCGACATTTCCTTCGCCAAGTGCCGCACGCAACATGCGGTAACGGGCCTCGGCGGCAGTAAGATCGACCGCTTCGCTTTCTTCAACGAGCGGGCAAACCCAGTAACACTGACGCCCGTCGGCAATTGCCTGGCGCAGCCTTTCGGTCACCTCGTCCAGCCTTGTATCGCTGATCATTACCGTCCGTACCGGTTTACGCCCGGGCGGTTTTTCATCCAGCACAGAAACGTCCATGTCCCCATATTGCGCCAGCGCCAGAGAGCGCGGGATCGGCGTGGCCGTCATCACCAGAACATCAACAGCATCGCCTTTTTTGCCCAGTTCGAGCCTCTGGCGCACGCCAAACCGGTGCTGCTCATCAATCACGGCCACTCTGAGATCGTTGAAAATCACGTCGGTCTGAAAAACCGCATGAGTCCCCAGCAGGATCTGGATAGCACCGCTGGCCAGCGCCTCGAGCTTGCGTCTGCGTTCCGCGCCTTTGTCGCGACCGGTCAGAATATCGATCGTAACCCCTGCCGTTTCAGCCATTTCGACAAGGCTTTCCAGGTGCTGGCGCGCCAGGATTTCTGTGGGCGCCATCATCACGCCCTGCCCGCCTGCCTCGACGGCCCGGAGCAATGCGAGAAAGGCGACGATCGTCTTCCCGGCCCCCACGTCGCCCTGCAGCAGGCGGTTCATCCTTTGCGGCGCCGCAAGATCCGCATTGATTTCCGCCACGGCACGCGACTGCGCTGCGGTTGGTTCATACGGAAGCGACTTCAAAACCCGCGTCTGGCGTTCTCCGTTTCCATCGGTGATCCGGCCCGGACGCCGCCGGTCCCGCGCGCGCGCCAGTGCGAGTGTGATCTGATGAGCGAACATTTCATCATAGGCCAGTCGCTCTCGCGCAGGTGCGGTCAGCTGAAGGTCAACATCAGACTGCGGCGTATGGGCCCGCATCAGAGCGTCGCCAAAGTCGGGCCATCCGCTGGTATCCATCTGCGAGGGATCTATCCATTCGCCTGCTGTTGGCAAACGCCCCAGTGCATCGCGCGTCGCACGGTACATCACTTTTTGCGTGACGCCTGATGTCAGCGGATAGACAGGTTCGTACACCGGCATTTCGGATGCTGCATCGGGCGCAACGATGAAATCCGGATGCACCATCTGCGGCATTCCGTCGAACACTTCGGTCTTTCCGGACACGAGGCGCTCTGAACCTTCAGGCAGAACCTTCAACAGGTAATCCGGGCGGGCATGAAAGAACACGAGCTGAAACCCGGTTTCTGCATCAGCCACGTTGATGCGGTAGGCACCGCCTTTCGTGCGCGCCGGCAGGTGGGTACCAACACGCACGCGAACTGTCAGAACACCCGGCAGAACAGCCCCGGAAACAGTGTCACGAGGGCGTCTGTCGATGCCGGAATAAGGCAGCGTCATCAGAAGATCCCGTGGCGTCGACACGCCGATCGTCTGCAGGTGCGCGGCTGTGCGCGGCCCGATGCCAGAGAGCGTTTCGGTGCCCGCAAAAAGCGGAAACAGAATTTCGGGACGCCCGCTCATGCAGCTCCAATCAGTTCAAGCCACGCTTCTTCGTCCATGATGGTCACGCCAAGATCAGCAGCTTTCTTAGCCTTGGACCCTGCCCCGGGACCGGCCACCAGAATGTCAGTCTTTCCGGAAACCGAACCGGAAACTTTGGCACCCAGCTTTTCGGCGCGCGCTTTGGCTTCGGCCCGCGTCAGGGTTTCCAGCGTTCCGGTGAAAACCACCGTTTTACCAGCCACGGGGCTGTCAGAAGCTGCCGGGCGCTCTGCGGGTAAAACGGTCAACTGTTCGGCGAGCCGTTCGATTGATGCCCGTTCAGAGGGCTGATTGAACGCAGTCACCAGTGATCCGGCCATCACTGCACCAATTCCATCAACTGAGTTCAGCTCGTCCCAGGCCGACCCTGTAAGGTCCGCTGCCTTGGTTGTGCCTTCCAGCAACGCGTCCCAGTCGCCGAAATGCTGGGCAACAAGAGCAGATGCAGCTTCTCCCACGTGCCGGATGCCCAGTGAGAAGACCAGCCGGGACAGCGGGATCGAGCGTTTTTCATCAATAGCATCGAAGAGATTAGCAGCAGATTTTTCACCCCAACCCTCGCGGTTTCGCAATTGCTGCAACCCTGTTCCGTATCTTTCCCGCAGATGGAAAATGTCCGCAGGTTCCCTGATCCACCCGTCGCGATAAAACTGCTCGACCTGTTTTGCGCCAAGCCCCTCAATGTCAAAGGCCGCGCGAGACACAAAATGTTTGAGCTTTTCAACGGCCTGTGCAGGGCAGATCAACCCGCCGGTGCAGCGCCGGACGGCATCTCCCTCGTCGCGCACAGCGTCGCTGTCACATTCCGGGCACCTGACAGGAAAGACGAAGGGCTTCGCATCGGCCGGGCGCTTTGACAGATCCACATCGGCAATTTTCGGGATCACGTCGCCGGCGCGGTACACCTGCACCCAGTCGCCGGGACGGATGTCTTTGCCGTCACGGATGGGCTGTCCTTTGTTGTCCCGACCCGCGATGTAATCTTCGTTGTGAAGCGTTGCGTTCGAAACAACGACGCCACCGACCGTCACGGGCGCCAGCCGCGCAACAGGCGACAAAGCGCCTGTACGTCCGACCTGGATGTCGATGGCTTCCAGCCGTGTCCAGGCCAGTTCCGCCGGAAACTTATGGGCGACCGCCCATCTGGGCGTCGTCGAACGGAACCCAAGCCTTTCCTGGAGCGACAGGTCATTCACCTTATAAACGACGCCATCAATGTCATATCCGAGTGTGGCGCGTTGTGCCTCGATGCTTCTGTAGTGGTCAATCAACTCTTCCGCAGTTTCGCAAAGCTGTGTCAGAGGGTTTACCTGAAATCCCAGCGCTTGCAGACGCGCTATTGCACCGGTCTGCGTTGCCGCCAGCGGGTCAGACACTTCGCCCCAAGCATAGGCAAAAAACCTCAGCGGCCTGCTCCGTGTGACCGCGGCATCCAGCTGCCTGAGCGATCCGGCTGCCGCGTTCCTCGGGTTGGCAAACACCTTTCCACCGGACGCTGTCTGACGTTTGTTCAGGTCGGCGAAATCGGCGTGTGACATATAGACTTCGCCACGCACCTCCAGGATGGAGGGTGCCCCTGTAATTTTCTGAGGGATATCGCCAATTGTCCGGGCATTTGCGGTTACGTTTTCACCCACGGCACCATCACCGCGGGTCGCCGCCTGCTCCAGAACACCGTTTCTGAAGCGCAAAGAAAGCGACAACCCATCAATTTTCGGCTCCGCAGACACAGGCATCGGGACATCCGCCGCAAGCCCAAGGTATTTTCGGTTACGTTGCAGAAAGTCAGTGACATCTTCGTCCGTAAAAGCATTCCCCAGCGACAGCATCGGGACAGCATGCGTTATTTTTGAGAATGCTTCCGAGGGTTCAGCGCCGACCAGTTCGGACGGGCTGTCCCCGCGTTTCAGGTGCGGAAACCTTTGCTCGATACCGGCATTTCGCTGTTTGAGCCGGTCGTATTCCGCATCAGACAGTTGCGGTGCATCTTCCACGTAGTAGGCATTGTTCGCGGTCTGAAGAAGTGCGGCAAGTCTCTTAAGTTCTGCACGGGCTTCTTTTTCGGTTAAACGGCTGATTTCCGGGTCGGACACGGGACAGGGCCTTTATCAGTCAAACTCTCTGACGTGATAAGGCCGGTGCCTGATATGGTCCAGTTTATTCTGGTTCAGCCGACCGGAACAAAAAACCCGCCGGATTGTGCGGCGGGTTTTGCATTATTAGGAACTGATCAGGCGCCAACAGCGAGAGGCTGCGGGTCATCGGCGACGTTCGGATCAGGGTCGCGCAGAACGTACCCACGGCCCCAGACCGTTTCGATATAATTGTCACCGCCGGTGGCCTGAGAAAGCTTTTTGCGCAGTTTACAGATGAAAACGTCAATGATTTTCAGTTCCGGTTCATCCATCCCGCCGTAGAGATGATTGAGGAACATCTCTTTGGTCAGGGTCGTGCCTTTGCGCAGGGAAAGCAGTTCGAGCATCTGGTATTCCTTGCCGGTCAGATGCACGGTCTTGTTTTCCACGCTGACTGTTTTCGCGTCCAGATTCACGGAAATCCGGCCTGTGTCGATCACAGACTGTGAGTGACCTTTTGAACGACGGATGATCGCATGAATACGCGCAACGAGTTCTTCGCGGTGGAACGGTTTGGTCAGGTAGTCGTCCGCGCCAAAGCCGAAGCCCTTGATTTTGTTCTCCGTATCGTCAGCACCGGACAGGATCAGAATTGGCGTTTCGATGCGCGACAGACGCAGCTGGCGCAGCACTTCATGACCATTCATGTCCGGCAGATCGAGGTCCAGAAGAATCAGATCGTAGTCATACAGCTTGGCCAGATCGATCCCTTCTTCTCCAAGATCTGTTGCATAAACGTTCAGATTGGCGTGGGTCAGCATCAGTTCGATGCTTTTCGAGGTCGTGGGGTCGTCTTCAACAAGCAGTACGCGCATCATGTTCTCCGCATCGGATGGTCGTAGGTTCCTGCCGTTAACCCTGACGAAAAAAGGTTAACCACACGTTACCGTCTGCTAAAAACATAGGTGAACAACTTAAGGTTGTCTATATTTTTGTACACTTGTTGCTTTGAGTGCGTCCTCACCGTGTTCAGAGACTGCGCGGACCCATTCGTGGAATTCATCTTCACTGATCGCATAACGCTTGAGCGCGTCACTTTGCGAAATGAGGCCATAAGCAACCCCGCGCACGACGGCGGCCTTGCGCGACGCGACCCAGCGGCGGGTGTTGGCAGGCGGAAGATCGGCCTGCGTCATGACGCTTCCGTCAGCCAGCGTAACGGATCTGGGTCCATCTACTTTCTTCAGGTACATACCACTTACTCGTTCTTACTACTCGGCGGCACCTTGACGACCGGGCCTTAAAGACCCATGAAGCCCCCTCTTGAGAGTAATTAGGATTTTCCTATATTCGCTCATAAGTCCCGGAGAGCATCATGCCGCTTGATCAGAAACAGCCCCTGAATTCGCTTGGTTTTGCCAAATCGCCGGCGGAAACACGCGTCGTCGTTGCAATGTCCGGCGGCGTGGACAGTTCTGTTGTTGCCGCCATGCTGTCCGAAGAAGGTTATGACGTTGTTGGTGTGACCCTGCAGCTCTACGACCATGGCGCCGCTCTCGCAAAAAAGGGCGCGTGCTGTGCGGGGATCGATATCCACGACGCCCGTCGCGTTGCCGAAAAAATGGGTTTTCCGCATTACGTCCTCGATTATGAGAACATTTTTAAAGATGCGGTTATTGATGAGTTCGCAGACAGCTATCTGGCCGGTGCGACACCTGTGCCCTGTATCCGTTGCAACGAACGCGTGAAGTTCAAAGATCTGCTTGCGATGGCCAAAGACCTGGACGCTGACTGCATGGCCACAGGCCATTATATCCAGCGGATGACGGGCGCTTCGGGTCCCGAACTGCACACTGCGGCCGATGCGTCGCGCGATCAGAGTTACTTTCTGTTCTCCACAACACCGGACCAGCTCGACTTTTTGCGCTTTCCGCTGGGCCATCTGCCGTCCAAGGATGACACCCGCGCTCTGGCCGAAAAATATAACCTAAGCGTGGCAGGCAAACCGGACAGCCAGGATATCTGCTTTGTGCCCAATGGGGACTATGCATCTGTGATCCGGAAACTGCGCCCCGAAGCCGCGGATCCCGGCGAGATCGTACATGCCGACGGGCGTGTGCTGGGAACGCATGAAGGCGTGATTCACTATACTATCGGCCAGCGGCGCGGCCTTGGTATCGGCGGGCTGGCGGATCCTCTCTATGTCGTGCGCCTCGATGCAGACAAAAAACAGGTCATCGCGGGTCCGAAAGCAATGCTGTCGACACGCACTGTGCCGGTCCGCGAAATCAACTGGCTCGGAGATGAAGCGTTCACGGCACAGGACGAATGGCACGTCGCCGTAAAAGTCCGCTCAACCCGTCCACCGACGGATGCTGTTATCCGACCGATCAGCGCGACCGAAGCAACCGTCGAACTGATTACACCCGAAGAAGGTGTGTCACCGGGTCAGGCCTGTGTGTTCTATGACCGGTCGGGCAGCCGTATCTTTGGTGGTGGCTGGATCCACAAAGGCTGATCCTGAGCGCCGGCACCGGGAATAGTGTCAGGCGCAGCCTGGCCTTCGGATCACGCCTGCATACCCTGCAACACGGCGCGTGCAGCGCGCAGCCCCGGTGCTTCACCGCCTTCGCCCAGACGCTGCATCGTCAGTTCCATGGCCTCTTCCTGCGCATGCGGATCACGCAGCACAGCACCAAGCCCGCCTGCAATCTTTTCCGCCGTACAGTCTGGCCCGAGGAAGTCCGGGACCACCCTCGTGTCGGACACAAGATTCACCAGAGTTACTGTATCCACCAGCGCCATGCGACGGATCAGATAAAAACTCAGCCAGTGCATGCGGTATGCGATGACCATCGGGGTCCGGGCGGCGGCAAGTTCAAGGGATACAGTCCCTGATGCCGCCAGCGCGATATCCGCCGCGCGGAACGCGGCACGTTTTTCCGCCGCAGCGCTTTCAATATCCTGCCCGCGAGGGTCCAGAACAATTGCGTCGACCGGCCAGCTCCGGACGGCTTCCTTCACCTGTTCTGCCACGGCAGACGCTGCGGGCACCACGATGCGCAGCCCCGGATGCAACGCGCTGAACCGCCCCAGAGCCTCGCCAAACACGGCTGACAGACGGGCAACCTCACCTGCACGCGATCCGGGCAGCACCAGAGCAACGGGGGCATTTCCCAGGCCCTGGTCTGCGCGAAACGCTCCGGCCTCAGCTTCGGTCGCCTGCGGTTCTGCTACGACAGGATGGCCGACAAAGTCACAGGCCATGCCTTCGCGCGTCATCAGCGGCGGCTCAAAGGGAAAGAGTGCCAGAACATGGTCAATGAAGCGCGCCATCTTTGCAGCCCGCTTCGGGCGCCAGGCCCAGACCGTTGGTGCTACATAGTGAACGGTCCGCACATTACAGGCATCTTTGACCAGTTTCGCCACGCGCAGGGAAAAGTCCGGACTGTCGATGGTGATCATCACATCCGGGCGGGTCCCGATCACCTGTTCTGCGGTCTCGCGGATACGTGCTTTGAGCGCGCGGTACTTTGGCAGGATCTCCGCGATTCCCATCACGCTGAGTTCCTTCATCGGGAACCGCGAGACCAGACCCTCGGCCTGCATGCCTGCGCCGCCGATACCATCAAAGGTGACGTCCGGATGCAGTTCCTTCAGACCGGCCATCAGAGCCGCACCAAGACGATCCCCAGAGGGCTCGCCCGCGACAATAAAAACCCGCATCAGTTCGGCTCGCGTGACCAGAGCACCAGCCCCGCTTCATCCGCCCGCCGGATCGTCTCGTCGCGCGCCAGCAGAACCGTCTGACCGGCCATAATCACCAGCCCTGCCAGTCCGGCAGCAACAACAGCGTCAATGGTATCCGGGCCGACGGCGGGCATGTCCACGCGCAGGTCCTGCCCCGTTTTCGGTGCCTTGATCAGCAGCGCCCGTGTTTTCCGGACCGCCGGTGGCAACGTTGCGAGCATATGGTCGGTGCCGCCAACGGTTTCAACCGCCCAGATCTGTCCTGCGCCAGCAACGCAGCCCTGGCCCACATCGAGCGGCGCAAGCGCCGCCAGAACCTCGCGGCCCCGTTTTTCATCTTCGCAAAGCGCATCGTCCGGCCAGGTGGCAGACAAAACACCCTCGGGTGCGAGAATGCCCGGCGCCAGTTCATGTGCGCCCCGCACGGTAAATCCGCGCGCTTCAAAGATACCCAGGACGGCCCGCAGAGCCCCGTCATCGCCCGAGGCAATCGCCTGCATGAGTACAGGAACCAGCGGCATCGTTGCCGCATCAATGGCAGCAGGGTCCACAGCCGGTCGCTGAACAGCACCACAGAAACAGACCTGTGTCACCCCTCGGTCCTGCAATTGTTCCAGCAGGGTGCCGAGGCGTTCGAGGCGGAAGGGAAGATCCACTTCAAGGCCCTCAGGCGTGAATCCTTCGAGGGCGCACACCACAGGTGCCGTGTCCTGTGCCGCGGCGACAGCCGCCGGCAGACCGCCGCTTCCTGCAATCAACGCCAGCATCAGCGCGGGGTCAGAAAGTGACGGCCACTGTCGGCCAGAACAAAATCGACGATTTCGCGCACATAGTCACTCGTGGTTTCATCGCCCAGCCTCTGCGCGCGGTCGTGGAACGTCCCTTCGCCCTGGGCCAGCATCTGGAAAGCGGCGCGCAGCGCGGTGATATCAGCACGCGACACACCGCGACGCTTGAGCCCGACGAGGTTCAGGCCGTCCAGTTCACCCCGTGGGGCCTGCACAAGGCCGTAGGGGATCACATCATTGGTCACCATCGTCACGGCTCCGATAATGGCGCCACGTCCGATGCGGACGAACTGATGCACACCGGACAGGCCGCCGACGATCACGTCATCCTCTAGGATACAATGGCCCGCGATCGCAACCGAATTTACGATGATACAGCGATCACCGATAATCGCATCGTGAGCGATATGGCATCCGGCCATAAAGAGCCCGTCATCCCCAACGCGGGTCACTCCACCGCCGCCCTCAGTGCCACAGTTCATTGTGACATGCTCGCGGATGCGGTTACGTTTGCCGATCACCAGTTCAGTCGCTTCGCCCCGGAACTTAAGGTCCTGGGGAATTTCTCCGATGACCGCAAAGGGGAAGATAACGGTGTCCTCTCCCACAATGGTGCGTCCCGTCACCACCACATGGCTGCGCAGTTCAACGCCCGGCCCCAGCGTGACCTGAGGCCCTACAGTGCAGAACGGTCCCACTGTTGCGGTCGGATCAATCTTTGCGCCCTCTTCAACGACAGCGCTGGGGTGAATGCCGCCCATGCGCTCAGAGGTCCATCATGGCAGTGAACTCGCATTCCGCCGCCATTTCGCCGTCCACACTGGCAACACCGCCAAAACGCCAGACCTTGCCACCGGGTTTGCCACGCAGGGTCGTCACACGCATTTCCAGTACGTCCCCCGGCACAACCTTCCGGCGGAACTTGGCTTTGTCGATGGCCATGAAATACACCTTCATGTCCTTGTCCGCCATCTCAAGCGTGACACCAACCATGACCGCCGCAGTCTGGGCCATCGCTTCGATGATCGTCACGCCCGGCATGATGGGCAGGCCGGGGAAATGCCCCTGAAAATGCGGTTCGTTCATGGTGACATTCTTAAGACCCAGAGCAGACTGGGTTCCGTCGATATCGACCACGCGGTCAACCAGAAGAAAGGGATACCGGTGTGGCAGAATACGCTGGATAAGCTGAATGTCCGCCTCGGTGCTCGGGCTGGTCATAGTAAGTGTCCTTTTATCCTCAAGGGCTTGAACATGCCTAGCAACTCAACCCATCCGGGGCAAGCACACTGACCCGGCAGGCGCTACTGTTCCGGTGCATTGCCGGCGTCGGGCAACAACTCGTTCAGACGTGATATGGCCACATCCGTGATGTCGATGGAGTTCGAACTGATGAAAACTGACCGGCGTTCCATAATGACGCCCGCACCTGCTTCACGCATCAACTGCTCCAGAACAGGTGCAGCGGCATTCAGGAACTGGCGCCTGCGTTCCTCAAGGTCTGTATTGAGCTGGCGCGTTTTCGTGTCCTGCTCACGGCGAATTTCCTGAACCTTCGCGTCAAAGGCATCCGCAAGTTCCCGGAATTCCTGAGGCGTCAGGCTTGCGCGCTGTTCAGTGATGTCACGCTCTTCCTGGCTGAGTTCTTCTTCAATCCGCCGGTTTTCAGAACTCAGTTGCGCCGCAAGCGCCTCAAACTCTGCGGCCGTGTTCCGACCAAAGTCACTGCCCTCGAACATGCGCTCAGAATCGATGGTGAGCACCGGGCTCTTTACATCAAGCCTGCTGCGCTCCTGCGCCGTGACCTCCCCGGCAAACAGCACAAGGGCTGCCATCACTGCACCAGTGATGCTGCGTCTCACCGCAGACACCCGCTCAGAAGGACGTGCTGAGTGTCAGTTCAAATGTCTGATCGCGGTCAAATTCTTCTTTTTTGATCGCTTCAGAGAAGTTGAACCGCAGCGGTCCGACCGGCGTGTCCCAGAGGATCGAGAAACCAACCACATGGCGGAAGGAACCACCCTCGCCAACGATGTTACCGCCAGCGGTGTTGACGTCCGAAAGGTTCCAGAGGTTGCCGACGTCATAGAATACGCCACCCTGAATACCCAGCTCTTCCGGCAGGCCCAGCGGGAACTCCGCCTCAAAACGCGCTGCGAGGTAAAGGTTACCGCCCAGAGGGTCTTCGCCGGAGACTGACAGATCGCGCGGCCCGATACCGCCGGGTTCAAAGCCACGGATAATGTTCGTGTCCAGCAGGAAACGGTCCACAGCCCGGTTGGTTCCACTGCCAAAACTCAGCGCGCCACCTTCGAGCGAGGCACGCAATGTGATTTCTTCGTTGAACACGCGCGTTTCGCCGATCACACGAGCCGTCGTCTTGATGAATTTGTTGTCTCCGCCAAGTCCGGAGAAATCCTGACCAAATTCGAAAAGGTAGCCGGAGTTTGTATCAATCCCGCCGCGGCGCGTGTCATAAGTGAAAACGTAACCAGGAGCGCTGCTGACCAGTTCACCTGCGGCAATTTCATTTCCAATAACCACACCGTTCACCGGTGTTTCGCGCGCGAGCATTTCCGATTCCTCAAAGGTGTACCGCAGCTGAAGGCTTGAATTTTCACCGATCGGGAAGGTCAGCGACGGACGGAACAGGAACCGGTCTGTGTCATAGGTCGTAAATGAGCTGTCAGTCTCGGCGACGTCCAGTTCCAGGCCAAAAGCAACATCCCGCCCGAGGAAAGCCGGTTCTACAAATCTTATACCGTATTCATCCGAGTCTTCCGCGGTCGAAACAGTCGCGCTGAACCGCTGGCCGCGTCCAAGAAAATTTTCCTCGGAGAAACGGATCGCGAAACCGATCCCGTCATTGTTCGAGAATGAAGCACCGAACGTCAGCGAGCCTGTGGGCCTTTCCTCGACATCCACATCAACAATCACCTGATCCGGTGTGGAGCCCTCGCGCGCATTCACTTCGGCAACCTCAAAGAAGTTCAGCGCGCGGATCCGTTCTGCGGCTTCGCGGATTTCACGCGGATTGAAGGGGTCGCCTTCAACGCTGTCAAACTGCCGGCGGATCACCTGGTCCAGTGTTGTAGTGTTTCCTTCGATGTCGATACGCTCGACAAAAACCCGCTGACCGCGGCTCAGGACATACTCAATGTCCAGTTCCAGATTGCGCTCGTCGCGGGAAACGCGCGGCTCAACCCGCAGGAAATCCACGCCCTGCCGCAGCGCTAGGCGCTCCATGCGGGCGATGTCATTTTCGATCAATGTTGGCGAGTACACGTCGCCTGAATCAATACCGACAATGCCGAGATACTCATCGGAATCCACGTTCGTAAGCTCACTCGTCACCGAAATCTCGCCGATGCGGAACTGTTGACCTTCCTGAACATTGAACACCAGAAAGTAACCGTCGCGCTCCTCAGTAAGTTCGGCATTGGCGGAATTAGTCCGGAAATCCACATATCCGCGTGACAGGTAAAAATCACGAAGCACCTGTTTGTCGAATTCGATGCGATCCTCGATCAGTGTATCGCTGCGCACAAATGACCTGAACAAACCGGCCTGTTTCGTCGCCAGGACACGGCGCAGGCGACGGTCAGAGTAAACACGGTTGCCGACAAAGCTAAGCCGCTCAATCTCGATCACATCACCTTCCAGGACCTCAAAAACCAGATCCACCCGGTTATCAGAGCGACGGATGATTTTTGGCGTTACACGGGCAGACAGGCGACCTTCGATCGCATAGGCGTCAGCAATCAGGGCCGCATCGCGTTCGACCTGAGACGGATTGAAAACACGGCGTTCGTTGGAATTGATGGCCGCTGACAGCTGTTCGTCGCTGATACGCCGGTTGCCTTCGAAATTGATCCTGTTGATCGTCGGATATTCGACCACCGTAATGAGCAGTGACGAGCCTCGCGGCTCAAAGTTCACAGTCTCGAACAATCCGGAATCGATAAGGGCCTGAAATGCCGTGTTCAGCTCACCTGCGGTCACAGTCTGACCCCGGGCGATTCCTGCCCGTGTCAGGATCGCAGCGTCGCCGACCCGTGCATTACCTTCGATTTCAATCGAATTCAGAGTGATCTGCTGGGCAAGTGCCGGTTGCGGAGCAGCTATCCAGGACGCTGATAAAACGACATAAAAAAGCGCCGCGCTCACTGCCGGCCTGACTGATGTTCCAAACGCACAAAAGGCGGCAACCGCCCGCGAAAAGCCCCGTGTCATGATCTGCCCCGATCCTCAGTACATTATTGTTAACTGAGTACCGGCAAAGCCAGAGGTTGTCAAAACTATGTGGTCTAAAAACGCGCAACAACTATATGCGCGCCGAATGAATATTTTAACGTTAAGTAACTGCGGTGCTCTGCCCTGAGGTCAGCCTGCAACCGAAGCGAGCCACGCGCCCGCGCCAAGCGCCAGACCGATGGTGCCAACGTAAAGAAAACGGTCCCAGTTCAGGTCCATCAGGAGGCTGAGGCCGCGGTATCCGCTCTGTATAGCTTGCATTGTGCCACTCCCTTTGTCTGCGAAGAGACTTAACGCCGGAATGCGGCACCAGTTTGATGGTTTATGGCGAAATCAGGGCAATTCGGCCCGCCGCAGCTGTCAGGGGCAGAAGATATCGTTGCCAAGAGCGAACAGCATCAGCGTCAGCACCATAGCAAGGCCTGCTGTCATCAGAATGCGCAGCGCACGGTCGCTCGGCGGTTTGCCTGCAACAGCCTCATAAGCGTAGAAAACAAGGTGTCCCCCATCCAGCGCCGGCACCGGGAACAGATTGAGCAGCCCCACCGCCGTGCTGAGAACGGCAATAAACCATATAAAGGATTCCGCGCCCTGGCTGGCCATTGCACCGGAGGTCTGCGCAATGCCGATCGGGCCCGAGAGATTACAGGTACTGATGGCACCGGTGATCATGTGACCGAGGCCCGAAAGCGATCCTTCGATGATGCGCATTGTCTGGCGCACGCCATTCGACAGCGCCTCGCCCACGCCAGGTGTCTGCGTTGCCGGCTCAAAGGCCAGGCCACCGGCGATGCCAATACGCCAGTAGGTTGCGAACCCTCCGTCGGCCTGAGGCTCGTCCACCCGCTTGGGTGTCAGCGTCAGATCCAGCATCTCGCCAGTGCGCCATACTGTCAGGGCCAGCGGTGCACCGTCGCCGCCTTCAACGGCCTGTTTGAGCTGGTCAAAAGCGTAGATCGGGGCGCCGTCGATACCGGAAATAACGTCACCGGACTCGATCCCCGCGCTGAGCGCTGCAGACTGCGGCGTGACGCTGGACACAAGTGGCGGCAACAGCCAGGTCCCGGAAACGTCGCGTTCCTGCCCGTCACGCAACACGGTGTACTGCAGCGTCGGGCTCTGTTCGAGGTCTGCGATAAAACTGCTGTAGGCGTCCATGTCTTCGCGCGACGGCACCGCATCGCCATTGATTGCCAGGATTACATCACCGGCTTCCAACCCGCGGGGTTCAACGGGCAGCGGGTTAAGACTGCCGACGGTCAGCGGATCACGCGTGACACCACTGGTCAGCAGAACGGCTGCAAAAACCAGGATCGACAGGGCAAAATTGAATGCTGGTCCCGCTGCAACTGTCAGCGCGCGCGCCCAGAGCGGTGCGCCGTGCATGGTTGCCCGCAGGCGCTCGGGATCTTCACTGGCCTCGGCCATCGCGTCTTCATCTTTGCCCGACGCGGCATTCGCATCACCTGCAAACTTGACGTAGCCACCAAACGGCAGAGCCGCGATCTGCCAGCGCGTGCCGCGCCGGTCCATACGCGACCAGAGCACAGGCCCGAACCCCAGCGAGAACACATCCGCATGAATGCCCGACCAGCGCCCGACAATGTAGTGGCCATACTCATGGATCGCGACGATCACCGAGAGCGCCAGAATGAAAGCTGCAATCGTCCAGATCAGCCCGCCGAACTGCGGGATCAGTGACAGAATATCCAAAGGGTTAACCTGCTTTTCCGTTTATGACCGATCTGGCCGCCTGACGTGCGAGATGGTCCGTTTCGGCGACGTTATCAAGGGTCATGGTGGCATCAATATGTCCCGCAGTGGCAGAAAGCCTGTCCAGAACGGCCTCAACCACGTCCGACATCTGCGTAAATCCGATCTCGCCCGCGATAAACGCGTCCAGCGCCGTTTCCTTGGCGGCATTGAAAACCGCCCCTGACAAACCACCGGTTTTCATGACCTCGCGCGCCAGCCGCAGCGCAGGCCAGCGGGTTTCGCAGGGTTCCCGGAAACTGAGCTGGCCGATAGCCGCAAGATCGAGACGTTCTACCGGCAGGCTGCGCCTTTCCGGCCAGTGCAGCGCATATCCGATAGCGTGGCGCATGTCCGGCGGCCCCACGTGCGCCATCAGCGCGCCATCGCGGAACCCGACAAGCGCGTGGATCATGGATTCGGGGTGCACCACAGCCTCAATCTGGTCAGGACGAACACCAAAGAATTCTTTGGTTTCAATCAATTCCATCGCCTTGTTAAACATGGACGCGGAGTCGATGGTTATCCGCTGGCCCATGTCCCAGTTCGGATGCGACGATGCTTCGGCAAGGGTGGCAGTCGACAGCTTCTCAATGGGCCAGTCCCGGAAAGCTCCACCGGACGCGGTTATGACAATCCGTTCCACAGCCTGCATGTCTTCGCCGACAAGCGCCTGGAAAACCGCGGAATGCTCACTGTCGACCGGCAGGATTCTGGCACCGTGATCCCGCGCCGTGGACAGCATCAGCGCACCGGCACAGACAAGCGATTCCTTGTTGGCCAGTGCCAGGGTGGCTCCCTGCTGCAACGCCGTGACACCCGGTGCCAGCCCCGCAGCCCCGACAATGGCCGACATGACCCAGTCCGCAGGCCGCGCCGCCGCCTCAACGATTGAAGCTGCGCCGGCGGCCGCCTCGACACCGGAACCTTCCAGTGCCGCCCTCAGGTCATCCAGCCTGTCTTCACAGGCGGTTACGGCGATTTCTGCTTTGAGCCTGCGCGCATCGGCGGCCAGTTGTCGGATGTTCGAGGCACCGGTCAGCGCCACAACATCATAGTCATCCGGCGCACGTGCAATCAGATCGATGGTGTTCTGACCAATGGAGCCCGTCGCGCCAAAGATACTGATGCGGCGCATCCGCTCAGCCCACCGCTGCCGGGCCAACAAAAGACCCGATGATCAGCAGAAAAACAGAAGCGCCCAGCATCCCGTCGAACCGGTCCAGCAGACCGCCATGCCCCGGGATGAGCGACGAGCTGTCCTTGACACCGACACGGCGCTTGATGGCGCTTTCCGCAATATCGCCCATCTGGCTGGCCATTGAAATTGCAACCGAAACACCGATCAGCTGTGTGCCCGCCCCCGTCTGAGAGATGAAGATTGCCCCCACGATACCAGCGCCGATCCAGCCCGCCCCGGTGCCGGCCCAGGTTTTCTTCGGGCTGACACGCGGCCAGAACTTGGGCCCGCCAATAAAACGTCCGGCGAAATAGCCCACCACATCCGTGGCCACCACGACCAGCACCAGCCAGAGCATCCAGACAAAGCCCATGTCATCCCGCACGGACATCATGCCGAAGCCTGCGAGCATGACCATCACGGTGAAAATCATAAAAATCGTGCGGAACGAAGACAGCTGACCGAAACCCACCAGCGCGGGCGCCAGCAGAACTGGCAGTGCGAACCCGAGCGGCAGATAAATGGCCAGCAGCATAGCCGCCCCGGACAGACCACCAAGCTGTATCGCCACCGAAGGCTCAGAGGGGTGCAGCATGCGCACCAGTTCCCAGACCATCAGTCCACAGATCACAGCGACCATGACGTGGAACACGTGACCGCCGGCCCAGACACCCAGCATGCCAACGATAACCATCGCAGCTCCGGAGCCGAGACGTGTCGCAAGGTCAGACCATTTGTCAGGGGCCGCCGTCATTCTGCCATCAGGCCTTTACACCGCCATAGCGACGATCCCGGCCGCCATAGGCCTGGCACAGGCTTTCAAATTCGTCACGGGTGAAGTCCGGCCACAGGGTGTCGATAAACTCGTATTCAGAATAGGCCGACTGCCAGAGCAGGAAGTTCGAGATACGCGCTTCACCACTGGTGCGGATCACAAGGTCGGGATCCGGCAGAACGCAGGTGTCCAGATACCTAGGCAGCGTTTCCTCGTCCACATTTTCAGGCTTCAGGTGACCGTCCGCCACATCCTGCGCGAGGCGCCGCGTGGCACGGGTCACCTCATCGCGGCCGCCATAGTTGATCGCAATGGTCAGATTCACGAGGCTGTTATGCTCGGTCGCCTGCTCCAGATCGTTCATCAGGACAATCAGTTTGTCGTCCAGCCGATCACGATCCCCGATAAATCGGACACGGACACCATTGGCGCGCAGGGCTCTTGTCTCTTTGATGATGTAGCGGCGGAAGAGGCTCATCAGACCCGCAACCTCAACCTGTGTCCGCTTCCAGTTTTCGGTCGAGAAAGCGAAAATCGTCAGGTATTCAACGCCGATATGGGGACAGGCCTCGACGATCTCGCGCACACGGCGGGCACCGGCATGGTGACCGAACAGGCGCGGACGCCCGCGCTGGGTCGCCCAGCGGCCATTGCCATCCATAATTATTGCCACGTGATGCGGACATCCCGGAACCCGGGTCTGCTGGGGCTGGCGTTGCAACGCCATATTCAGTGCTCCTTGCCTGTCCTGCGCACGGGCGCGGGTTTGTGTGCTTCTTTTTGCGTCAAAAAGCCCGCTTTCGCAAGATTTTAGAACGGGTATGGGCAACTCTGCGCACTGTCACCGTGCACGGCCCACAGGCAGGAAAAGTCATTTCAGACCTGCATGATCTCGCCCTGTTTGGACTCAAGAAGGCTGTCCACCGATTTGATGAACCGGTCAGTGATCTCCTGAACCTCGCCTTCCCAGAGTTTCTGGTCGTCTTCGGACATGCCGTCGCCCTTGGCCTTTTTGATCTGGTCCATCCCGTCCCGCCGGATGTTCCGCACAGAAACGCGCGCGTTTTCGGCGTACTGGCCGGCAACCTTGGTCAGTTCCCGGCGGCGTTCTTCGTTCAGTTCCGGAATGGGCAGCATGATGATCGTCCCGTTCAGCTGCGGGTTGATTCCGAGCCCGCTTTCGCGGATCGCCTTTTCCACCTTGCCGACCAGACCCTTGTCCCAGACATTGATCGTCACCATGCGCGGTTCCGGCACGTTGACCGTTCCCACCTGGTTAACCGGTGTGCGCTGGCCGTAAGCGTCAACCATCACGGGTTCCAGCATCGAGGCGGACGCCCGCCCGGTCCGCAGGGAGGCAAATTCTGTTTTCAGCGCTGACATGGCGCCTTCCATCCGGCGCTCAAGGTCATCGGTGTCCAGCATAAAATCGTCTGACATGGTCTTCTTCCTGCCGCAGTTATATCAGCGCCCCGGGGCGCGGTGCTCTTTGAAGCTGTATAAATCAGGATGACACAGAAAGGCCAGTGGCTCGGTGAAAACCCGTTCAGCCCTGCACTCTTGTATATGTCCCCTCGCCCGCGAGGATACCGCGGAAGCCACCAGGTTCGTCGAGGGAAAAGACGATGATCGGCAGGTTGTTATCCCGCGCCAGTGCGATGGCCGATGCGTCCATCACACCCAGTCGTTTTGCGAGCACGTCATCATAGCTGACGGTATCATAGCGTTGCGCGTCATCGTGTTTCGCCGGATCCTTGTCATAGACGCCATCAACCTTGGTGCCTTTGAAGATCGCCTCGCAGGACATCTCGTTTGCACGCAGTGTGGCGGCCGTATCAGTGGTGAAATACGGGTTGCCGGTCCCGGCCGCGAAAATACAGACGCGCTTCTTTTCCAGGTGCCGGACAGCGCGGCGCCGGATGTATGGCTCGGCCACCTCATTCATCGTGATGGCGGAGATGACCCGCGTGTGAATGCCAAGACCTTCGAGCGCCGACTGCATCGCCAGCGCGTTCATCACCGTGGCCAGCATGCCCATATAGTCTGCAGTCGTCCGTTCCATCCCCTGGGCCGAGCCCTGCAGACCACGGAAAATGTTTCCGCCCCCGATCACCATGCAGATTTCGACGCCCATCTCATGCACCGACTGGACCTCTTTTGCGATCCGTTCGACGGTCGGCGGGTTCAGGCCGAACCCCTGGTCCCCCATGAGCGCTTCGCCCGATATTTTGAGCATTACCCTGCTGAACTTCGTCTGTGGTTCGGGCTGGGTCATGGTCGCGCTCCTGACAGGGGGTTTAACTGCGGCGCAAAATGTCCGAAAACGCCGGTAACTTCAATGCGCCCCGGACGGGATGACGGCAAAAAATGGCGGACAGCCTGATCCATTCGACACAAGCGGTACTGGACGGGCTCTCGCCTGAAATGCCGGTCCTGATTGCAGGCCCCACGGCATCCGGAAAATCCGCGCTGGCGCTGGAGATCGCAGCACGTCAGGGGGGCGTGATTGTCAATGCAGATGCCAGCCAGGTTTACGATTGCTGGCGGGTTCTGACGGCCCGGCCGTCACCTGAGGAAGAAGACGCGGCACCTCACGCGCTTTATGGTCATGTCTCCGCGACGGACAGTTACTCCGCGGGCCACTGGTTGCGGGACATCCGGGACCTGCTGCAACGCCCGCAGCGGTCCATCATTGTTGGGGGCACCGGTCTGTATTTCAGTGCACTGACCCGCGGACTAGCGGAAATCCCGGCCACGCCGCCAGAAATACGCGCGCGGGCAGACGTATTGCCCCTGCCCGACCTGCTGGCCGGACTGGATGCCCGGACCACGGGTCGGATCGATATTGCGAACCGGATGCGCGTCCAGCGCGCCTGGGAGGTTCAGACCGCAACCGGCCGCAGCCTCGCATCCTGGCAGGACGCAACCGGGCCCGCACTGCTGCCGGAGACGCAGGCGCGTTGCATTGTCTTTGACGCGCCAAAGGACTGGCTCACGCCACGCATCGAAAAGCGGTTCGACCTGATGCTGGACGCCGGTGCGCTGGAAGAAGCGCGGGCGGTTCTGCCACGCTACAACGCAGCCCTGCCCGCACACCGAGCCATCGGTGCGCCGGAACTGATTGCGCATCTGAAAGGTGAAATGACGCTCGACCACGCGCGGGAGGCAGCGGTGATCGCAACACGTCAGTTTGCAAAACGCCAGCGCACATGGTTCCGCTCGAAGATGGCGGACTGGCTGCATTTCAGACCAGCGGAGAACCGCTGAAACTTTCACATATTTTACCGCAAACTTGCGAAAACCGCGTTTTTGGCTCCACTGGCATGATCAAAAGGGACAATTCACGGATTGGTTGAATGTCAGAGACAGACCTGCGCATCATACCGCTTTCCCAGCTGACGGGCAGCAGTGACTGGCGGCTGACACTGGCGCATGACCGTCGTGAACAGTTGCTCATCTGGATCACGCGGGGCCAGGGACGCCTGCTTCTGAACGGACAGCGTCGCGGGGTTGGCACACATAACGCCATTGTCGTGCCGGCAGATCATCTTTTTGCGCTCGATATGGGGCGCCAGGGCATCGGCCAGGTCGTTATCATTCCCGAAGGTTGTCAGGTGCTGTTTCCGCAGATGCCGCGCCTCTTGCGTATCCGCGAAGTGGGGGCGATGTCGGAACTTACCGTTCTGATGGAGGCCGCGACCCGCGAACAGGCCTCGGGCCGCCCGCTGACCGGCCAGGCGATGGAAGCACATGGCGCGCTCATCTCTGTCTGGCTGCAGCGGCAGATGGCGATGGAGGAACACATGCCGGAACGGCGCAATGCTGCTGCCCGGCTCTGCGCGGCGTATTGTGCCCGGATCTCCGCCCATTTCCGCGAAACCCTGACGATGGCCGATCATGCCGCAGCGCTCGGCGTGACGCCTACACATCTGACACGCGCCTGCAAAGCCGCGACCGGCCGGACAGCTGCCGATCTGCTGACGGAGCGCGTGCTTTACGAGGCGCGCAGTCTGCTGGTCGGCACGAAAGCACCGGCACAGGATATTGCGCGTCACCTCGGTTTTGGCAGCGCCGCTTATTTCACGCGGTTCATCCAGCATCACACGCATGCGACGCCAACCGCCCTGCGCCGTGCCGGTGCACAGGCGCCGGAACTGGCCTGACACCTTCCCCTCTGATCCGGCCGCACCCGGGAAATCGCCAGAAAACGACTGACCTATGTCGCAAATTTTACACCGGATGGCGTTTGTCTGCGTTGACGGGGTCCGTGCGATCATGCCTGATAGGGCCACAAACCAAATCCGGGGACACAGAATCTCCGATAACTGACGCGCTTCAGCGCGCTATAGCCTGACAACAGGGGCACCCATGGGACTATTCATACTCAGACGTCTGGGCGTGATGTTACTGACGGCACTCTGCCTGACGTTCATCGTGTTCTGGCTCACCAATCTCTACCCGAACCTCGAAAAACTCGCCAAAACCCAGGGCAACTTCCGCATGTCGGATGAAGCCGTGGCCAGCTACCTGGACAAAAACGGGTATCTGCAGCCAATGCCGGTGAAATTCGGCCAGTGGCTCGGCGTGTTACCCGGATGGGAGCACGAGGACCCTGAAAGCGGGGAAATAACAGGCCGCTGTTTCGCCGCAGGGACTCCTGTTGAAGAGCGCAGCACGTTCTGCGGCGTTCTGCAGAATGACTGGGGCTTTTCGACCGTGTTCAAGGAGGACGTCGGCGGCATCGTTGCCACCAGGCTGGGCCTGACGGGCAAACTGATGTTTGCGGTGATGCTGGTGATGGTGCCCATGGCGCTGATCATCGGGGTCCTGGCCGGTATGCGCGAGGGGTCCGTGACCGACCGCTCACTGTCAACCTTCTCTATCGCCTCGACCGCAACGCCCGAATACGTCTCGGGCGTTATTTTTATTGCTGTCTTCGCCTCCTCCGCCTTTGGGCTCAAATGGTTCAAAGGATCGGCGACATCCGCCATGGAGAACGCGACAATCGAGAACTTTACCCTGCCCGTGATCACTATCGCGCTTTACGGGATGGGCTATATTGCGCGGATGACGCGGGCCTCCATGACTGAGGTGATGACCGCGCAGTATATCCGCACCGCCCGCCTGAAGGGCGTGAAGTTCTCCGATATTGTGCTGAAACACGCGTTGCGGAATGCGCTGATCGCGCCCTTTACCGTGATCATGCTCCAGTTCCCCTGGCTGCTGAACGGGGTCGTAATTGTTGAGACGCTCTTTAACTACAAGGGCTTTGGCTGGCTGCTCGTGCAGGCAGCAGGAAACAATGACATCGAACTGCTGCTGGCAGTTTCGGTTGTCTCGGTCGCCGTGGTTTTGGTGACACAGCTGATATCCGATATCGGCTATGTCTACCTCAACCCGCGCATCCGCATCGCATAAGGGAGATCTGTCATGGAAGACCTTTCCTGGGGCAGTATCGCGGCCCGTATGTTCCTTCAGCTCGGCCCTGTGTGGATTTCGCTGATTGTTCTTTTCACCCTGTCGATCACCTATAAGCGCCGGCTGGGGCTTTATGGCAAACTGTTTGACAGCACCATTGGCATGATCGGCTTTGCGCTGGTGATGTTCTGGGTTTTTGTCGGCGTCTATGGCGGCCCGCTCGATATGCTGGTCACGCATGACCCGCTGAGCCAGGTTTCCGGCATGAAGAACAAACCGCCGGGCACGCCGATGCGCAGTCCGGATGAAGGCGAATACGCCTGGTTCCTGCTGGGGGGCGACAATCTGGCCCGCGATGTATTCAGCCGCCTGATCAAAGGCGCCTGGGTTGTGGTGCAGATTGCCCCGATTGCCACGCTCTTTGCCTTCATGGTCGGGATCACACTGGGCCTGCCAGCGGGATATTATGGCGGACGTCTGGACACCGTACTGTCCTTCCTGGCAAACCTGATCCTCGCCTTCCCGGTCATCCTGCTGTTTTATCTGCTGGTGACACCGGAAATCGTGCTGACGGGTATCCCGAATTACATGGCGCTGTTCCTCTTTGTCTTCCCGCTGATCTTTATGTGTATCCTGCTGAACTCGCGGTATTACACACAGCCGAAGGTGCGCACACCGCTGCTGATCGGTGTGCTGGGGGGACTGGGATGGCTCTATCTGTCGCTGGTGTCTACCAACGGCAGTGTGGTGGCCACACCGGATTACGCCATACCCGGACTGCCGCCATTCCTCGATCTTTTCGACATTGATCCAGGCATTCTGGTGGTCTTTGTGTCGGTGGTTTTCGTGAACTCGCCTACGGTCTTCCGGATCGTGCGGGGGCTGGCGATGGACATTAAGACACGCGACTATGTCGCCGCCGCGCAGACACGGGGCGAAGGGCCCTGGTACATCATGTTGTGGGAAATTCTGCCCAATGCGCGCGGGCCGCTGATCGTCGATTTCTGCCTGCGGATCGGGTACACGACCATCCTTCTGGGCACGCTGGGCTTCTTTGGCCTCGGGCTTGAATCAGAAAGCCCGGATTGGGGCAGCACCATCAACGCAGGCCGCCGCCTGCTGGCGCTTTACCCACATGCAGCAATTGCACCGGCTCTGGCGCTTCTGACGCTGGTACTGGGCCTGAACCTGCTGGCCGATGGTCTGCGCGAGGAAAGCCTTCGCGACTGATGAGTGGTTAAGGGGGGCGCTGCCCCCCTGACCCCCCGGGATATTTCGGGCCAGAAGATACAGGCCCGCTCCACAAAGGAGACACGACATGGCAAAGACAGATTACAACGGTCCCATTCTGGAGATCGACAAGCTGTCGATATCGTTTTTCACACGGCTCAGGGAAATCCCCGCTGTGATGGATTTTTCGGTTACCGTTCAGCCCGGCGAGGCCGTTGGTCTGGTTGGCGAATCCGGATGCGGCAAATCAACCGTAGCACTGGGCGTGATGCAGGATCTGGGCAAGAACGGCCGGATTGTCGGCGGATCAATTAAGTTCAAGGGCCGTGACCTGAGCGAGATGAGTGCTGAAGAGCTGCGCGACATCCGCGGATCTGAGATCGCAATGATTTATCAGGAGCCGATGGCCTCGCTGAACCCTGCGATGAAGATCGGCAAACAGCTGATGGAAGTGCCGATGATCCATCAGGGAATGAACGAAAAGGATGCGTATGAGCGCGCCTTGCAGGTGGTTACTGACGTAAAACTGCCTGATCCGAAGCGGATGCTGAATTCCTTTCCGCATCAGCTGTCAGGAGGACAGCAGCAGCGGATTGTGATCGCCATGGCGCTGATGTCAGAGCCATCATTGCTCATTCTGGATGAGCCGACCACTGCGCTTGATGTGACGGTCGAGGCGGCCGTGGTCGAGCTGGTAAAGGATCTGGGCAAGAAATACGGCACGTCGATGTTGTTCATTTCGCACAACCTTGGTCTTGTTCTGGAAACCTGCGACCGGATCTGTGTGATGTATTCCGGTGAGGCTGTGGAGCGCGGCTCTTTTGAGGATGTGTTCGACAAAATGCAGCATCCCTATACCCAGGCGCTCTTCCGGTCGATCCCACTGCCGGGCGCGGATAAAAACGCGCGGCCGCTGGTGGCCATCCCCGGGAATTTCCCGCTGCCGCATGAGCGGCCCAATGGGTGTAATTTTGGCCCGCGTTGCGATTACTTCGAAGCTGGCCGGTGTGATCAGGGCATCATTCAGATGGAGACCGTTCCCGGAAATGACCGGCATGCGACGCGTTGTCTGAAGTTCAAGGAGATCGACTGGGAAGCGCCGCCTGAGATCGGGGACGTGAAAACCAAAGGCGAAGTTGGTGACGTCGTTCTGAAAATGGACAACCTCAAAAAGTATTATGAGGTGACTGCGAACGCGATTTTCGGCGGAGGGGACAAAAAGGTCGTGAAGGCCAACGAAACCCTCAGTTTCGAGGCGCGCGAGTCAGAGACACTTGCGATTGTGGGCGAATCCGGGTGTGGGAAATCTACCTTTGCCAAGGTGCTGATGGGGCTGGAGACCGCGACCGAGGGCGAGATCATTCTGGACAACCGCTCGATCGGTGACACGCCGATCGAGGAACGTGATACGAAAACTGTCTCAGAGGTTCAGATGGTGTTCCAGAACCCGTTCGATACGCTGAACCCGTCCATGACGGTGGGGCGGCAGATTATCCGGGCGCTGGAGATTTTCGGGATCGGCGAAAACGAGAAAGACCGGCAGCAGCGCATGCTGAAGTTGCTGGATCTGGTCAAACTGCCCCGTGAGTTTGCCGGACGCATGCCCCGCCAGCTGTCAGGCGGACAGAAGCAGCGGGTGGGTATCGCACGGGCCTTTGCCGGTGATGCGCGTATCGTCGTTGCGGACGAGCCTGTGTCAGCGCTGGATGTGTCAGTGCAGGCGGCTGTGACGGATCTGCTGATGGAAATTCAGCGCGAGCAGAAAACCACCCTGCTCTTTATCAGCCACGATCTGAGTATCGTGCGCTACCTCAGCGACAGGGTGATGGTGATGTATCTGGGCCACGTGGTGGAACTGGGTACAACGGACCAGGTTTTTGCGCCGCCCTACCATCCCTATACCGAAGCGCTGCTGTCTGCTGTGCCCATTGCAGATACCAGCGTGACCAAAAAGCACATCGTGCTGGAGGGAGACATTCCCTCTGCCATGAATCCGCCCACGGGCTGCCCGTTCCAGACGCGCTGCCGCTGGAAATCCGAAGTGCCGGGTGGCCTGTGTGAAAAGGAGGTGCCACCGGTGCGGCGTCTTGAAGGCGATCATCAGGTCAAATGCCATCTCAGCGATGACATTCTGGCGCAGATGGAACCTGTCATCGAGGTTGGCGGGGTTGCTGCTGAATAGACACGCGCAACATTGAAAAGAGAAAGGCCCGGGCAGAAATGCGCGGGCCTTTGGCATTCAGGAACAGGAGGCGGTCACACGATCAGCGAAACGATCAAACCGCTGAGGTAACCCAGCGAAAACAGGGCAAAGCCAGGTCTGCTGGCGGCAACCATCATCGAAAACAGGATCAGAACGCCCCCAAGGGCCAGACCACCCATCGCGGGCCAGAAAACATAGTCATGATACTCTGTACCAACCGTCCAGGGCGATCCTTCCCAGGACAAACCAATAAGCGCGATTGCAGCAATCACACCCAGCACGACCCCAAAAAACAACGCTTTGAGATGAGCAAAAACCGGGCTCGGCAGTTGCCCGGCCATCCCGACAGGGGTCGCACCGGGCATTGTGGTACTCAGTTCGCGCACAGGTACAGCGCGGCGTACCGGCGCCATTTGCTGCTGCGACTGCTGAATACGTTCCAGACGCGCGTAAAAAACATCATTTGCCATATCGACGGCTCCCTCGTCACTCACCCGTTCTGAATGACGCAGGATTCAGGCAGCACTGTGTCCCGGATCGGGACCTGCTGTGAAAGTTTCCTGAATTTGCTGTGACAGCGCGCTCTACTGCCGGCCAGTGATAATCCGCACGTAATTCCGTGTTTCGCGGTAGGGAGGGATGCCACCATGCTTCTTCACAGCACCCGGGCCTGCGTTGTAAGCGGCCAGCGCCAGAGGCCAGGACCGGAATTCGCGGTACTGCGTGGCCAGGTACCGCGCACCACCTTCCAGGTTCTCTTCCGGATCAAGCGGGTCCACCCCAAGCGCCCGGGCCGTTCCAGGCATCAGCTGGGCAAGACCCAATGCGCCTTTGTGAGACTTCGCACGCGGGTTCCAGCCGGATTCCTGCTGCACGAGACGCAGAAAGAGGTCTTCCGGAATGCGGTGTTTGCGTGCAGCCCTGCGGGCCATGTCCAGAAAGGGTCCGTCATATTTGCCGGAATAGCTGCCATCGCCCCAGATACTGGGCGTGTAGACGGATGGCGGCTTGAGCCGGACGGAGTTGTTGTACTGACTGGCCGCTCGGTTATCGAGCACGCTGGTCTGAGACTTGAAAAGCTTGGTCCGGTTCTTGGAGGACAGCGTCTCAGCGACGCCCGCAGATCCGGCCAAGGCCAGCACAAGCGCACCGGCAATACCGATCCTTGCAACCATGTCTCAAGCCCCCTCCGCGGACGTTCCGGGCGCCACTATACCCGTTTCATCCCCTGACACCAGCCTTTCGCTCCATGGTGGAAAAGCTGACCGCCGGGCCGGTTATCCGGTTTCAAAACCGCCCCCGTCGGTATAGCGTCGGGCAAAGCCCGCCCGGGTGGATTCGCACGCACCTTCGTGCTCTCCCGTGGCACAACAGATCGATCAGAGGGAGGCACCATGGCCGGCTCAGTGAACAAGGTTATTCTCATCGGCAATCTAGGCCGCGACCCGGAAGTGCGCACCTTTCAGAACGGTGGCAAAGTCTGCAATCTGCGGATTGCAACCTCGGAGAACTGGAAAGACCGCAACACGGGCGAACGCAAGGAACGCACTGAATGGCATTCTGTTGCGATCTTCTCTGAGCCGCTGGCCCGCGTGGCCGAGCAATACCTGCGTAAAGGCTCCAAGGTCTATATCGAAGGTCAGCTGGAGACCCGCAAATGGCAGGACCAGTCCGGCCAGGACCGTTATTCGACAGAAGTTGTGCTGCGTCCCTACAAGTCCGAACTGACCATGCTCGATGGCCGTGATGGTGGCGGCGGTGGTGGATACGGCGGCGGTGGCGGTGGTGGCCAGATGGGCTATGACGACCGTGGCGGCGGTGACAGTTTTGGCGGCAGCAGCAGCCCTGCACCGTCGCGCGACCTGGACGACGAAATCCCGTTCTGATGCCGTCTGCGTGTTCCGTCCGCCCACTCACTCCGGCGGATTGCGACGCGGCTCTGACACTTTACACTGATCTGACCTTCGGGCCGCCGGCAGACAATCCGGCGGCCTTTCTGCGTGTGATTGCACATCCCGGAACAACCGTTTTCGGCGCTTTCAGCGATGGGTCCGCTGTTGCGATGGTCACGCTGCATCTGCTGCCCAATGTGACCTGGAATGCACGGCCTTATGGGCTGATCGAGAACGTTGTAACACATCACCAACACCAGCGGCGCGGGTACGGTCGGGCGGTCCTGCAGGCCGCCATAGATGCCGCATGGGCCGCGGATGCCTACAAGGTCATGCTGATGACTGGTCAGAAACGTGGCGCAAAGGGATTTTACGAAAGCGTCGGGTTCTCGTCAGAAGACAAACACGCAATGGTCATCCGGCGCACGTAGATCAGGCGCGGAGCGCATCGTTCAGCACATCCAGCACAGCGTCAGCCGTGACATCGCCGGTCACAAAGGCCTCTCCGATACCGCGGGACAGGATAAAACGCAGTTCTCCCTGCACGACCTTCTTGTCCTGCCCCATGAGGCCAAGCAGCGTCTGCGCATCGGGAAGATCCCCGGGAATGTCCGCCAGATCCGTTTTCATGCCCATCGTCTTCAGATGCGCGCGCACACGGCTGGGGCTTTCCTGGCTGCACAGGCCCATCCGCGCCGAGAGTTCAAAGGCCAGAGTGCAGCCGATGGCGACACCCTCGCCGTGCAGTAACCGGTCCGAATATCCGGTCGCTGCCTCGAGGGCGTGACCGAATGTGTGCCCCAGATTGAGCAGCGCCCGGTCGCCCTGTTCCGTTTCATCGCGTTCGACGATGTCGGCCTTCATCTGCACCGACCGCCGCACCGCCTCGACCCGGGCGTCCATGTCGCCAGCAGCCAGAGCCGGACCGTTGGCCTCCAGCCATTCAAAGAAATCCGCATCGCCGAGCAGACCATATTTTACGACCTCGCCATAACCGGCGAGAAAATCGCGCGATGTCAGCGTGCCCAGCACCGAGGTATCTGCCAGTACCAGCGTTGGCTGGTGAAACGCACCAATCAGGTTTTTGCCCTGTGGTGCGTTGATGCCGGTCTTGCCTCCGACAGAACTGTCGACCTGCGCCAGCAGCGATGTGGGAATCTGCACGAAACGCACACCCCGGCGCAGAATGGCAGCGGCAAATCCGACAAGGTCGCCAATTACGCCCCCGCCAAGAGCGATGACAATGTCGCCGCGCTCCACCTTCTGGTCCAGCAGCCATTCAACGGACTGCTCCAGCGGCCCCCATGATTTGGTGGCCTCACCTGCCGGCAGAACGAGTTCGGACATCCCGATACCCCGCGCGGCCAGACCGACGCGTAACGCGGTCATATGCAGCCCGGCAACAGTTTCGTCACTGATCACCGCAACCTGAGGCCGCTTCAGAAACGGTTCAACATACACACCTGCCTGATCAATCAGTCCCGGTCCGATCTGCACGTCGTAGGCGCGGCCGGGCAGGTTGACGTGGACAGTTTCAGGCATTTCGGCGCTCCAGCACATCGGGTCGGGTTTCAAGAACATCTGCAACCCGGCGTGCCATGGCTTCGACGGAGACCGGTGGCGCACAGGCCACACGCAGATCAGCCCGGCTGTAGTCCGGCACGCGCGCCTCAAAAAGCGCCTCCAGCGTTGCGCGCGGGTTTTCCGTCCGCAGCAGCGGCCGGGTGTCGCGGTGTTTCACGCGGTTCCACAGCAGATCAATATCCGCATCCAGCCAGACCGCCACACCCTGTGCAGAAATCGTGGCGCGGTTCACCTCAGAGAGATAGGCACCGCCGCCCGTGGACAGTACACAGGGCTTTCCCTGCAGCAGGCGCTGGATCACCTCTGTTTCGCGCGCACGAAAGAACGGCTCACCATCGCGGGCAAAAATCTCGGGGATTGTCATATTTGCGGCCTGTTCGATCTCGTGATCCGAATCGAGAAAGTCCACATCCAGCAACGCTGCCAGCCCGCGCCCTACGGCGGTCTTGCCGGCCCCCATCATGCCGACCATGACAATCGTCTTTTTCAACACAAAACCGTGCGTTCCGGACGTATCGGCCAGGGATTGCTGAAAATCGCTCATAATCGTCTGAATGACGTGATATTGGTGAAAAGGCCATATATAAGTTGCGTAAAAACGGCAGGCAGGCAAAAAACAGGGCAGCACAATGGGACGTTTGTTCAAACTTCTGATCTACCTTCTGATCCTCGGGTTTCTCGGGCTGACAGGCTACGCCTATGTTGGCCCCTTCTTTGGCGCTGATTTCGGCGCGCCACAGTCAGAAGTCCGGGTGCCAGTCACGCTGGATGCTGAGTAGGGTTTCGCCATATATTGTTGTCGCATTGTGTTTTGCGCAGCCTGCCGGCGCGCAGGAACAGCCGCTGTCGGCGATTGACTGGATCGATAGCCAGCCAGTGGTGCAGCACCGCCCGATTGCCACGACCCCGCTCGCGCCCGCCGGAGAAGCACCCGAACGGCTGCCGCCGGACGTCAGCGTTGCACCACTGAACGAACAGGTCCTGCGTCAGATCGGGCTTGTACCACCGGCCGTTACGGGTCTGCCGCCCGATCTCTGGGCTGGCAGCGATCCGCAGATCCTGAGTACCGCGCTGGAAACCCTGCCGGATTTACGTCTGCCCGCGGGCCAGGCGCTGCTTTACCGGGCGCTGCTGACCGAGGCGTTCGGGCCCGGCACAGACACGGCAACCGAGGACCTTTTTACCCTGGCCCGGGCGCGCGTTCTGCGGCGCAGTGGTGCGCTGGAGCCTGCGCTTGCGCTGCTGGGCCAGTCCGGCCCCACGCGCGACAAGGACCATTTTGCCACCTTCATGGATCTGGCCCTGCTGACCGGCGATGAAGACAACGCCTGTGATCTGCTGCGGGAAACACCTCATCTGGCCCCCTCCGAAGGGCACCGCGTTTTCTGCACACTGCGGGGGGGCGACTGGGCTACCGCAGCCGTATTGTATGATGCCGGCCGTGCGCTGGGCACCATACCTGAGCCACAGGTCAATCTTCTGGCCCGTTTTCTTGACCCCGATCTCTTCGAGGGGGATCCCGCACTGGCCCCGCCCGCGCGGATCACGCCCCTGCTCTTCCGGCTTCACGAAGCGATTGGCGAGCCACTGCCCACCCGGTTTCTGCCCCGTGAATATGCGGTGGCAGACCTGCGTGATCTGGCAGGCTGGAAGGCCCAGCTTGAAGCCGCAGAACGCCTTGCCCGCGCCGGCAGCCTGCCGGACAATCAGTTGCTGGGGCTTTACACGGCCCGCCGGCCAGCAGCATCAGGCGGTGTCTGGGACCGTGCCGCTGCCATTCAGGAACTGGAAACAGCACTGCGCGATCGTGATCCCGGCAGGATCAGCAGCGCCCTGCCTGCTGCCTGGCGCACAATGCAGGCCGCTCGCCTTGAAGTACCTTTTGCTACGCTTTTTGCCGATGAACTGCCCGCGGCTGACCTTACAGGCGACGCTGCAGCAATTGCGCAGCGCATGATGCTCCTGTCACCCGGTTTCCAGGATGCGCGCGGACCCGGCAACGATCTGGCTACAGCGATTGCAACCAGCAGCCCGCTGCCGCTGGTGGCCGGGACAGCGCGGGATGCCGCTGTTGCTGCGGCCTTCTCGGGCAAAGTGCGCCGGGCTACAGACAACAGCCAGCCGGGCCTGACCATTCTGCGCACGCTGTCCACGCTGGAAGAAGGAGCTGCGGGCGATCCGGTCGCCCTGCAGGAAGCTCTTTCAACGCTGCGCCGCATGGGGTTTGAAACAACTGCCCGGCGCGCTGCGCTTCAGGTGCTGTTGCTGGACCGGTACAACCCATGAGCCGCGCCGCCTGGATACCCGCATTTCTGGAAGCACAGAGCGCGGAGCTGGGTGCGGCGCGCAATACACTGCTGGCCTATGGCCGCGATCTGCAGGCATATGACGCCTGGCTCGCGGCGCAGTCGCTGGATTTTGCCAGCGCTCAGCGTTCTGATGTCGAGGCCTACCTTGTCCGGTGCGATGCCGAAGGCCTGTCGAAGGCAACGCGCGCCAGACGCCTTTCTGCGATCAAACAACTCTACCGGTTCGCCTTTGAAGAAGGCTGGCGCGCTGATAATCCGGCGCTGCAGGTGGCGGGTCCGGGACGTGACAAACGGTTGCCCAAAACACTGAGCGAAGAAGAAGTGGACCGCCTGCTCGCTGCCGCCCGCACCGCAGGCCGGGACGGTCCGGACCGGCTGCGCAATATCTGCCTGATGGAGCTGCTTTACGCAACGGGCATGCGCGTCTCCGAACTGGTCAGCCTGCCCGTCAGCGCCACGCGCGGCGATCCCCGGATGCTGCTGATTTCCGGCAAGGGCGGCAAGGAAAGGCTCGTGCCCCTCTCACCGCCTGCTCGGACCGCCCTCGCGGACTGGCTCGCTGTGCGTGACAGAACCGAGGAAGAGCGGCGGGAAAAAGGTCTGCCCGCATCGCGTTTTCTTTTCGCGTCGCGTGGAAAATCCGGGCACCTGACACGGCACCGGTTTTACGCGCTGATCAAGGAACTGGCTGTGGAAGGCGGCGTCAGCCCGGGCAAGGTCACACCGCATACGCTGCGCCACGCTTTTGCCACCCATCTGCTGGCCCGGGGCGCTGATCTGAGGTCGATCCAGACGATGCTGGGCCATGCGGATGTCGCCACCACCGAAATATATACTCATGTCCTCGAAGCGCGGTTGCAGGATCTGGTATTGAACCATCACCCTCTGGCCAGGGAGGGCAAACGCAGTGACGGTGGCAATACATCTTCCGAAGGCCAGTAACCGCTCAGCAGCGCCCGGTCATATCCCTGCACCAGCCCGGCCTCTGCCATGCGCGCTGCCGCTGCTGTGACATCATAACTCAGCTTGTGGATCAGCACCTCTCCACCGTCCAGAACGGCATAGCGCGTCTGTTGCCGTCCGTCGTGTGGCGGCATGCCGATCACGCCCGCATTGATCCAGCGGCCCGCGCCTGTTTCGCGGATAAAGGGTATCCCGCTGTGACCCGCGATCACATGATCGACCGGGCCTACAGCCGCCTCAACAGCTGCCCATTCTTCCGCAAAGACCGCGTCGAGGCTGTCCGGCCAGATAAACCGCGCCACATCCGTCATACCGCCGTGGATCACCGCATACCGCGCGCCCTGATGCTCAAACACGGTCACATCCGGACAGGACGCCATCCACGCCCTTTGCTCCGGGTCGATCCGCGCGGCGGCATAGCTGTACCAGGAGCCGCTCAGCAGCTCACAGGCAGAGCCTTCGTCAAAGCCGCACCCACAGCAGTCTGCGCCCGACGCCAGTTGTTTCTCGCAGTTTCCGGCCACCACGCAGATCCCAGCATCGCGCAGCATATCCACCGTCTCAGAGGGCGCTGCACAATAGGCCACCGCATCCCCGGTACAGATCATCTGGCCCGGCGGAATGCCCGCTGTACCCGCGGCACGCATCAGCGCCTCAAGCGCATCACTGTTCGAATAGGGCCCGCCAAACAGCAGCACAGGACCGTCCAGCGTCCCCAAATCCCGCAGCATCGCAGGCTCCTCCCTTGATTGCAGCCGACCGCACCCCCATAACCAAAGGGCATAAATCTCAAAGGTATCATCCCAAATGGACTCTGTCCCCGCAACGCTTGATGCGACTTTCTGGATCACAGGTGGCGTTATCCTTTTTCTGCTGGTGTTGTCCGGCTTCTTTTCCGGCTCGGAAACCGCCCTGACCGCGGCATCACGCGGCAAGCTCCGCACCCAGGCTGACAAAGGATCACGTGGCGCCGAACGTGCCCTGCAGATCACCGAAGACAACGAGCGGCTGATCGGATCCGTCCTCCTCGGCAACAACCTGGTGAATATTCTGGCGGCCTCGCTGGCGACCTCCATTTTCACCCGGGCATTCGGGGAAAGCGGTGTGGCTCTGGCGACGCTGGTGATGACGCTGCTTGTGCTCATCTTTGCGGAAGTACTGCCGAAAACCTATGCGATCACCAATTCCGAGAAAGCGGCCTCGCTGGTCTCTGCGCCCATTTCTCTTGTCGTGACTGTCTTTGCGCCCATCGTGGCCGCCGTCCGCCTGCTGGTGCGCGGCGTACTGCGGGTGTTCGGCGTCAGGATCGACCCCGACAGCAACATTCTGGATGTGCACGCCGAAATCGAAGGCGCCCTCACGCTGGGCCACTCCGAAGGTGTGGTCGAAAAAGAACACCGCGACCGTATTCTCGGCGCGCTGGACCTCAATGAACGTGCTGTTGAGGAAATCATGCTGCACCGTTCCGGCATTGAGATGATCAATGCGGATGACGCGCCTGAAGATATTCTGGCGCAGTGTCTGCAGTCCAATTACACCCGCCTGCCCGTCTTTCAGGACGATCAGGAGAACATTATCGGCGTGATCCACGCCAAGGATCTGCTGCGGGCAATGTATAAAATCATCGGTGGCCCGGACGGTGACGCCGCGAAACTGCGGGGGTTCCGGATCTCAGACGTGGCCATGAAGCCGTATTTCGTGCCCGAAACCTCAACACTGGACGAGCAGATGCGGCAGTTCCTGCGCCGCAGAACGCACTTTGCGCTGGTTGTGGACGAATACGGATCACTCCAGGGGCTGATCACGCTTGAGGACATCCTGGAAGAGATCGTCGGAGAAATCACGGATGAATTCGACCCTCAGGCCGATCACCCGGTCCAGCGCTCGGAGGACGGACAATATGTCATTGACGGCGCCATGACCATCCGCGACCTGAACCGCGCAACAGACTGGAACCTGCCCGATGAGGAGGCCAACACGGTCGCCGGACTGGTCATCCACGAGGCTCAGATGATCCCGACAGTCGGTCAGGTGTTTTCGTTCCATGGTTTCCGGTTTGAGGTCCGGGCACGCGATGGCAACAGGATCACAGAGCTGAATATCCGCCCATTGTAACGGGCAGCCAGACAGCCGCGCAGTGCCGCATGTCCGGCACCGCGGCATCAAAACCTTCCGGGTCGCTGCCACCCGCAACAAATAGCAGACCTGAGGCCATTGAGGTCCGAACCAAACGGGAACTGGCACTCATCTGATATCAGCACCGGTTGAATGGTTGACCCGCTTGAATGCGCCCGAAACAGCACACTGCTGGCTTCTCCGTTCAGCGCGCTGACCGCAAAAGACAGGACGGTAATCCGCAACGTTCCCTTTGTCCGGGAACGTTTTCCTGGCACTTGCGGCAGGCCCCGGTATTTCCACAGCCCCGAGCCGGATTTTTATGCAGGTACAGCATTTTCAATCTTCATCATCGCCCGTTCATATGTTGATGGCTTTTTGGTGCCTCCCGAAGCACAGAGACTCTTGTCGAAAGCGAAAACAAACCGGCCTGCCTGCCCGCTCCGGCAGCTGCAACAGCCCCGGCAGCGACGGTTGGTCTTACAACCGGCACCAGCGTCCTGGTCTGCGCCTCAGGATACAGAAACATGCCCCAGCATCCGGTTCACAGAGTTGTCGCCCGCGGAAAAAATCCGGCTGACCGGGCCGGGCAGTGATGGTGCAGCGCCTCAGTGCAACAGCCTGCTTCTGGCAGCTGTTTGACAGTGATCTCTTTGCTGAACTGAACGTCAATACCGCGCTTTCGGTGTTCAGCCGCGCAACACAGCGCCACCGGGATCAAAGGGTGGCTCGTGCAGGATCGTCGCGCCGTGGGGCCGGCCGAGCACCATGACCTCAACGCGGTCTCCTGGCGTGGCTCCCGACACATACCCCATCGCAAGGCTCATCCCGACAGAATAGCCATAGGCACCGGATGTCACACGCCCGATCCCCTGCCCGTCTTTGAAGATTGGCTCACCGCCTGTCGCATCGGCATCAGATGCATCCGTGTCCGCTGCGTCAAGGGACAGCAGAACGAGGTGTTCACGCGGGGAATTTTTCAGCACGTCCTCAACCGCCGAACGATTGAGGAATTCCTTGTCCATCTTGCACAGCCTGTCGAGGCCCACTTCCTGAGGCCAGTATTCTGGACTGTATTCGCGTGACCAGGATCCATAGCCTTTCTCGATGCGAAGCGACATCAGCGCGCGGCTGCCTACCGGGCCAGCCCCCACGTCACGCCCGGCGTTCAGGAGCACGTCCAGCAGACGGGCCTGATCTTCCGCAGCGCAATGCAGTTCCCAGCCGAGATCGCCGGTGAAACTGACACGCAGCGCAAGTACCCGGATGCCCGACAGCTCTATCCAGGCAGAGCGCATGAACGGAAAGTCTTCTGTCGCCAGCGATGTGTTGGTCAGCCGCTGCAGCATTTCGCGCGACCGGGGTCCGGCCACATTAAACCCGCAGACCGCCTCTGTCCGGCTTTCAAACGTGGTGTCTTCAGGCAGCGGCACTTCTTTGAAGAACCGTCTGTGATAGCGCTCGGCCATGCCGGACCCGATCACCCAGAATTCGTGCTCACCGGTGCGCGTCACCGTAAAATCGCCCGCGATTCCGCCACGTTTGCCGATCAGCGGCGTCAGACAGGACCGACCGATCGCCTTTGGAATATTGTTGGCGAAAACACTGTTCAGCCACGCCTCGGCACCCGGGCCTTTGCAGGTGTATTTGGCGAAGTTGGAGATATCGATGATGCCCGCTTTTTCGCGCAGCATCCGGCATTCGCGCCCGACAGGCGCCCACCAGTTCTGGCGGGTGAACCCGTCTGTGTCGGTCGTGCCAGGCTCGTCCGCATACCAGAGCGGGTGTTCCCAGCCATAGTTCAGACCGAATACCGCACCCAGCTTTGTCTGCATTGCGTAAGCAGGTCTGCGACGCATCGGACGCCCCGCTGCACGTTCCTCGTTCGGGAAGTGGATTTTGAAACGGTGCGCATACTGGTCGCCCACTCGCGCTTTGGTGAACTTTTTGTCCGCCCATTCGCCGAAACGCGCCATATCCCAGGCAAACATGTCATAGCGGGTCTCGCCGGTGACGATCCAGTCTGCTGCCAGCAGCCCCATGCCCCCCGACTGCGAGAACCCCGGGATAATACCGTTACAGCAGAAATAGTTACTGAGTTCCGGCACTGGTCCGAACAGCACGTTGGAATCCGGGGACCAGATCATCGGCCCATTGATCACCCGTTTGATCCCAGCCTCGCCTACGGCCGGCACGCGCTCAATGGCGCGCATCATGTTGTCCTCGATCCGCTCCAGATCATCGGCAAAAAGCTCGTGGCCAAAGCCCTGCGGTGTGCCCTCCTCGGCCCAGAAACGCAGGTCTTTCTCATACGCGCCCACCAGCAGGCCCTTGCCCTCCTGGCGCAGGTAATATTCGCCATCGCGATCCGCCACGGACGGCAGCCGTCGATCCAGGGCGTCAATTTCTGCGATGGTCTCGGTCACGAAATACTGATGTTCTGTGGGCTGTAGCGGCAGTTCAATGCCGGCAAGTGATGCTACCTCGCGCCCCCAGAGACCTGCCGCGTTCACGACCCACTGTGTTGCGATATCGCCTTTGGGTGTACGGACAATCCATGTGCCATCGGGCTGTTGTTCGGTCGCGGTTACGGGGCAGAAGCGGATGATCTCCGCGCCATTCTGCCGGGCACCGCTGGCATAGGCGTTGGTAACGCCCGACGGGTCCACATTGCCGCCATCGGGTTCCCACATGATGCAGCGGATGCCGTCAAAATCGACCAGCGGGTGCAGCTTTTCGGCTTCATCACGGCTGACCTCATGAAAGTTCATGCCATAGAGTTTCGCCTTGGCGGCCTGCAGGCGCAGCTGGTGCTCACGCGCTTCGGTCTGCGCCAGATAGAGCGAGCCCGGCTGAAACACACCGCAGGACTGACCAGTCTCTGCCTCGAGGCTGTTATAGAGGTTCATCGTGTAGTGCTGAATGCGGCTGATGTTGGTGCTGTCATGCAGGCCATGAATGTTGGCCGCCGCGTGCCAAGTGGAGCCGCTGGTCAGTTCGTCCCGCTCCAGGAGCACGACATCCGTCCATCCCAATTTGGTCAGATGGTAAAGAATGGAACAGCCGATGACGCCGCCCCCGATGACTACGGCCTGTGCATGTGTGCGCATTTGGATCGTCCTGATAGCTGTCCTGCGGGTCATACTGCCCCCCGCTCACCGGCCCGGAATGCGCAGTGGCGACATGTTCCGTCGCAGGCAGACAAGGCCCGCGTCAAAAATCCCACGTTTTTGTGCGCTTTCGTCTGAAACCTCCAAAACGCCGCTTGGATTTGCACGGCAAAGTAATACTTACGGTTGAAGTGGGGGATCCTGATGACAATTACAGTAATGGCGCTTCTCAGCATTAACGAGGACGCAACCGAAGACCTTGCGGCGTATATGCAGGCCACCCAGCCTCTTTTGAAGAAGGCCGGCGCCGTGATCCGGCAGCGTTTCACCATAAACGATGTTGTTGTTGGCGCATCCGGCGCAAAATCCGTGGTGGTTGTCGATTACCCGGACCGGGCCGCCGTGGATGCCGTTTTCCAGAGCCCCGAATACCTCGCCGTCCGCGAACACAGGGACCGCGCTTTCCCCTTTTACCAGATCAACGTGATCGAAACGGCTGAGCTGCCGAAAATGCCGGACACGGCCAGCGCGGGCACCACCGAGGAAATTGTCTGATCTCTGCCATTGTCTGCCCTGCGCTGACACGAAACGGCATGATCTGTCGTTTCTGAACCTGCTGCGCTTTCGTGTGTCTTTCATGATTGGGCAAAGACCAGGACCGGAGTTTCAATGCAGACCACCACACGTGTTGCCATCATTGGCGGAGGCGTCGTCGGCGCGTCCGTTCTGTACCACCTGACCAAACTGGGCTGGTCCGATGTGATGCTGCTGGAACGTTCTGAACTGACCAGCGGCTCGACGTGGCATGCGGCGGGTGGGTTCCACACCCTGAACGGCGACACCAATATGGCGGCGCTCCAGGGCTATACGATCCGGCTCTACCGCGAACTTGAAGAGATCACAGGCATGTCCTGCGGGCTGCACCATGTGGGCGGCGTGACGCTGGCCGATAATCAGGACCGGTTCGACATGCTGCTGGCAGAGCGCGCAAAGCACCGGTTCATGGGCCTCGACACTGAAATCGTGGGACCGGAGGAGATCCGCAAAATCGCACCCGTCACCAACACGGATGGGATCATTGGGGCGCTTTATGATCCGCTCGACGGGCATCTTGACCCATCGGGCACCACGCATGCCTATGCAAAGGCGGCCCGTATGGGCGGGGCCACGATCGAAACGCATTGTATGGTGCGAGAGACCAACCAGCGCAGCGACGGCACCTGGGATGTGGTGACTGACAAGGGCACCATTCATGCCGAACATGTCGTCAATGCGGGCGGTCTCTGGGCCCGCGAAGTGGGTGCAATGGCCGGGGTTTATTTCCCGCTGCATCCGATGGAACACCAGTATCTGGTGACAGACGATGTCCCGCTGATCGTCGACATGATGGCGGACGGGCATGAACATCCGCATGTGATGGACCCCGCGGGAGAAAGTTACCTGCGCCAGGAAGGTCGCGGTCTGTGTATCGGATTTTATGAACAGACCTGCCGCCCCTGGGCCGTTGGTGGCACCTCATGGGCGTTCGGCCAGGACCTGCTGGCCGATGATTTCGACAAGATCGAAGACAGTATAGCCTTTGCCTACCGCCGTTTTCCAGATCTCGAACGGGCGGGTGTGAAAAACGTGATCCACGGCCCCTTTACCTTTGCACCGGACGGTAACCCGCTGGTGGGTCCTGTGCCGGGCATGCGCAACTACTGGTCTGCCTGCGGTGTTATGGCCGGGTTCAGTCAGGGTGGCGGCGTCGGTCTGACCCTCGCGCAGTGGATGATCGAGGGCGAGCCCGAGCGCGATGTGATGGCCATGGATGTGGCCCGCTTCGGCGACTGGATCACGCCCGGCTATACGCTGCCAAAGGTCATCGAAAATTATCAGAAACGGTTTTCGGTGTCCTACCCGAACGAGGAACTGCCCGCCGCACGGCCATTCCGTACGACCCCGATGTATGACATCTTCACGGATCTGGGCGCTGTCTGGGGCCATCAGTACGGGCTTGAGGTGCCCAACTACTTTGCGCGCGGGGATGAGCCAACTTTTGAAACCCCATCGTTTCGCAGGTCAGACGCTTTTGCGGCAACCGGTCGCGAGGTGAGAGCTGTCCGGGAAGCCGTTGGAATCAATGAAGTTCATAACTTTGGCAAGTACCGCATCAGCGGCACCGGCGCACGCGCCTGGCTTGACCGCATCATGGCGGGACGCATCTCGCAGCCCGCCAGACTGAGCCTGACACCTATGTTGTCCGAACGCGGCAGACTGATCGGAGATTTCACGGTCTCCTGCCTCAGCGAAAACGACTTCCGCCTGACCGCGTCCTATGGCGCCCAGGCGTTTCACATGCGCTGGTTCCAACAGCACACGGCAGCGGATGTTGAAATCGAAAACATCTCGGACCGTGTGACCGGTTTTCAGATTGCCGGCCCCCGCGCCCGCGGCGTGCTCGCAGCAACCACGCTGTCGGACGTCAGCGACATGCGGTTTCTGGACGTCCGGCGCATGACCATCGGCATGACAGACTGCGTGGTGCAAAGGGTCAGCTATACCGGCGATCTGGGGTTTGAGATTTACTGTGATGCCATGGCACAGCGCGCGCTCTGGAACACGCTCCGGGATGCGGGTGCGCCACACGGCATGACACCCTTTGGCATGCGGGCCATGATGTCATTGCGGCTTGACCGGTTCTTCGGCAGCTGGATGTCAGAATTCTCGCCCGATTATACGGCGGCGGAAACAGGGCTGGACCGCTTCATCCAGTGGTCCAAAAACACCTCTTTCATCGGGCGCGAAGCCGCCGAAGCAGAACGTGAAAAGGGCCCTGCCCGTCGTCTGGTTGTTTTTGAGGTGGACGCGGATGACGCTGATGTTCAGGGGTACGAGCCGGTCTGGCTTGACGGAGGCGTGGTCGGTTTCTGCACCTCGGGTGGCTGGTCCCACCATGCAGGTAAATCCGTGGCAATGGGCTTCCTGCCGTCGGATCGCGTGGCGGAGGCACCGAAAGTGGAAATCGAAATCCTGGGACAGATGCGTCCGGCCCGTGTGATTGCAGAGCCACTCTTTGATCCCGAAGGCAGTCGGCTGCGGGGATAGAGGACGACAGACGGAGCATCTGTTTCACCGCTTCAGCATCGTGTAGAGCATGAAAATGACATCAGTCCCCGGCTCTGACATTGCGATCCTGATCCCCGCCGCGGGGCTTTCCTCCCGCATGCGCGGGGACGACAAACTGATGCGACGCATTGATGGCGTTTCTCTGCTGAGGCGACAGATCCTGCGCGCCTGCGATGCGACGCGCGGTGTAGTCATTGTTTTGCTCCCTCCCGCACCGCATGACCGCTACAGCTGCCTGAGCGGCACACGTGCGACAGCAGTCGATGTGCCGGACGCCCGCGACGGGCTCAGCGCCAGCCTGAAGCGCGGGTTGAAAGCACTCCCTCAGGGATCCCCTGCCGCGATGATCCTGTTGCCCGACCTGCCCGAAATCACAACCGGTGACATACGAAAAGTTCTGGCCCCGGTTGGCAAGGACGGCACGGTTTCCATGTGGTGCGCCACGACTGAACAGGGCAAACCGGGGCACCCCATGGTGCTGGACGCGAAACTCTTCGACGACTTTCTGACCCTCTCGGGTGACAGCGGCGCACGGAGCCTGCGCAAACGGGAAGAAGAGAAAAACGCCCTGCAATATGTCCCTCTCGCGGGCAACCGGGCGCGACTGGATCTGGACACGCCGGAGGACTGGGCCGCCTGGGAAGCGAACCGGAAATAAAACGGGAGAGCTGTCGGAAAGCTCTCCCGTTCCGCGCCAGTTGGGGGGTATCCCGCTGTGGCAGCTGCATATTTCCGCGTGTGCCGCCCTGCGCGAAAGGGCGACGACACCGGAACCTTACCTGACTGGTGTTCTGACGCACCGGTGACCACACGTTAACCCGGAAATCCGGACGCCCCCGGGCGGTGTTTCGCCTGATCCGGCGTTTGAGCTGCAAATCCGGGGAAACAATAGGGCAAAGGTCAGACGATCCTGGCACGACAGGAAACACCCATTTCGCGGGACGCGCGAATCCTGCCGCACAGACGTGCATCCGAAATCCCCGGGAGAGCTGCCTGGTACCCAAGGCCGGACTCGAACCGGCACGCCCGAAGGCGGGGGATTTTGAATCCCCTGCGTCTACCATTCCGCCACTTGGGCAGCCCCCCTGCGCTTACACGCAGGTTGCCGACCGGGCAAGTATTATCCGGGATTTTGTACAGCTTTACCTTGACCGTGCGGCTGTCCCGTGGTCTGCGGGGCGCGGTACAAAACGACGGGACAGACATGCTCAGAAAGCTCTACGACTGGACGCTCAGCATGGTCGAGCACCGCCATGCGCTCTGGGTGCTCGCCTTTGTCAGCTTTATTGAAAGCTCGGTTTTCCCCATCCCGCCCGATGTGCTGATGATCCCGATGATTATTGCACGCCCTTCCCGCGCCTGGCTGATCGCCGGTGTGGCGCTGGTCGCGTCGGTTCTGGGCGGCATCGCGGGCTATGCCATCGGGGCATTTGCGTTTGAAAGCATCGGCCAGCCGGTTCTTGAGAGTCTGGGCAAAGCAGAGCGCATGACTGAATTCAACGCGCGTTTTAACGATCTGGGCTTCTGGGCCGTCCTGACCGCCGGGGTGACCCCCTTCCCCTACAAAGTGATCACGATCATGTCAGGCTGGACCGGCATGCCACTGGGAACCTTCATTGCAACGTCCGTGCTGGCGCGCGGTATCCGGTTTTTCCTTGTAGCCTTCCTGCTGTGGAAATTCGGCGCACCCATCCGGGACTTTATTGAACGGCGGCTGGGTCTTATGTTCACCCTGTTCGTGGTCATTCTGGCCGGTGGGTTTTATCTGGTGAGGTATCTGTGACGGGCAGACAGGCGCTTTGGCTCGCAACACTCGGTTCTGCGGCATTGATGGCGGGCGCACTCGCGTTCCAGTATATCGGCGGCATGCCTCCGTGCAAAATGTGCTACTGGCAGCGTTATCCGCACATTGTGGCCATTGCCATCGGCGCGCTGGCTCTTGGGCTTTCCAACCGTGCGCTGACGCTCGCAGGCGCCGCAGCCGCACTCACCACATCCGGGATCGGTTTTTATCACGCGGGTGTCGAACGCGGGCTTTGGGAAGGGCCCACGTCCTGCACATCGGCCCCTATCGGCGGGCTGAGCGCGGATGAGCTTTTTGACCAGATCATGGCCGCCCCCATCGTTCGCTGCGACGAAATCCCATGGGAGATGCTGGGACTGAGCATGGCGGGCTGGAATGCAGTGATTTCACTGGGGCTGACCTGCCTCTGGCTGCTGGCCTGGCGTCGCGCCTAACCGGCTTTTCGGGTCGACAGAAGCAGACTTGTTTCGCTGGCGGTCACACCGTCAAACTGCCTGATCCTTGTCAGTTGCTGATCAAAAGCTTCCAGCGTTGCGGTCCCGATCTCAACAATAACATCCCAGCGGCCATTGGTGGACCACACATGCCGGATTTCCGGCAATGCACGCAGCTGCCGGATGATGCGCTCAGTCCCCCGCCCCTCGATCGCAATCATCATCAGACCGCGTACCGGGTCGCGGATCTGATCGCTCCGGAGCACCACAGAGAACCCCAGCACGTCGCCATCCGCCTGAAGGCGCGCCAGACGGTTCCGCACCGTGGCGCGGGATACGCCAAGCCGGGAGGCCAGTTCAGAAAGTGGAGCTCTCGCATCATGACGCAGAATCCCGATCAGCCTGCTATCCATTTCGTCCATTTTACATGTCCATAATGATGATATTGCTGACATTATGCGCATTCTGGATGCTTGTCGATGACCCGATGTGGTTCTTATTCTCGGGGCAATCGAAATCCGGAGGCCCGCATGAAACAGCAAAAATGCATTCTGATTGGCGCACCGATGGACTGCGGCAAGCGTCGTGCCGGTTGCCTCATGGGCCCGGATGCCTACCGGACAGCCGGTCTTGCCCGGGCGTTGAGTGACCTTGGCTGCAGCGTCGAGGACCGGGGCAATGTCACCCCGGCGCCGTTTACACCAAAACCGCACCCGCGCATCCATGCGCTGGAAGAAACCATCGCCTGGACAGAAGCCTTGGCTGCGGCGGCTGAAGCAGGTCTGCAGGACGGGCTGCCGGTTTTCATGGGGGGCGATCACGCTCTGTCGCTGGGCACGGTGGCCGGTGCCATGCGCCATGCTGCGGCAACCGGACGCCCGCTGTTTGTACTCTGGCTGGATGCCCACAGCGATTTTCACACGCCACACAGCACCGAGAGCGGGAACCTGCATGGCACACCGCTGGGCTATGTCACCGGACGCCCGGGCTTTGATGGCTTTCCGCCCATTTCCAAACCGCTGCCTGAGGAAAACGTGGCCATCATCGGCCTGCGGTCCGTAGACCCGGACGAGCGCGAGGCGCTGCAGAATACAGGCATCCACCGGGTGGATATGCGCGACATTGATGAAAACGGCATCGCCCGCCCGCTCAGCGCCTTTCTGGACCGTGTTGCGGCGGCTCAGGGTATGCTGCACGTCTCGCTTGATGTGGATTTTCTCGACCCTTCCGTTGCACCTGCGGTGGGCACAACCGTTCCCGGTGGCGCTACGATCCGCGAAGGTCACCTGGTGATGGAGATGCTGCACGACAGTAGCCTCATGACCTCGCTGGACCTGGTGGAACTGAACCCCTTTCTCGATGAACGCGGCCGCACCGCACAGGTCATGGTTGATCTGGCGGCTTCAGCCTTTGGCCGGCGCGTGTTCGACCGCCCGACGCGCGCTTACTGAACAGGAAAACCCGCATGACAAACCCTGCCCCTTCTGACAAAGCCCTGGTCCCCTTCGTTTCCGTGGATCACATGATGCAGCTGATCCACCACGTTGGCGTTGAGGATATGCTGCGCGGTCTGGCGGACTATATCGAAGCCGATTTCCGGCGCTGGCAGCTTTTTGACAAAACCCCACGTGTTGCCAGCCATTCTGCCGAAGGTGTGATCGAACTGATGCCCACCTCCGATGGTGAGGTTTACGGGTTCAAATATGTGAACGGTCATCCGAAGAACACCGCTGAAGGGCTCCAGACAGTCACTGCCTTCGGCCTGTTGGCTGACGTGGCCTCCGGGTATCCGGTATTGCTGTCCGAAATGACGATGCTGACCGCTTTGCGCACGGCCGCAACCTCCGCCCTCGTGGCGCGTCTGCTGGCGCCTGCGGGTGCCACAACAATGGCGATGATCGGCAATGGCGCTCAGTCCGAATTCCAGAGCCTCGCTATGAAGGCCATCTGCGGCATCACGGAGGTGCGCCTTTATGATACCGACGCAGCAGCGACAGCAAAATGCGCGCGCAACCTCGCGGGGCTGGGGCTGACCGTCAGCACCTGCAGCAGCCCGGAAGAAGCCATTCTGGGCGCAGAGATCATCACGACCTGCACTGCCGACAAGCAGTACGCCCGTATCCTGACGGACAACATGATCGGCGCCGGGGTGCACATCAATGCCATTGGCGGCGACTGTCCGGGCAAAACCGAACTGGCGCCGGGCATTCTGGAACGGTCTGATATCTTTGTGGAATATCCCGAACAGACCCGGATTGAGGGCGAAGTACAGCAGCTGGCACCAGACCATCCGGTCACGGAAATCTGGCAGGTGCTGACGGGTCAGGCCAAAGGCCGTATATCCTCCCGCCAGATCACCGTCTTTGACTCGGTTGGCTTTGCGATCGAGGATTTCAGCGCCCTGCGGTACGTCCGCGATCAGATCAGGCAGACGTCCTTTTGCCACATGCTCGACATGCTGGCGGATCCTGATGACCCCCGCGACCTCTTTGGAATGCTGCAGCGCGCAAAGACATGACGCGGGCCCGTTCCGGGCCTGCCCGGAACCAGGATACAGAATGCGCGTGTCCGGCAGGACACGCGCGCCGCCGGATCACAGCGGATGGGTGCCGGTGACATCGTGCCCGTACAGCCATTCGAAGCGTTTCAGCATCACTCCCGGGGCAAACCGGCTGCCTATAGACAATGCCAGATGAGCGGCCTGTCGCACCGGTCCTTCGGCCATGTGATAGCGGCGCGCATTGGCATTTGCTTCGTCTATAGCGCGCACCACGCGCGCGCGGCGCGTTTGGGTATATGTCGCAGCCAGATCACCGGAAACCGCCAGCCCCGCGAGCACCCAGGCATCCTCCAGCGCCAGATTTGCCCCCTGCGCCAGAAATGGCAGCGTCGGATGCGCGGCATCCCCCAACAGGGCAACACCCTCGCGTTCCCATCGCGGTGCCACAGGATGCCGGAACAGTCCCCAGAGACCGACCTGCGTCACCTGGTCCAGCAACTCACGCGCCGGACTACCAAAGTCCGCGAACGCTGCGCGCAGATTCTCCGGGTCATCCTCATGTGCCCAGCCTTCCTCTGCCCAGGCTTCCCGCTCCTGAACCGCTACAATATTCGTCAGCGTCCCGCCGCGCAGCGGATAGGTCACCAGATGCCGCCCCGGCCCCATTGTCACTGTTGCAACCGCCGCTGCATCCGCGGGTGCCGGAACCAGTGCCCGCCAGGCCACCTGCCCCGTAAAGGCCGACTCAGGCGCGTCCCAGACAGCACTTCGGCCAACAGAATGAATACCGTCCGCGCAGATGATGAGTTCTGACCGCATCGTCCCGTCATCAGCAAACGTCACTTCTGGCAGGTCTCCCGGCGTCACGGACACCGCGCGCCGGCCCATTTCAATGGAAACATTCTGTTGCCGCGCGGCACGGGCCAGCAGCGCAATGAGGTCCGCGCGGTGCACAAACAGGTAATCGCGCCCGGGAAAGCGGTTCAGACCCAGCCGCGCCACCTGTTTTCCCTGCCGGTAGTCCCGCATCAAAACCGCGTCCGCACGCACGGCACCAACCCGGCGCAGCGGTTCCTGCAACCCAAGCGCGCGCAGCACCGCAAGTCCGTTCGGACTGATCTGCAGGCCTGCGCCGACTTCAGTGATCTCGTCTGCCTGCTCGACCAGTGTCACCGCGACACCGCGCATGGCCAGAGCCGCCGCGCAGGCAAGCCCGCCGATCCCCGCGCCGATCACAACCGCATTTTTTGCCAGTCTCTGTTCCATCACCAAAAACAAAAGCGCCGGACATCAGATGCCGGCGCTTTCTCCGTCGTTACCCGCAGCGGGATCAGTCGTCGCGGTGCACTTTTTCGCGCCGCTCGTGACGTTCCTGTGCCTCGAGGCTCATGGTTGCAATCGGGCGTGCATCAAGGCGTTTGAGGGAAATCGGCTCGCCTGTCACGCTGCAATATCCGAACTCGCCTTCTTCGATCCGGCGCAGCGCACCGTCGATCTTGCTGACCAGCTTGCGCTGACGGTCACGGGTGCGCAGTTCAAGCGCGCGGTCGGTTTCCTCAGAAGCGCGGTCGGCAACGTCGGGGATATTGCGCGTTCCGTCCTGCAGGCCCTCTATGGTGTCCCGGCTGCCGGCGAGAAGTTCAGCCCGCCAGTTCAGCAGTTTGCGGCGGAAATACTCAACCTGGCGTTCATTCATGAATGGTTCGTCTTCGGCCGGACGATAGTCATCCGGCAGGAAAAATTCCTGTTTCATCTGCTCCCCCTCAACGTGGCTAACGTTTTCCATTGCACCAGATCCTCAAACCATGTGCCCCTGCGCAGCAGATAGCGCAGGCCAGCCGGATTGTCACTACACAATCCGGTATAAACACGGTTAAAAGCGTCATGAAAAGTGCTTACTAAAGGGTTGACAACAGCATGAAATTCCAGGGAACGGCGGACTATATCGCCACCGATGATCTGACAATCGCGGTTAACGCGGCTGTGACACTGGAACGCCCGCTGCTGGTCAAGGGCGAGCCCGGAACCGGCAAAACCGAACTTGCCCGTCAGGTCGCCGGAGCGCTGGGTGCGCCGATGATCGAATGGAACATCAAATCCACAACGCGCGCGCAGCAGGGTCTATACGAATATGACGCCGTCAGCCGGCTGCGGGACAGCCAGCTCGGGGATGAGCGGGTTCATGATGTGGCCAACTATATCCGCAAGGGCAAACTCTGGCAGGCCTTTGAAGCCGAAGAGAAAGTCGTGCTGCTGATCGACGAGATCGACAAAGCGGACATCGAATTCCCCAACGATCTGCTGCAGGAACTCGATAAGATGGAGTTTTTTGTTTACGAGACCGGCGAAACCATCCGCGCGGTCAACCGGCCGATCGTGATCATCACGTCCAACAACGAAAAAGAACTGCCTGACGCTTTTCTGCGCCGGTGCTTTTTCCACTACATCCGGTTTCCCGACATGGACACGCTGCGCCGCATCGTCGAGGTGCACCACCCGGGCATCAAAGAATCGCTGCTGACCACTGCCCTCACGCAGTTTTTTGAAATCCGTGAACAGCAGGGGCTGAAGAAAAAGCCATCCACGTCGGAAGTTCTGGACTGGCTAAAACTCCTACTGGCCGAAGACATGACGGCCGAGGACCTGAAATCGGGCGGTGCTGGCGCACTGCCCAAGCTGCACGGTGCGCTTCTCAAGAACGAGCAGGACGTGCATCTGTTCGAGCGGCTTGCCTTTATGGCCCGCGGCGGGCGCTGAGCACGCCTAAACAGGCGACCCCAAAAGGTCCGGCGTCGCCGTACCGAAGCGCGCAGTGGACAAATCAGACCGTCCACGGCTACACTCTGTCCAACGGTGCCGGAGAGCGCCACCAAATCTGATCCGCGGCGCAAGATCGCGGACTGAGGCAGACGGGCAGAATATGACACAGACACCAGGATCAGTGGTGCGTGCGCTGCGTGAGACCGACAAGGCAGAATGGTCTGCCCTGTGGGCTGCGTATCTCACGTTTTATGAAACATCCCGGCCGGCAGAGATCCATGATCTCTATTTTGACCGCCTGCTGGGCGATGATCCGCAGGATTTCAGGGCACTGGTGGCCGAAGTGGATGGCAGGCTGGTGGGCCTGACCCACTACCTCTTTCACCGGCACGGCTGGTCGCGGGAAAATGTATGCTACCTCCAGGATCTTTACGCTGACCCAACCGTTCGCGGTCAGGGGATCGGTCGCGCACTGATCGAAGGGGTCTATGCCGCTGCAGACGCGGCAGGTGCGCCATCTGTCTACTGGCTCACCCAGGACTTCAACAAAGACGCGCGACTGCTCTACGACCGGATCGGTGTGAAAACGCCCTTTATCAAATACAGCCGCGCGTGAGACGCCGTCTCATCCTCCCGCTGATCATGATGCTGTCGGCCTGCGTGCCGGCATCGCAGGGTCAGCCCCCCTCACGCGCTGTGGGGCCGGACATTGAACTGCCACCGATGAAAACCTTCGCGGCACCTGTAACTGTTGCGCGCACGACCAAAGCCAACCCTGATCTGATCCTGGATTTTGTGCAGCTCTCCTTTCAGATGGAAAGTGGCCGTATACTTGAGACGTTCACCCGGTTTGAAGGTCCGGTCACCGTGCGGGTCACCGGTACGCCGCCCCCTACTCTGATCCCCGATCTGCGCCTGTTGATCACCCGGCTGCAGAACGAGGCCGTCATTCCGATCCGGCTGACAACAGATGACGACGCCAGCATAACGGTACAGTCTGTCTCGCGCCGCGCGATCCGGAGCGTTCTGCCACAGGCGGCCTGTTTTGTGGCCCCGAATGTTTCGTCGCTGCGGGAGTACCGCTCGGCACGCAGGTCCGACCGGACCAACTGGGCATTGCTGAAGACCCGCGAAAAACTGGCGATTTTCATCCCCAATGATTCAAGTCCGCAGGAAGTGCGGGATTGTCTGCACGAGGAGCTGGCACAGGCGCTGGGGCCGCTGAATGACCTATACCGCCTGCCGGACTCAGTCTTCAATGATGACAATGTCCATACGGTGCTGACCGGTTTTGACATGCTGATGCTGCGTGCGACATACGCCCCCGAACTGCGCTCCGGCATGTCCCAGCGCGAAGTCGCGGACCGGCTGCCCGGGATTTTCCGCCGCATCAATCCGCGAGGTGACCGCGCAGGCACAGGCCGGATCAGCCAGACACCACAGGAATGGCGCAATGCGATCCAAACGGCCCTGGGCCCTGGCGCCGGGTTACGGGCGCGTCAGGGAGCCGCTGATCAGGCACTGCGCATTGCCGTGCGTGAGGGCTGGACAGATAACAGGCGCGCCTTCTCGCACTATGCGCGCGCGCGCTTGCTGCAGGCCACAGACGGGCGCGAAGCTCTCCGGCAATATGCGCAGGCCGACCGGTTCTATGCCCGGTCTTCGCGCACGCAGCTGCACCGCGCCTATGTGGCCACTCAGCTTGCAGCCTATGCGCTGGCCGAGCGTGATCCGGCGAAAGCAAAAGCGCTTGTGGCACCGCACCTGAATGCCGCCCGTACTTCGCAGAATGCTTCCCTGCTGGCCACTCTGGAACTGCTGCGTGCCGAAGCGCTGCTGCAGGAGGGCCGCGTCGAAGAGGCGCGCGAGGTCAGACTGGACAGTCTTGGTTGGGCGCGATACGGCTTCGGCGCTGACTGGGTTGTACGCGCAAAACTGCGTGAAATCGCATCCCTGACACGCGAAGACGGACCGGCCTCCTGACACAGAAGCGCGGGTGCCGACAGGACGGAATTGCCGGAGGCAGAATATGATTGTTATTGTCGGAGCCCTCCTGGGCGCGCTTATCGGTGCCAGAACCGCGTCCAAACGTGGCGGGAACCGCAAGGACATGGCGCAGTATGGCGCTGTTTACGCGCTGATCTTTGCCATTGTGTCCATGTTCATCACCGTTATGCTCGACCGGTTCCTGTTCTGAGGACCGTCTATGTTCCTGCCCTTCTTCGAGGCCCTGCGTACGCATAACGTGCCCGTGTCCCTGCGGGAATTTCTTGCGTTCCTTGAAGCGATGAAGGCGAATCTGATCACTTATGATGTTGAGGGCTTTTATTTTCTGGCCCGCACGATCCTGGTCAAGGACGAACGCAACATAGACCGGTTTGACCGGGCGTTTGCGGCTGCGTTCTCAGGCCTGGAAGAGATCAGCACCGACGCCGTTCTCGAAGCCGTGGATATTCCCCGCGAATGGCTCGAAAAGATGGCGGAGAAACACCTTTCCGACGCGGAAAAAGCCGAGATCGAGGCAGCAGGTGGTTTTGATAAGCTCATGGAAACGCTCAAAAAGCGCCTTGAGGAACAAAAGGACCGCCATCAGGGCGGCAATAAATGGGTGGGCACCGCCGGCACCTCTCCCTTTGGCGCTTACGGGTACAATCCGGAAGGCGTACGCATCGGACAGGACAGGTCGCGCCATCAGCGCGCGGTCAAGGTCTGGGACAAGCGCGAATTCCGCAACCTCGACGACACGGTGGAGCTGGGCACACGCAACATCAAGGTTGCCCTGAAACGTCTGCGCCGCTGGGCGCGCGACGGCGCCAACGAAGAGCTGGACCTGAACGGGACAATCCGCGCAACCGCAGAGCACGGCTATCTCGATGTCAAAACGCGCCCCGAGCGCCGCAATGCCGTCCGGGTTCTGCTGTTTCTGGACGTGGGCGGCTCTATGGACCCGCATGTACGTGTGGTTGAGGAATTGTTCTCCGCGGCCCGGGCAGAATTCAAACACATGGAATACTTTTATTTCCACAACTGCCTCTATGAAGGCGTCTGGCGCGACAACCGGCGGCGCTGGAACGCGCAGATCCCCACACATGAAGTGCTGAGGACCTATGGCCCTGAATACAAATGCATCTTCGTCGGTGATGCGTCGATGTCACCCTATGAGGTGGCCTATCCGGGTGGCGCGTCCGAGCACTGGAACGAGGAAAGCGGCGCCACCTGGCTGGCCCGCGCCAGAACACAGTGGCCATCCGTTTTGTGGATCAACCCGGTGCCGGAGAAATACTGGTCTTATACGCAGTCGATCGCGATGATCCAGGACGTTATGGGCCCTGACTGCATGGTTCCCATGACCCTTGAGGGACTCTCGCGCGGCATGAAAGAGCTGACACGCTGAAGCGCCACAGCGGCTCTTGCCGCAATGCGGTCCGGACCCCATATTCACCCAATGCTGAAGTTTACGCCGATCCTGCTGGCGATCCTCTACGGGCTCGCAATGTACCGCTTTTCCGCATGGCGCACAGCCAGAGAACTGGACGCGCGGTCGACCGAGCTGGCTGATCCCATGCTGCGCACCCTGACGGACCGCATGGCCGCGGCCCTGGAGATCGACCGGATCCGGGTGCATATCTACGAAATTGATCCGGTGAATGGTCTGGCGGCCCCGGATGGTCGAATTTTCATAACCCGTGGGTTTTACAACAAATTCCGGCAGGGTGAGGTTTCCGCCGACGAGATGGCCAGCGTGATCGCCCATGAACTGGGGCATGTGGCCCTTGGGCATTCAAGACGCAGAATGATAGACTTTTCAGGACAGAACGCCCTGCGAACAGCGCTTGCCATGGTGCTGAGCCGGTTTTTGCCCGGCATCGGGGTGATGATCGCCGGCGCGCTCACATCGCTGCTGGCAGCGCGTTTGTCCCGCAGTGATGAATATGAGGCCGATGCCTATGCCGCAGCCCTGCTGACCAAGGCCGGTATCGGGGTGGGACCGCAGAAATCCCTTTTCCGCAAACTCGAAGATCTCACCCGCCAGCGCGGTGGTGCTGTGCCAGCATGGATGATGAGCCACCCGAAAACGTCGGAGCGCATCGCGGCCCTGGAAGCGCTGGAAGCAAAATGGGCGGATGCGACACTGACCTGACGCGCTCAGCCGAGCGCTTTGGCCAGACGCGGCAGACCCGCCTTTTTCAACAGTGCGCGCATGTCCCAGGGTTTTCCGGACAGACGTATGGCGGTTTTCAGAACATCTTCCGCCACGCGGGCAACGGCGTCAGGATTGTCCTGCCAGAGCCTCATCAGGAAGCTGTCAGGATCAACCCGCTCCAGCCCTTCCTCCGCCAGAATGTTTCGGGGAAAGTCCTTTGCATTCAGTGTCATAATCGCGTCAGTTGATGCAGATACAGCTGCTGCCAACACGTGAATATCGTTTTCATCCGGCAGCCACAGCCGTGCGGTCAGCGCCTCCGGCGGCGTGACTTCCTGATCCGGCCATGCGGCACGCAGCAGCGCGATCTCCGCACGCGCCTGCGCTTCGCCGTCGGGCCCCAGTTTGACCGCCGCCCTCGCCCATTCCTCCAGAATGCGTGGCGACCAGAACGGCGCGAAAGCCCCTGTTTTCGCAACCCCAAGCACGATCTCCCGCATCACGGTCGGATAGAGCACACAGGTGTCGATCAGAACTTTCACAGCTCAGAGCGCGAAAAACAAAGACTTCAGGTAACCGCTTTCCGCCAGTTGTGGCAGCTGCGGATGATCCGGTCCCGCAAACCCGGTGTGGATCAGACGCGGCGCACGCCCTGCCCGGCCCATCCCGCGCACACTGGCGGCACGGAATGCTGCCAGATCCGCCGCGTGCGAACAGGAACACAGACCCAGAATGCCGTTTTCAGCGACCAGAGGTGCCGCGAGGCGCGCGATACGCTCATAGGCGCGCAGGCCCGCATCCAGCGCGGGTTTGGATGGTGCAAAGGCAGGCGGATCGCAGATCACGACATCAAACTGAGCGCCCTCTTCGGCCAGGGCTGACAGCACTTCAAAGGCATCACCCTGTCGCGTGGTAAACCGATCCGAAGCCCCCATTTGCCC